>DATBBE010000081.1:0-9295 GCA_036271155.1 Nocardioides sp. | reverse complement strand
GGCCGTCGACCGTGATGACGCTCTCGCCTGCGGCCTGAGCCTGTTCGTAGGCCGAGACGATCTTGCGGGCGTCAGCCAGCTCATCGCGCGACGGACCGAAAATCTCATTGGCCGGGGCTACCTGGGACGGATGGATCAGGGTCTTGCCGTCGAAGCCCATCTCGCGACCCTGTCGGCACTCGGTCAGGAAGCCGTCGGTGTCCTGCACGTCGTTGTAGACGCCGTCGAGGATCACCTTCCCGGCGGCCCGGGCCGCGAGCAGGGCGAGGCCGAGCCCGGGCAGGAGCGGATGACGCCCCGGCACGTGGGCGGCGTACAGCTCCTTGGCGAGGTCGTTGGTGCCCATCACCAGCACCGTCAGGCGCTCGCTCGCCGACGCGATCTCCTCGCAGTGGAGCATCGCCGCCGGTGTCTCGACCATCGCCCAGAGGCTCGTCCGCTCCGGCGCCTCGCCTGCCGCCATCGCCTCGACGAGCTGGAGCACGGCGTCCGCGCTGCTCACCTTCGGCACCACGATCGCGTCGGGTCCCGCGGCGCAGGCGGCGGCGAGATCGGCGCGGTGCCACTCGGTGTCGGCGCCGTTGACCCGGATGGTCACCTCGCGTGCGCCGTACTCACCACTCGCGGCGGCGGCGCACGCAGCGTCACGGGCGGCCGTTTTGGCGTCGGGTGCGACGGCGTCCTCGAGATCGAGGATCAGCCCGTCGCAGGGGATCGACTTGGCCTTCTCCAGAGCGCGAGCGTTGGACGCCGGCAGGTAGAGGAGCGAGCGGCGCGGCCGGAACCCGTCGGTCACGCCGTGCCCTGCCCCTCGGGGATGGCGTCGTAGAGCTTCTTCAGCTCCGGGTCGCGCTCGGCCAGCTGCTCGGCCAGCTCGACGAGCACGAGGCACTGCTTGAGCGAGGCGTCGTCCTCCATCTTGCCGTCGAGCATCACCGCTCCGGTGCCCCCTGCGCCGTCCTTCTGCATGGCCGCGACGACCCGGCGGGCATGGGCTATGTCGACGACGCTCGGGGAGAAGACGCGATGGGCGATCTCGATCTGCACGGGATGCAGGCTCCAGGCGCCGACGCAGCCGAGCAGGTAGGCGTTGCGGAACTGGTCCTCGCACGCGACCACGTCGGCGATGTCGCCGAACGGGCCGTAGTAGGGATAGATGCCGTTCGCTGCGCAGGCGTCGACCATGCGCGCGATCGTGTAGTGCCAGAGATCCTGCTGGTACGCCGTGCGCTCACCCTCGACGTCGACCCCGTCGGAGGTCTTGCGCGGGTCCTGGCGGACGACGTAGCCGGGGTGGCCGCCACCGACGCGCGTGGTCTTCATCCGCCGGTCGGCGGCGAGGTCCGCCGGGCCCAGGCTGAGGCCCTGCATCCGCGGGCTCGCGGCGCAGATCTCCTCGACGTTGGCGACGCCGCGGGCCGTCTCCAGGATGGCGTGGACGAGCAGCGGCTCGGTGAGGCCGGCCCGCGCCTCCAGCTGGGCCAGCAGGCGGTCGACGTAGGCGATGTCCTCGGCGCCCTGGACCTTCGGCACCATCACGACGTCGAGCCTGTCGCCGATCTCGGTGACCAGCGTGGTCAGGTCGTCGAGCACCCAGGGGCTGTCGAGCGCGTTGACGCGCGTCCAGAGCTGGGAGGTCTTGAGGTCGGTGTCGCGGGCGATCTTCACCAGGCCCGCGCGGGCAGCCTCCTTGCGATCGGCCCTGACGGCGTCCTCGAGGTTGCCCAGGAGGACGTCGACGGTGCCGGCGAGCTGGGGGACCTTCGCGGCCATCTTCTCGTTCGACGGGTCGAAGAAGTGGATCGCGCGGCTCGGCCGGGCTGGGATCTCCCGCAGCGGCTCGGGGGCTCCGACCGCCAGCGGGCGGAAGAAGTCCTTCGGGCTGCGCACACTCATGGGCATGCGCGGACGCTACCGCCGGAGGTGGAGCGGCCGATATGACCCATTCCACTCGCGGCTCGGTGACACGTCCCGACAGGGGTCACGCGTGGGCCGGGCGGTGGGGGTCGAGCTCGGCCTGGACGTCGTCGTCCCCGACGTCGGCGTGGAAGTCGTCGGGTGAGGTCTGGTCGATCCCCGGGTCGAGCTTGACCGCTCGGAAGACCGCGGTCAGCACGATCGTGACCACGAGGTTGATCAGGAACGCGCTCCCGGCGATGTAGAACTTCGTGTGGGTGCCGGGGAAGTCCGTCAACGGGCTCCCGAAGTGGGCTTGCACCGGTGAGGAGGTGCGGTACGCCGCCACGGTGCCGTAGACCATGGCCGCCGCCCATCCGGCCAGCAGAGCCCATCGGTGGAACCACCGGGTGTAGAGCCCGACCACGATCGCCGGGAAGGTCTGCAGGATCCAGACCCCGCCCAGCAGCTGGAGGTTGATCGCGAACGACCGCGACAGCGCCAGCACGAACACCAGAGCCCCGAGCTTCACCACCAGTGAGGCGATCTTGCTGACCTGCGCCTCTTCGCGCGGCGTCGCCTCAGGACGGAGGTAGGCCTTGTAGATGTTGCGGGTGAAGAGGTTGGCCGCGGCGATCGACATGATCGCCGCCGGCACGAGCGCCCCGATGGCGATCGCGGCGTACCCCACCCCGGCGAACCACGAGGGGAACTCGTTCTCGAACAGCTGGGGCACCGCGAGCTGCGGGTTGGGCGGGTTGCCGGCGACCTTCACCCCGGCCGCGACGGCGATGAAGCCGAGCAGGGCCAGCAGGCCCAGCAGGAAGGAGTACGCCGGCAACAGCGCGGCGTTTCGCCGGATCACGCCGCGGTTGCGCGTGGACAGCACGCCGGTGACCGAGTGCGGGTACATGAAGAGGGCGAGCGCGGAGCCGAGGGCGAGCGAGGCGTACGCCCAGTGCAGGGTCGGTGGAGGCATCAGGCCCTTCGACGGAGGCTGCCCGGCCGCGACCGCCGCCTTGTTCGCGGAGTCGAAGGATGCGCCTGAGACGTTGAAGATGTGTCCCCAGCCGCCGAGCTTGTGGGGCAGGTAGATCACCGCGACGATGATCACGACGTAGATCAGGAAGTCCTTGACGAAGGCGATCAGCGCCGGGGCCCGCAGGCCGGAGGAGTAGGTGTACGCCGCGAGCACCAGGAACGCGATGAACAGCGGCAGGTCCTTGAAGAGCCCGTGGCCACTGAAGCCGGCCACCTGGAGCACCGACTGGATGCCCACCAGCTGCAACGCGATGTAGGGAGCGGTGGCGAGGATGCCGGTCAGGGCGACGGCCAAGCCGAGGGTCCGCGAGCCGTAGCGACCCTGGACGAAGTCGGCCGGCGTGACGTACCCGTGCCGGTGAGAGACCGACCAGAGCCGGGGCAGGAACACGAAGATGATGGGGTAGGCCACGATCGTGTAGGGCACGGCGAAGAACCCGGTCAGGCTCCCGGCGTACAACGTCGCAGGCACCGCGATGAAGGTGTACGCCGTGTAGAGGTCACCGCCGATCAGGAACCACGCGACGAACGTGCCGAATCCGCGACCGCCGAGCCCCCACTCGTCGAGGCTGTCGAGGTCGGCCCGGCGCCACCTGGCCGCGGCGAACCCGAGCACGGTGACCACCAGGAACAGGAAGACGAACACGCTGACCGCGACCGCGCTCATCGGCGCTCACCTTCCGAGCGCGCCGCGGCTCGTCGTCGGTCGGCGACCAGCGACAGCGAGTACGCGACGGCGGTGAGCACCGCCGACATCAGGATCAGTGCGAACTGGAACCAGTAGAAGAAGGGGAAGCCCCACAGCTTCGGGTCGGTCTTGTCATAGAGCGGAACCCAGAGCGGCACGACCACCGCCGGCAGCAGCAGCACGATGATCAGCACCCACAGCCCGGTGGAGGGCCCGCGGGTGGACGGCGTCGAGTCGTGGGACATCAGCAACCTCCGAGTAGGCGACCACGTGTCTGCGGTCGACCTTAGCCAGGCGCCGGCCGGGGTGGAAGAGGGGGCGTCGGCGCCTGTGGACTCAGCGCGGAGGGTGATTCAGAGGCCGTCGAGAGCGTGGTGGCGCGTCACCGGGTTCCACTCGTGGACCGTCGAGGTGACACCCGGGGCCACGTAGTAGGGGTCCGCCGCCAGCAGGACGTCGAGCGCCTCGCGGTCGTCGACGAGGAAGACCAGCAAGGCACCGGTCTCGTCGGACCAGGGCCCGGCGGCCAGCAGGCGTCCGTCGTCGGCGAGCGCGCCGAGCCGCTCGCGGTGGGCTGGGCGCAGCTCCAGCCGGGCGGGATCGTCGGAGAAGGTCAGCTCCACGGCGTACATGGTCGTCATCTTAGGAGCCCGGGCGAGCGACGCCCGCCGGGTGTCGGAGGCCGTGTCTACTGTGACGGCATGAGCGACGATCCGGTGCCGACCCTGCACGAGTGGGCGGGGGGCGATGCCGCCTTCCGTCGCCTCATCGACGCCTTCTACGACCGGGTCGAGCGCGATGACCTCCTGTCACCGCTGTTCCCCGGAGGAGTGCCCGAGGGGCATCGCGCCCACGTCACGACGTGGTGGGTCGAGGTGTTCGGTGGCGCGGCGTCGTACACGCGGGAGCACGGCGGTTACGACGCGATGCTGGCTCATCATCGCGGGCTGCACATCACGCCGGATCAGCGGTTCAGGTTCGCTTCGCTGATGAGCATGGCGGCGGACGACGCCGGGCTTCCCGACGACCCCGAGTTCCGGGCGGCGTTCGTCGGATATGTCGAATGGGGCACCCGCCTGGCCCTGCACAACTCCTCGGATGCCGACGACATCGTCCAGCACGCGCCCGTCCCCCACTGGGGCTGGGGGGTGGCGCCGCCCTACCGGCCCTGAAACCCTGTCGACGGGAGCACGAGGCTTCGGCCAGGCTCGGACCATGCCGGAGAACTGGTTCGACGAGGAGATCGCGGCGACGTACGACGAGGACTCGGCCGAGCACTTCGACCCGGACCTGCTGGCGACCACGACGGCCTACCTGGCCGGTCTCGCCGGCTCCGGGCCCGCGCTCGAGCTGGCGGTCGGCACCGGGCGGGTGGCCCTGCCCCTGGCCTCGCACGGCATCGCCGTCTCGGGCATCGAGCTCTCACCGGCGATGCTGGCCCGACTCCGGAGCAAGCCGGGCGCCGACGCGGTCACGGCCGTCGAGGGGGACATGACGACGACGAGAGTGCCGGGGGAGTTCAGGCTGGTGTACCTCGTCTACAACACGATCGCGAACCTCACCACGCAGGACGCCCAGGTCGCGGTGTTCGAGAACGCCGCGCGGCACCTGGCCCCCGGAGGCAGCTTCGTGGTCGAGGTCTACCCCCCGATCCTGCGCCTGCTGGCACCGGGAGACCGGTTCCACGTCTTTGCCGACGAGCCGACGTACCACGCGTACGACGAGTACGCCGACGCCGCGTCCCAGCTGCACTGGTCGCACCACCTGCGGCTCCGGGAGGACGGCAGCTACCGGCGCTTCTCCGTGCCGTTCCGCTACGTGTGGCCGGCCGAGCTGGACCTGATGGCGCGGATCGCGGGACTGCGACTGAAGGAGCGCTGGGCCGACTGGGAGCGGGCGCCGTTCACCGCCGACAGCGAGCAGCATGTCTCGGTGTGGGAGAAGCCGGCCTGACCCGGCGCCCTCAGGGGCAGCTGGCGCGGACGACACGTCGCGTCGAGGCGGGATGGTCGAGCAGAGCGGCGGCGGGCCGCACCGGTCGCGGCGTGAAGCCTCCCCCGCAGTTGGGGCAGACGCCGTACAGCACGTCGGTCACGCACCGGGCGCAGAAGGTGCACTCGAAGGTGCAGATGCGCGCGTCAGGGCTGTCGGGCGGCAGGTCGACGTCGCAGCACTCGCAGTTGGGACGCAGCTCCAGCACGCCTGAAGGGTACGCCGCTCAGTCGGCGCGGCGCCTCAGCCAGCGGCGCCGCGGCCGGGCCGCGGGCGGCTCCACACGAGGGGCTGCCGCCTTGCGCGCGGCGGCCTCCCGACGGCGTATCAGCCGGCGCTCGCGCCAGTCCTCGACCTCGGCCTCGATCTCGCGAGGCATCGTGATCAGCGGCGGGCCGTCGACCGGGGTGTACCGCGCCTTCATCACGCGGGCGTTGAACTCCTCGAGGATCCGGCGTACCTCCGACTCGGCGGTGTGCCGGTCGAGCCGGGCGTCGAGCTCGGCGTCGTCCTTGCGGAGCTGGAGGGCAGGCGGCAGGACGCTGATCTTCTCGCGCTCGACCAGTCTCTTCAGCCACCAGTCGGGGTCGTGGGTGCCGCCGAGGCCCTTGATGGGCTTGCCGGCCCCGGGCAGGTTGTCGAAGTCACCACGCTTCATGGCCTCCTGGATCTGGAGGTCGACCCACTGGTCCTTGCGCTGCATCCGCTGAGCCGCGGCCGCGCGGCCGGTGCGCTCGTCGCGCTCCACGTCACGGTCAGGTGTGCCCGATGCTGCGTCACGGGGTGACGAGCCGGGCGTCTCCGAGGTGCCCATGGGCCCCATTCTCCCACGCCCCTCGTCCCCGGTTGTCCCCAGGTCTGGTCGATAGTCCCCGACGTTTTGGTCGCTTTCCCACAGGCGAACCCGACCAAAACGTCGGGGACTATCCGCTCGTGGGCCGTGGCATGAGGAGGAGGGCGAGCGCGGCGAGGAGGGCCGCGGCGGCACAGACCGACCACACGACGAGGTAGCCGTGCAAGGGGGCGTGGCCGCGCACGGGGTCCTTGATCGAGCCGGTGCTCGACAACGCGATCGCGAAGATCGCCGAGGCGATGGCGCCGCCGACCGTCTTCGTCGCGTTGGTCATGCCGGTGGCGAAGCCGGTGCGCTCCTCCGGCGCCCCGGCCGCCGCGCTGGCCGGCAGGGCCGCGACGAGCGCACCGGAACCCACTCCCACGACCGCCATGTTGACCAGCGCCTGGCCGGTCGAGCCGTGCAGCGGCAGCCACAGGGCATACCCGATCGCGACGAGCACCGCGGAGAGCACGAGTGCACCGCGAGCACCCAGCCAGCGGGTGGTCATCGGCAGCGCGAACGCGCCCAATGCCAGGAAGACGACGTAGACACCGATCAGCGTGGAGACGAACCCGGCACTCGCGCCGAGCCCGTAGCCAGCGGCGTCCGGGTCGGTGCGCGCGAACGTCGACAGCGGGATCTGGGCGCCGAGGACGGACATGCCGAACAGGAACGCCGTGAGCTGCACCGGCCACTGCAGCCGGCTGGCGAACAGGCGTACGTCGACCAGGGGCTCGGCCTGCTGCGCTTCGTAGCGGACGAAGGGCCAGACCGCCGCGACCCCGAGGACGATCAGCGTCCAGCCCAGCGGATGACCAGGGCCCTGGAGCCGGATGGCGATCAGCCCGCCCATCACGAGCCCGAGCGCGACGCAGATCAGCGCGAGCCCCCCGACGTCGAGCCCGCCGGCCCCGAACCGAGGAGGGTCGCGCTCGATACCGAACCAGATCACGACGAGCACGGATGTCACGACCACCGCGGGGATCATCAGGACGACGGTCATCGACGTCGCGTCGACCAGCGCGCCGGACGTGAGGGCGCCGATGATCACTGACAGCTCAAGGGCTCCGACCAGGATCGCGGCTGCGCGACGCGTGAGGAGATCGCGTCGTGGGGAGCCGTCCGGGCCCGTCGTACGCCGGTAGACGATCGAGACCTCCATCGGCAGCCACACGACGTACGCGCCCTGCACGGCGAACCCGATCAGGAACGTCGTGAACCCTGGCGCGAACGCCAGCACCCACGAGCCGACCGCGGTGATCGCCGTCGAGAGCAGGAGGACGTTGCGCGCGCCCACCAGGTCGCCGAGCCGGGCGAGCAGCGGCACGGCCAGGGCGGAGACGACCAGCTGAGCGGCCTCGAACCAGTTCACGCTGGCGTCGCGGATGGCGAGGTGGTCGGCGATGTCCTTGTAGATGGGGGTGTAGTAGCCCTGCAGGACGCCGCTCGCGAGCTCGACGGCGACCAGGAACCCCACGATCGTCGCGAGCGACCTCGCGGCGTCACGCCCGTCGGTCACTCGGGCAGCCGCTCGATCAGCGCGGCGTACCACTCGATCCCCTCCAGGAAGGTGTCGATCCCGAGATGCTCGTCGTAGGAGTGGATCGCCCGGCGTTGTGCGGCATCCATCCGGAACGGCGCGAAGCGGTAGACGTGCTCGCAGATGCGGGTGAAGTGGCGCGAGTCGGTGGCGCCGGCCTGGACGTAGGGCGTGACGATCGCGTCCGGGAACCGCTCCTCGACGAGCCCGGCCACGACCTCGAAGACGTCGTCGACCGGTGAGACCGGGCTCGCCTCGCCGCGTTCGACGACCTGGATGCGCACCTCGGCGTCGTCGACGACCCGTCTGAGGTGGGCGAGCACGTCGTCGACCGTGTCGCCTGGCATCACCCGGATGTTGACGCCTGCCGTCGCGGAGGAGGCGATGACGTTGAGGGCCGGACTTGCCTCGAGCGTCGTGACGGCGAACGTCGTCCTGGCCATGGCTGCGGTCTCGGCCCCCGCCGTGGTGAGCGCCTTGGTGAGAAGTGGGCGGATCCGGTCCGGCCGGCCCAGGAGCGGCCGGAGCGGCGCGGGCAGGTGAGGAGTCAGCCGACGCATCAGCTCGAGGGTCGTGTCGGGCAGGCGAGCGGGCATCGGTGAACGGTCGATCCGCAGCACGGCGCGGGCGAGCCGGACCGTCGGCCCGTTGCGCGCCGGGGTCGAGGCGTGACCTCCGCGACCCTCGACGCGGAGCTCGACGCTGGTGGTGCCCTTCTCGGCCACACCGATCGCGGCGACGGGCCGGCGTACGCCTGGGAACGCGTCGTGCGCGATCGCTCCACCCTCGTCGAGCACCAGCCACGGGCGTACGCCGCGCCGTTGCAGCTCGTCGACGGCCGCGACTGCGGCGGTGCCGGACACCTCCTCGTCGCAGCCGAAGGACAGCCAGACGTCCTGTGCCGGCTCGTGACCCGACTCCAGCAGCCGCTCGACCGCCTCGCAGATCGCGGTGACGCAACCCTTGTCGTCGAGGGTGCCTCGGCCCCAGACCGCATCGTCGGCGACCTCGGCCGCGAACGGCGGATGCTGCCAGGGCGCCGAGTCGTCCACGGGGACGACGTCCAGGTGTGCCATCAGTACGAGCGGCTTGTCGTGGGCGCGGCCGGGCCAGCAGAACAGCAGGCCATGGGTGCCGACACGAGTCAGCTCGAGTCGGTCGTGAAGCACCGGGAACTGCTGGGGGAGCTCGGCGAGCAGCCGGTCGAACGCGTCGCCGTCCACGCGGGCCGGGTCGCGGTCCGAGATGGTCGCGATGCGGACGAGGGCCTGCAGCTTCGCGACGGCCCGGTCGGTCATGCCTG
>DATBBE010000080.1:0-18505 GCA_036271155.1 Nocardioides sp. | reverse complement strand
ACGACGTGGTGCGCCACAAGCTGGTCGGCGAGATCGTGGCGGCCTACGACGAGTTCGACGCGCGACCCGAGGCGTCGGCCGCCGAGCAGAGACGGTGAGGCGCGTCCGCCGATGAGCATCGAGGTGCTCAACGAGTCGGGGGAGGATCTCGACGTCAACCGGCTGGCGGCTCTGAGTCGCTTCGTGATGGAGCAGCTCCGGGTCCACCCCCTGGCCGAGCTGTGCATCAAGGCCGTGGACGAGCCGACGATCGCGTCGCTCAACCAGCAGTGGATGGAGAAGGAGGGCCCGACCGACGTGCTCGCCTTCCCGATGGACGAGCTACGGCCCGGCCTGGTCAACGAGGACCCCACGGAGGGCGTCTTGGGCGACCTCGTGCTGTGTCCCGGCGTGGCCGAGAGGCAAGGCGCGGCGGCCGGCCACGGCACGGAGGCCGAGATCGAGCTGCTGACGGTGCACGGGATCCTGCACCTCCTCGGCTACGACCACGCCGAGCCGGCGGAGCATCAGGAGATGTTCGCGCTGCAGGACCAGCTGCTCGCCTCCTGGCGCTCGGCAGACTCAGCTCCAGGCCCAGCTCCAGGCTCAGCCCCGGGGTCGGCTCAGCAGTCAGCCGAGCAGTGACCCGACCCAGGGACGCGGGGTGAGCGACCCGACCACGGGCCCGGCCGGTCTGGTGACCGCCGGGGCGCTGGTGGTCCTGGCCGGCGTCTTCTCGGCCGCAGACGCCGCCCTCTCGACGTACTCCCGGGCACGGGCCGACGAGCTGGTCGGCGAGGGGCGAGCCGGCGCGAAGCGGCTGGTGACCCTGCTCGACGACCGCGCTCGCTATGTCAACACCGCGATCCTGCTCCGGTTGCTGTGCGAGACCGGCGCGGCGGTCCTGGTGACGCTTGTCGTGCTGCGGTGGTACGACGGATCGCGCTGGCCCACGATCCTGACCTCGGTCGGGGTGATGCTCGTGGTCTCGTTCGTGGTGGTCGGCGTGGCGCCGCGGACGACCGGGCGTCAGCACGCCGACCGGGTCGCTCCGGTCGCTGCGGCGATCCTGACCGTCGCCACCCGGGTGCTCGGCCCCATCCCGCAGCTCTTGATCCTGGTCGGCAACGCGATCACCCCGGGCCGCGGGTTCCGCAGCGGCCCGTTCTCGACCGAGACCGAGCTGCGTGAGCTGGTCGACTACGCCGAGGCCTCGGCGGTCATCGAGTCCGGCGAGCGCGCCATGATCCACTCCGTCTTCGAGTTCGGAGACACCATCGCGCGCGAGGTGATGGTGCCGCGCGGAGACGTGGTCTACATCGAGCGCCACAAGAACCTCCGCCAGACGCTGTCACTGTTCCTGCGCTCCGGTTTCTCACGGGTGCCGGTGATCGAGGACAACCTCGACGACATTGTCGGCTTCGCCTACCTCAAGGACGTCGTACGCCGTGACTTCGAGGCGCCCGACGTGGAGCTCACCCAGCGGGTCGGCGAGGTGATGCGCCCGGCGCTGTTCGTGCCGGAGTCCAAGCCGGTCGACGCGTTGCTGTCCGAGATGCAGGCCTCGCGGCAGCACATCGCCGTCGTCGTCGACGAGTACGGCGGCACCGCCGGCCTGGTCACCATCGAGGACCTGCTGGAGGAGATCGTCGGCGAGATCACCGACGAGTACGACGCGGAGCAGGTCGAGACCGAGTCCCTGGCGGACGGGTCGGTGCGAGTCTCCTCGCGCTTCCCGATCGACGATCTCGACGAGCTGTTCGGCATCGACGTCGAGGACGACGATGTCGACTCCGTCCTCGGGTTGATGGCCAAGCAGCTGGGCCGGGTCCCGATCCCCGGCTCGCACGTCGAGACCCACGGCCTCCGCTTCGTCGCGGAGGCGGCCGCCGGCCGGCGCAACAAGATCGAGAGTGTCATCGTCGGCCGGGTCGCGGACGCCGACCGCTCCGACGTCCGCGACTGAGCCTCCGATGTGGCCGCGGTCAGGTGCTTTCGTCGCCATCCGGTCAACCGGTCCACGGACGAGGACGATCATCAGGCATGGATCCCAGCGGCCTGAGCCAGATCGGCCGTCGCGCCCTCACCGGGCCGGGCGAACGGCGCCGTCTTCGAGTACGTCACGGACGAGCTCCAGCATTCCGTCGGGCTGGACGTGCCGACACTGCGTCGGCGCCGAGCAGATGAACTCGGACGGGTGGTCGACCCACTGATCGCGACGCGGGGCCACGAGGGTGGCTGAGGCACCGCCGACCGGGCGGAGCTCAGCCGTCGGACAGCCTGATCTCGACCATCAGCTCGTCGGCGAGCGCCTCGAGCATCGAACGCAGCTCGTCCATGCTGGACGCCGGCGGTGCAGTGAGGACCGCTCGCGCCTCGAAGAGCATGCCTCCCGCCATCGGTGCCGCGCGGACGTCGGTGCTGAGCTCCTCGATGCCGACCCCCTGGCCTGCCAGCGCGCCGGAGATCTCGGCCACGATGCCGGGGTGGTCGGCCCCGAGCAGCTCGAGGCTCAGCCGCACGGTGGGGTGCTCGGCCGGTGGGTCCGTCCGCTCCAGGACGACGTGCAGCCCGACGTCCTTGAGCGCGGTCAGGTCCGCGGCCAGAGCCTCGGCGCGGTCGTCGTCGACCTCCACCAACAGCACCCCGGCGAACTTGCCCGCCAAGCGGGCCATCTGGCTGCGCTCCCAGCTCGCGCCGCGGGCGCTGATCGGCGCGGAGAGGGCAGACACGAGCCCGGGCCGGTCATCGCCGACGCAGGTGAGGGTGAACGTCGCCATGGGCGCAGGCTATGAGATCGCGACGAATAAGTCCTGCCGAGCGCCGGTCCGGGGTGAGTAGGGTCCGGGGACATGCGGACCTCGCGCGCTCCCGTCATCGGACTCGGGGCACTCCTGGTCGCCCTGGTCGTCCCGGGGGCATGGGCGACGGCCAGCCACGTGAGTCCGAGCCCAGCGGGCCGTACGTCGCAGCTCCAGGCGGCCGGCGCCTCGTGTGCCCACCACGGTCACACCCACGCCGTACGCCGCCCGAGGCTCGTCAGGCACATCCCCACCGGAGAGACGGGCTGGTACTCCTCGCCGAGCCTGGTCGACCTGAACGGCGACGGTCGCAAGGAGATCGTGGCGCCCTTCTACTCCACGTTCGTCTTCGACGCGAAGGGTCACCAGCTGGCTCGGGGGACTGCGACCCAAGGTCGCGTGTACGCGCCGTCCGTGGTCGCCGATCTCGACGGTGACGGCAAGCCCGAGATCGTGGTCGGCGGCACGGGCAGCGTGGCCGCCTACGACTACCGGCACGGCCGGCTGCGCCTGAAGCCCGGCTGGCCGGCGTCGGTGCGCAGCGGCGGCCAGACCCCGGAGGTTCGCGGGCTTGCGGCGGCGGACCTGAACGGCGACGGCCGGGTCGAGGTGGTGGCGACGACCACGAACACCTCACCCACGGGCGCGCAGGTCTTCGTCTTCAACTCCCACGGCAAGAGCTTCCAGCCGCGCCGCGGCCATCATCCGGCCTGGCCCCGCTACAACCGGCTCTCCGGCAAGGGCAACGACCTGCACTTCAACGGTGTGGGCAACCACGGCTACGGCGAGTACGGCGAGAACGTCGCGATCGGCAACATCGACGACGACCCGGACCTGGAGATCATCACCACCTTCGACAACCACCAGATCAACGCCTTCAACGACGACGGCACCTCGGTGCTCGCCTCGAAGTGGTTCACCGATCCCGAGTCCAACGCCCTCGATCGGCGGATGGGCTGGGGCCAGTTCATCCGCTGGGCCGACCCGCGTGTGGAGAAGCGTCACTACCACCTTCACCGGGGAGCATGGCCGAGCCCGGCGCACCAGTCGTGGCTGCAGTGGACGGACTCACCGCCCGCCGTGGCCGACCTGGACCGTGACGGTCGCAACGAGGTGATCGGGATCCCCAACGTCGAGCGCCACATCCCCTATCGCACGCAGGGCTACGCGTTCATGGCTCTCGACGGGGCGTACGGCAAGGGACAGCGCTCGGCGCGGCGTCACCGGGGCTTCGAGCGACTCCCGATGTCCAACCACCCGGTCTACCGTCCGGCCGGCGACTACTACCCACCGTCGGGCATCCCCGCGCCGACCGTGGTGAACCTGGTCGGAGACGCCCGCCCCGAGATCGTCGCGGCGCTCCCGGGCGGGAAGGTCTACGCCGTGAGCCCGACCGGCCACAAGCTGTGGTCCTACCAGTACGCACCCAGGCGATCGAAGACCTTCGCCTCCGAGGTGGTCGCGGCCGACCTGAACAAGGACGGCACCCCGGAGCTGGTGTTCGGCACGTACGCGCTGCACCGCAACGCCGGCCGGCTGATCGTGCTCTCCGCCCGTGGGAAGAGGCTCTCGGTCACCCGGCTGCGTCACCAGGCCTACGACGGCAACGGCATCGGCGTGGCCGCGGCTCCCTCGATCGGGGACCTCACCGGCAACGGCACGCTGGAGATCGTCCTGACGACCATGGACCACGGCATCGACGTCTACACCGTCCCGGGCTCCGGGAGCGGGTGCCTGCCGTGGCCCACCGGTCGCGGCAGCGTCCTGCGCAGTGGCACGAGCGCGGCCACCGCGCCCTGACCGATCACCAGCGGGCCGGGGGAGCTCAGCTCACCTCGGCCAGCCTGCCGGTCTCCACGTCGAAGACGAACCCGCGCACCTGCCCGGTGTGCGGGACGAACGGTGAGGCCTTGATCCGCCCGATGGACTGGCGCACGTCCTCGTCGAGGTCGGCGAACGCCTCGGCCGCCCAGGCGGGCTTGAGACCCGTCTCCTCCTGGATGCCGGCCTTGAACTCGTCGTCGCTGAAGGTGAGCATGCCGCAGTCGGTGTGGTGGATCAGCACGATCTCCCGGGTGCCGAGCAGCCGCTGGCTGATCGCCAGGGAGCGGATGGCGTCGTCGGTGGCGACCCCGCCGGCGTTGCGGATGACGTGGGCGTCGCCCTCGTCGAGGCCCAGCAGGTCGTGCACGTCGAGCCTGGCGTCCATGCAGGCCAGCACGGCCACCTGTCGGGCGGGCGGGAGCGGAAGAGGTCCGGTGAAGTCGGCGGCGTACTTCTCGTTGTTCTCCAGCAGCTGGTCGGTGACGGACATGGGGGGTACCTCCTGATGAGTGTTTCCCACCAAAGTAGATCGAATCAGTAGGCTTTCAAGGGGCGTCCACGGATGGCCGGGCCGCCGGTGGTCAAAGACGTTGCTCCCGGTGGCAAGTACGCCTACCGTGACGGGCCTTCTGATGTGAGGGCGTCGTCCGCGCTCCCACCGGGCCAGATCGGAGATGTGCCGGATGACCGCTCGGCTCGTGGCACTCACCATCGACGCCCACGACCCGAACGCTCTCGCGCAGTTCTGGTCCAGCCTCTTGGGCCGGCAGGTGGAGGACGACCCTCGGGGAGGCGTCGTCCTGCCGCCGACCGACGACACGGGGTTCGCGGTCCGGTTCGTACCGACCGAGGTGGCGAAGTCGGGGCCCAACCAGATGCACTTCGAGCTCACCAGCGCGTCCCTCGAGGGGCAGCAGGAGACGGTGAGCAAGGCCCTCGACCTCGGTGGCCGACATCACGACGTCGGCCAGCTTCCCGAGGAGGAGCACGTCGTGCTCGCCGACCCCGAGGGGAACGAGTTCTGCGTCATCGAGCCGGGCAACAGGTTCCTGGCCGGGTGCGGCTTCCTGGGGGCGTTGTCGTCCGACGGTTCGCAGGCGTGTGGCTACTTCTGGAGCGAGGCACTGGGCTGGCCGCTGGTCTGGGACCAGGACCAGGAGACCGCGATCCAGTCACCCAGCGGAGGCCCGAAGATCGCGTGGGGTGGGCCTCCGATGGCGCCGAAGACCGGCAAGTACCGCCTGCACTTCGACCTCGCCCCGACGGCGGGCGGCAGCCAGCAGGCGGAGGTCGACCGCCTGACGTCGCTCGGTGCCTCGCCCATCGACGTCGGCCAGGGTGACGTCGACTGGGTCGTGCTGGCCGACCCCGACGGTCACGAGCTCTGCGTCCTGCCCGAGTGAGGGCGGTACGCCGACCGGGTCAGTCGTCCAGCAGGCGGCGCAGGATCCGGCCGAGGTGCGCGCGGTCGGTGGCACTGAGACGCTCGAGCAGCCTCTCCGACTCGATGCCGCGGGCTCGACGTACCTCCTCGCCGAGCTCGGTCCCTCGGTCGGTCAGCGAAACCAGGGTCGCCCGTCGGTCGCTCGGGTCCCCCGACCTCCGAGCCAGGCCCTTGGCCTCCAGCGCGTCGACGACCTCGGTGGCCGACCGGGGGGCGATGCGCAGGTGATGGGCGAGCTCTGAGGACCGGACGCCGCCGTGCGAGCCGAGCACCCGAAGCGCCCGCATCTGGGAGGGCGTGACGTCCCAGGTGGCCAGCGCCGCCATGGAGGCGGAGCGCAGCCGTCGGGCGACCGCGCCGAGCGCTTCGCCGAGACCGTCTGCCGACTCGCTGCTCATGGGAACAGACTAGCAAGGATTGGCGTTGTAACCTCATGATGAGGTAACCTCAGTAATAACCACAGACTTTCAAGGAGGACACCTTGGACTCCACCACTGCCACCACCATCCCCGCGGCCCCAGGCCGCGGAGGCCGGTTCCGCACCCCCGACAAGCCCACCGCCGAGGAGAAGCGCCAGGCCAGTCAGGTCTCGCTGCGCCGGATCGCTCGTCTCTTCCTGCCCTATCGCTGGCAGGTGAGCGTCGTCGTCGCCATCATCGCCGCCTCGTCCGTGGTCGGCCTGGCCTCGCCGTTCCTGCTGCGCGCCATCATCGACGTCGCCCTGCCTCACCAGAACCTTCGGATGCTGGTCCTGCTCGCCGCCGCGATGGTGGGCGTCGCCGGCCTCACCTCCGCGCTCGGTGTCGTGCAGACGTGGATCAGCACGAAGGTCGGCCAGCACGTCATGCACGGGCTGCGCACCGACGTGTTCACCCACCTTCAGCGACAGTCGGTCGGCTTCTTCACCCGCACCCGCACCGGAGAGGTGCAGTCGCGGATCAGCAACGACATCGGCGGCATGCAGTCGGTCGTGACCTCGACGGCCACCTCGATCGCCTCGAACCTCACCACCAGCGTCGCGACCGCCGTGGCGATGGTCGCCCTGTCCTGGCGTCTCGCGCTGATCTCGCTGGTCGTGCTGCCGCCTGCGATCTGGCTGAGCCGCCGGGTCGCGCGCATGCGGCGTGAGATCACCATGCTGCAGCAGCGTGAGCTCGCCGACCTCAACGTGACCGTCGAGGAGGGGCTCTCCATCAACGGCGTGCTCCTCAGCAAGACGATGGGCACCGGCCCCTCGCTCATCCGCCGCTTCACCGAGTCCAGTGCCCGGCTGATCGACCTCGAGCTCCGCTCCCAGCTCGCGGGCCGCTGGCGGATGGCCTCGATGAGTGTCATCTTCGCGGCCATCCCGGCCGTCATCTACCTCAGCGCCGGGCTGCCGATGACCGCGGGCACGATGACGATCGGCACGCTGATCGCCTTCACCACGCTGCAGAGCCAGCTGTTCCGCCCGCTGATGGGGATGCTGAACACCGGTGTGCAGGTCGTCAGCTCGCTGGCGCTGTTCCAGCGGGTCTTCGAGTACCTCGATCTCCCGGTCGAGGTCGACGAGCCCACCGACCCCGTCGACATCGACCCCGCACAGGTCCGCGGACAGGTGCGCTTCGAGGGCGTGGGCTTCACCTACCCGGGGTCCGATGTGCCTGCCCTTGCCGATGTCGACCTCGACGTCCCCGCCGGCACCACCCTGGCCTTGGTGGGGGAGACCGGGTCGGGCAAGACCACGCTCGCGTCGCTGGTCGCGCGGCTCTTCGATCCGGTCGAGGGGCGGGTCACGATCGACGGCATCGACGTACGCCGGTTCCGGCTCGCCGATCTCGCCGAGATCGTCGGCGTGGTCAGCCAGGAGACCTACCTGCTGCACGCGACGGTGCGGGAGAACCTCCGCTACGCCCGCCCGGAGGCCACCGACGAGGAGATCGAGCAGGCCGCGCGGGCTGCCCGCATCCACGACCTGCTGGCGTCGCTGCCCGAGGGCTACGACACGGTGGTCGGCTCCCGCGGCCACCGGTTCTCAGGGGGCGAGAAGCAGCGGTTGGCGATCGCCCGCACCCTGCTGCGCAACCCGCGGATCCTGGTGCTCGACGAGGCGACCAGCGCCCTCGACACCGAGACCGAGCGCGCGGTGCAGCAGGCGTTCGACACCCTTGCGCAGGGCCGGACCACGATCACCGTCGCCCACCGCCTCTCGACGGTCCGCGACGCCGACCAGATCGTCGTCCTCGACCACGGTCGAGTGATCGAGCGGGGCACCCACAGCTCGCTCGTCGCCGACGAGGGACGCTACGCCGCCCTCGCCGCCTGAACCGCCGAGTCGGCACGAAGAGGCACCGAAACAAGCAGAGCCCGAGTCGTCGTATGACGACTCGGCGTTCTGGGCTTGGGTCGGAGGGGGCGTCGCTCAGGAGAGTCCGGAGGCGGCGGCGAAGGCGGTGCGGATCTCCTGGGAGCCGTAGTCGCAGGCCAGAGCCACCTTGAGCAGCACCCTGGCCTTGTAGGGGTCGAGCAGGCCGCCGCTGACCAGACCGCCGTCCAGCAGGAACGTCTCGGAGCCGGCGAACCCGTAGGTGTGGGAGAGCACCGGTCCGGCGCCGGTGCGCGAGGTCAGGACCACCGGGATCTCGGCGGCGAGATCGACCAGGACGCTGCCGAGCCGCTCCGGGACATGGCCGACGCCGAGCCCCGCGACCACGAGGCCGTCGAGACCCTCGGACGCCCGGGAGACGGCCCAGCCGTCGTCGTCCAGGCACACCGCGTAGACCGGAACGGTCGCGTCCGGCGTTCGCCTCGGCCGGTGTACGGGGCGTCTGCCGACGCTGGTGAGGCGGACGGCGTGGCCCTCCACCATCAGGCCGATCGGCCCGGCATTGGGCGAGGCGAAGGCGGCGGTGCTGGTGCTGTGTGTCTTGCGGACGAACCGGGCAGCGTGGATCTGGTCGTTGAAAGCCACCAGGGCCCCGAGCCCGCGGAAGTCCGTGCCGGCGGCGACCTGGACCGCGGCGAGCAGGTTGGCTGCGCCGTCCGGGCCGGCCATCGACGGGTTGCGCATGGCTCCGGTGACGACCACGGGGGTGTCGTGGGGCCACAGGAGATCGATGAGGTACGCCGTCTCCTCCAAGGTGTCGGTGCCCTGGACGACGACGATGCCGTCGGCATCGACGGCGCCTGCCGTCGCCACCAGCTCGACCACGTCGTCGAAGGACAGGCTCGCGCTCGGCAGGCTGCGGAAGTTGTGCGGGTCGAGCTCGACATCGAGGCCGTCGAGCCCGGGCACCGACGCCACCAGATCGGACGCCGTGAGCCGCGAGACCACTCCACCCTCGTGGCCGGTCATCCCGATGGTGCCGCCGAGGAAGAAGGCCGAGACGCGGGCGGTCATCCGACGACCCTAGACCGGCGGTAGCGTGCCGAGCATGAGCGAGCTCTCCGTCGAGGACCAGAAGCTGGTGACGCTCGCGCGGGCCACGATCGCCCGCACCGGGGCGAGCGAGGGCGCAGCGGTGCGCGACCTCGACGGGCGCACGTACGCCGCGGCGTCGGTCGAGCTGGACAGCCTGCGGCTCGCGGCGCTCGAGGTGTGCGTCGCCATGGCGATCTCGTCGGGGTCTCGCGGGCTCGAGGCCGTCGTCCGGCTCGGGGAGGACCACCCCGACCTGGCTGCCGTGCGCGAGTTCGGCGGCCCTGGGGTCGTCGTCCACCTCGGCGATGCGCGGGGCCAGATCGCCTCGTGACGGTCCTCGCTCGGGAAGGCGCACCATGACCGACACAGCCGCGTCAGCGGCCGGCACCTGGGCCCTCGGCGACCGCACCGTCAACCGTCTCGGGTTCGGGGCGATGCGGCTGACCGGCACCGGGGGGATGGGTCAGGGAGACGACCGCGACCCCGAGCAGTCCGCCGCCGTCGTACGCCGTGCGGTCGAGCTCGGCGTCAACCACCTGGACACGGCGGGCTTCTACTTCTCCCCGACCGGCCGGGCCAACGAGATCATCCGCGCGGCGCTGGCGCCCTACCCCCACGGCCTC
The DNA here is from genome assembly GCA_036271155.1 of Nocardioides sp. Classification (GTDB taxonomy): domain Bacteria; phylum Actinomycetota; class Actinomycetes; order Propionibacteriales; family Nocardioidaceae; genus Nocardioides. Next base: position 8,434 of record DATBBE010000080.1, on the reverse strand, counting down.
ACGATCGCGACCAAGGTCGGTCCTGGTCGCGACCTGACGACCGGTGCCTGGGGTGACTGGGCGACCCCCGTGCAGTTGCGGACACACGTCGAGCACAACCTGGAGACGCTCGGCCTGGACCGCCTCCACGTAGTCAACTACCGCAGCAACGGGCGCGACGACGTACCGGCGGCCGTGGCCGCCCTGACGGCACTGCGGGACGAGGGCCTGCTCGAGCACATCGGCCTGTCCAACGTGGGGGTGGACGCGCTGGCCGCGTCCACGAAGGTCGGCGAGATCTCGTGCGTCCAGAACCGCCATGCTCCGGGCTACGAGCGAGCCGACTCCGACGACGTCCTCGCGGCCTGTCTCGAACGCGGCATCGCCTTCGTCCCGTTCTTCACCATCGCCGGTCAGGCGCGAGAGGACGCCGCGCGGGAGCGGTACGACGCCGTCCAGTCCGTCGCGGACGCCCACGATGCGACACCGGCGCAGGTGCGCATCGCATGGACCCTGGCGCTCGGACCGCACGTGCTGGCCATCCCGGGCACGGGTGAGCTGAGCCACCTCGAGCAGAACGTCGCGGCCGCTTCCCTCCGGCTCACCGACAAGGAACGCCACCTCCTCGCGGCGCTGGAGTGACGGGACGTCGGGGGATCGTGAGGCGCGTGGGGCCCTCGCAACCGGACCCCTTCTCCGCTCCATCTCAAGGCGGAGTAAATTGCCGCCCGTGCTCACCGGAGAGGCGGCCCACCGGGCCGCGGTCGCGCGCCTGAAGGCGTCCTACGACGCGATCCCCACCGGCCAGACCGTGCGTCTGGCCAAGAAGACCTCCAACCTCTTCCGTCCGCGCGCAGCGACCGACGCCCCCGGCCTCGACGTCTCCGGTCTCTCGGGCGTGATCTCGATCGACGCGGACGCCGCGACGGCCGACGTCCAGGGGATGTGCACCTACGAGGACCTGGTCGACGCCACGCTCCCGCGGGGTTTCGTCCCCTACGTCGTGCCCCAGCTGCGCACCATCACCCTGGGCGGGGCCGTCAGTGGCCTGGGCATCGAGTCGACGAGCTTCCGCAGCGGGCTGCCGCACGAGTCCGTGGTCGAGATGGACATCTTCACCGGCGCCGGTGAGGTCGTCACGACCACGCCGGGCGAGAGCCTGTTCGACACGTTCCCCAACTCCTACGGCTCTCTCGGCTACGCGACCCGGCTGCGGATCAAGCTGGAGAAGGTGCCGTCGTACGTCAACCTGCGCCACGTCCGCTTCGACGACGCCGGGCTGGTCTCCAAGACGATCTCGCAGATCATGGAGACCAAGGAGTACGACGGTGTCCGTGTCGACGGCCTCGACGGGGTGGCCTTCCAGCCGGGGGAGTACTACCTGACGCTGGCGACGTGGAGCGACCGCGCCGACACGACTCCCAGCGACTATGCGGGCCAGCAGATCTACTACCGGTCGATCCAGGAGCTCGGCTCCGCGGGGTCGGGGCGCGACGTGCTCACCATGTACGACTACCTGTGGCGGTGGGACACCGACTGGTTCTGGTGCTCGCGCGCCTTCGGCACCCAGCACCCCGTCGTCCGGCGGCTGTGGCCGCGCAGATACAAGCGGTCCGACGTCTACTACCGCATGGTGCGCCTCGACCAGCGGTTCCACGTGGGTGCCTGGCTCGACCGGCGCAAGGGCAACCCCGAGGGTGAGCGGGTGGTGCAGGACGTCGAGATCCCGGTGGAGCGGCTCGGGGAGTTCCTCGACTGGTTCGACGCCGAGGTGGGGATGCGTCCGGTCTGGCTGTGCCCGCTCTTCGCCGGCAAGAAGTGGCCGACCTACCCGCTGCGGCCCGACGAGGTCTACGTCAACGTCGGCTTCTGGGGCAACGTCGGCGTCGGTCCGGACGCCCCGAACGCCCCACGCAACCGCGCCATCGAGACCAAGGTGCACGAGCTCGACGGCCACAAGTCGCTCTACTCCGAGGCGTTCTACGATGCCGAGACCTTCGAGAAGCTCTACGACGGCGCCAACCTGGCGCGAGTCAAGGACACCTACGACCCCGACCACCGACTGACCAGCCTGTACGACAAGGCCGTGAGGAGACGATGACAGTGGCCAAGCTGACGATCGCGGACGCGTTCTCCCAGGTGCTCGACGGACCAGTGCCGCTGCGCTTCACGGCGTACGACGGCAGCGCGAGTGGGCCCGAGGACGCGCCGTTCGGTCTCGACCTGAAGACCGAGCGCGGCCTGTCCTACCTGATGACCGCGCCGGGCGACCTCGGTCTCGGTCGGGCCTACGTCTCGGGCGACCTCGATGTGTCCGGTGTGCACCCCGGCGACCCCTACGAGGCGCTGAAGGCGCTCCAGGCAGGGCTGCGGCTGAAGGTGCCCTCGGCGGCGCACGCCGTGCGTCTCGCGACTGGGCTCGGCCTCTCACACCTCAAGCCCCCCACGCCGCCGAGGGAGGAGACCCTGCCGCGCTGGCGCCGGGTCGTCGAGGGTGTGCGTCATTCGCGCACCCGTGACAAGGAGGCGATCCAGCACCACTACGACGTGTCGAACGCGTTCTACGAGCTCGTCCTCGGCCCGTCGATGACCTACACCTGCGCCGTGTTCCCGACCGAGGACGCGACGCTCGAGCAGGCGCAGTTCTACAAGTACGACCTGGTCGCCAAGAAGCTCGACCTCAAGCCGGGGATGCGACTTCTCGACGTCGGGTGCGGATGGGGGGGCATGGTCCGCCACGCCGCGCAGCACTACGGCGTGAAGACGCTCGGTGTGACCCTCTCCCGCGAGCAGGCCACGTGGGCGCAGGAGAAGATCAAGGAGATGGGGCTCGACCACCTCGCCGAGGTGCGTCACAGCGACTACCGCGAGGTCACCGAGACCGGCTTCGACGCCGTGAGCTCGATCGGCCTGACCGAGCACATCGGGGTGCGCAACTACGCGTCGTACTTCGGCTTCCTGCGAGACCGGCTCCGCCCGCAGGGGCGACTGCTCAACCACTGCATCACCCGGCCGCACAACAAGCACCAGGAGACGGGCGCCTTCATCGACCGCTACGTCTTCCCAGACGGCGAGCTGACGGGCTCGGGGAAGATCATCACCGAGGTGCAGAACGTCGGCCTCGAGGTGATGCACGAGGAGAACTTCCGGGTCCACTACGCCCGCACGCTGGCCGGCTGGTGCAAGAACCTCGAGGACAACTGGGACGCCTGCGTCGCCGAGGTCGGCGAGGGCACCGCGCGGGTCTGGGGTCTGTACATGGCCGGCTCGCGCCTGGGCTTCGAGCGCAACGAGATCCAGCTCCACCACGTGCTCGCCACCAAGACCGACGCCGAGGGTGAGGCGGCGTACCCGCTGCGACCCACGTTCGCCGACGACGCGACCTATCCCACCGCTGGTTGAGTCCCACCGCCCACGTGGTGTCCCGGCTCCCTGGGCACCGCTGCTCGCCTGGCCCGTAGGTAGCGCCAGACGGCCAGGATGACCAGCGAGTAGGCCACGCCGGCCAGCTCGTCGACGACGTAGTGCTCTCCGCCGTACACGAGGGAGACTGCCATGGCCATCGGGTACATCGCGAGCAGCGCCTTCTGCCACCAGCGCTTGCCGAACCAGAAGAACCCGGCGGCCAGCGTGGCATAGGCCATGTGCAAGGACGGCATGGCGGCCACGGGGTTGACGAGGTACTGCCCCTGGTCGAGCGCGCCGCCCACGAGGTGGAGCCCGATCTGGTCGAACCCGCGTGAGGTGAGGCGCTTGACGTGGGGCCCGGGGAACACCCCGGCGGAGCTCGCCAGCCAGGGCGGCGCCATCGGGAACAGGAAGTACGTCGTGACACCGGCCACCGCCAGCGTCACGACCATCCGCATCCAGACGCGGAAGCGCTCGCGGTTGCGCAGCCACAGCACCACGGCGACGACTGGCATCACCAGGAAGTGGGTGCTGTAGGTCAGGCTCGTGAGGACGCCGTACCACGGCTCGTGGTGGCCCGGGTGCAGCTGTTGCTGGACCCAGGTCGTGGGCATCCCGCCCATGCCGAGATGCCGGCCGATCCACTGGTCGACCCGGATCGGGAACATCACGTGGAGGGGCAGCCCGATGCTGTTGTGGACGTCGACGACGGGGTACTGGCGCGCTGCGACCTGTGCTGCGGAGTACGGCGCGGCGAAGCCCCGGCTGTAGTCGTAGAGGAGCAGGACCACCTCGAACGGGACCCAGTCACGCATCATTTGCCACCACGCGGCCCACCCGCGGCCCAGGACGGCGATCGTCAGCAGCACGAGGATCGCCAGCGCGATCCCGATCCGGTCCGTGGGGATGCCCTGGTCCCGGACGAACAGCACACAGCCGACGACGTACAGGCCCAGAGCGGTCCATCGCAGCCGGCGCCAGCGATCGGGACGGGCCCGGTGATCAGGGCCTCGCGACGGGGTGCCGGGCTCCGTGGAGAGGTCGAGGGCGGGCACGCGGCGATGTTAGAGCACCGGTCTCGGACGACTAGCCTGAGGCGCGATGACGACCAGGGCCCGGCGTTACGACGCCGTCGTGACGCGACGCGAGCAGGTGTCGCCGCACCTGGTGCGACTGACCCTGTCCGTGCCGGGCTTCGAGTCGACCGGCGTCCTCGACGAGTGGGTCGGCCTCGTCGTGCCGGGTCAGTTCCAGGTGCGCTACTACACCGTGCGGTCCTTCGACGCCCAGGCCGGCGAGGCGATGGTGCTCGACGTGGTCCTGCACTCCGAGGGGCTCGTCACCGCGTGGGCCAGCGGCGACTGCGTCGGCCAGACGGTGGTGGTCACCGCACCCCAGGGCTCGTTCGGGCCGCCCGCGGGTGCCGCGTGGCTGCTCCTCGTCGGCGACCTGACCGCGATGCCCGCCATGGCCCGCATCGCGGCGGCCACGAGCCTGCCGACCCGGCTCTGGGCCGAGGTGCCAGACGACCTGCCCGGCTACCTGCCGCCCGGCGCCGACATCACCTGGCTCGAGCCGCCGGCGGAGGGGCGGTCGCGCCTCGCCGAGGTTGTGGAGGGCATCGACTGGCCAGAAGGTGACGGCTACTTCTGGATGGCCGGCGAGTCGGCGCAGATGCGCGCGATCCGGAAGCACCTGATGCGCGAGCGTCGGCTCCCGAACGCGGCGTACTCCGTGATGGGGTACTGGCGGGCGGTGAGCTCGCGACAGCCCCGCGCCGTCGATCCCGGTCCGATCTGGGATGCCGGGAAGGCTGCGGGCAAGAGCGACGAGCAGATCTGGGCGGAGTACGACGAGGCACGCGGTGTCTGAGTACTACTCACCTCCCGAGGGCTACCGCAGCGGCTTCGCGTCATTCGTCGGGCGGCCCAACGCCGGCAAGTCCACGCTCACCAACGCCCTGGTGGGTCGCAAGATCGTGATCACGTCCGACAAACCGCAGACCACGCGGACCGTCGTACGCGGCATCGTGCACCGCCAGGACGCCCAGCTGATCCTGGTCGACACCCCCGGCCTCCACCGACCGCGGACCCTGCTGGGGGAGCGGCTCAACGACCTGGTGCGGACCACCTGGGCCGAGGTCGACGTGGTGGCAGTGTGCTTCCCGGCCAACGAGCGGATCGGCCCCGGAGACCGGTTCATCGTCACCGAGCTGGCCAAGGTCCGGCGTACGCCGAAGGTGGCGATCGCGACGAAGACCGACCTGGCGAGCCCTGAGCGGATCGGGCGCCACCTGCTCGACATCGCCGAGCTGGGACGAGAGACCGGGACGGAGTGGCAGGAGATCGTGCCGGTCTCGGCGGTCGCCGGAGACCAGCTCGGGCTGTTGGCCGACCTGCTGGTCGCGCTGATGCCCGAAGGGCCACCGCTCTACCCCGACGGCGATCTCACCGACGCCCCTGAGGAGATCCTCGCCGCGGAGCTGATCCGCGAGGCGGCGCTCGACGGGGTCCGCGACGAGCTGCCGCACTCGATCGCCGTCGTGGTCGACGAGATGGGGCTGCGCGAGAGCAGACCGGCCGACAAGCCGCTGCTCGACATCGCCGCCAGCCTGTACGTCGAGCGGTCGTCGCAGAAGGGCATCGTGATCGGTCACCAAGGTGCGCGACTCCGCAAGGTCGGCACGGACGCCCGTCACCAGATCGAGGCCCTCCTGGGCACGCCGGTCTACCTCGACCTCCGCGTCAAGATCGCCAAGGACTGGCAACGTGACCCCCGGCAGCTCCGCAAGCTCGGCTTCTAACGCGAAGGGGCACTTCTCCGCCACCGAAGGGTCACTTCCCCCGGGCCGAGGGGACACTTCTCCCGGGCCGAAGGGGCACTTCTCCGGAGAAGGACTGTCACTTCGACGCCGGAGAGTTGACCCTTCGCGGGCGGAGAGTTGACCCTTCGGCTAGCCGGGGGCCCAGCAGACGCCGTAGGTCTGGCCGGCCTTCCATTGCTGGAGGTTCGGCCACTGGTAGGACCACTGGTAGTTCAGCGGGTTGCTCGCCACGGCCCGGCCGGCGTCCTGGCAGGGTGTCCGCCCGGCTGAGCTGACGTGGTCCTGCCCGGGATACCTCCCGGGCGTGAAGGCCACCGTGCGGAGCGCCTTCCAGGTGTGCGGAGCCACGCAGATGCGCTGCTCGAACCCGGCGCTGCCAGGCTCCGCGGTGCCACACAGCGCGTAGTGGTCGCGCCCGTCGGGACTCTCGAGGACGCCCTGCACGGGTCCGCTCATCAGGGCGAGCGTCTGGTCGCCCCGCAGCGCGATGGCCGTGCACTCGAACCAGTGGGCCCCCTTGGCCGCCTGTGCGAGCGTCGGGGTGAACCACACGGCTCGGAGCATGCTGAGCCGCCGCTCGTCGAGCGTGCCACCGACGTACGTCGCGAACTGGCGCGGGCACACGGTGGACTCGAGCCGGTGCACCTGAGCACCGTCGACCGGCAGCTGGTGGTCGAAGGTGCCGACGTAGAACGTCACGGCGGTGTGCACCTGCGTGCACGGGACGGGCTTCTTGTCGCTGGTGGGAGCCAGCGCCTCGGTGTATCCCAGCCGATAACAGGAGTGCACGACCGGGGGCGGCGGTGGCGGCTTCGGCGGCTGGGTCTGGGTCTGCGCGGAAGCCGGCGACCGCGGCGTCGGATCGGAGCCGGCGTTCGGTCGGGGCTTGCTCGGCCCGGAGCATCCGGCGAGCAGCAGCGCCGCCGCGGCGGCGAGCGCGATCGTCGTCCTCACGAGCTGATCCTGGCCCAGCACACCGAACGCCGGTTGCCGGCCTCCCACTCCGCCTGATGGAACCAGGAGTAGCCGAAGTCGTAGTCGACGGGATAGTCGAGCCAGGCACTGACCGACTTCGAGCAGTAGTCGCGGGTGCGGAGCTGCACGACGCGGTCGCCGGGGTAGTCGTCTTTCGGCCCGCCGAGGACGATCGTGGTCACCGCTCGCCAGTCGTGCTTCTGGGAGCACGGGACCTTCACCGACCCGCTCACTGTCGCACCCTGGGCACACACCAACCACTCGTCCTGGGGACGACCGAGCAGCAGCCCCTTCGTGCGGTCCGGCAGGTGCACGTAGCTGCGGGTCTGGTCACCTCCGCCGACCACGTCGCAGCGATACCACCGCGCGCCGGCCCGCCAGGCCGCCTCGCTGGGGCGGAACCACGCCCAGCTCAGGATGGTGCGCATCGCCAGGCTCTCGTCGGCGCCGGTGAACCGGATGAACTTCTGCGAGCAGGTGCGGTAGGCATAGGCAGCGACGTCCTCGTCGTCGTACGCCGCGTCGGCGAGCTCGGCAGGCAGGGAGCCGACGGCGAAGGTCTGCGCCGTGTGCGGCTGGTCGCACGCCACCGGCTCGGTGGCGTTGCTCGGGAGGGCGACGTCGTGGGGCTCGAGCAGCCGACACGCACCCAGGTCGGGCGCCGCCTTGTCGGCCGCGGGTGCGCCCGCGCGCGACGAACCGAAGCAGCCGGTGAGCGCGGACGCGAGCAGCACGAGCGGGGCGACGACGCGCCAGGCGTGCGGCATCGCGGCGGACCCCTCACCGGCTCGACGTCAGGACGCCGCGAGCCTACCCAAGGGTGTGCGCACCACCCGTCGCGTGCTGGTCGAGCGGCCCCCCTGCGATCATCGGCTGCATGGCGACGACTCTGTACCGGGCCGGCTGGATCGTGGCCTTCCAGGACGGCGAGCACCGGATCCTGCGCGACGGGTGTGTGGTGGTGACCGACGACCGCATCGCGCACGTCGGCTCGACGTACGACGGAGAGGTGGACCGCACCGTCGACCTCCCCGACCGCATCGTGACCCCGGGCCTGATCAACACCCACGCCCATCTCGACGAGTCACCGATCGACAAGTCGGTCCAGGAGGACGTCGGTAACCGGCAGTTCTGGCTGACCGGGCTGATCGAGATCCTGCCGGCCGAGATGGCGGGTCTCGACGAGGAGGGTGCTCGGGCCTGCGTCGACTACTCGCTGATCGAGCTGGCCCGCACGGGTACGACGAC
>DATBBE010000079.1:0-15264 GCA_036271155.1 Nocardioides sp. | reverse complement strand
GTGCCGAGGGTCAGGATCGGCGGCCCGCAGTGCACCCAGCCCTACGACATGGCGCTGATGAACGTCTCGGCGATGAGCTTCGGTGCCTTGAGCGCCCATGCCATCGAGGCGCTGAACCGTGGGGCCGCCCAGGGAGGCTTCGCCCACGACACCGGTGAAGGAGGTCTCAGCCGACACCACCGCCACGGCGGCGACCTGGTCTGGGAGATCGGCTCGGGCTACTTCGGGGCACGCACGAAGGACGGCGACTTCGATCCCGCGAAGTTCCGCGACACGGCGGCCGACCCCCAGGTCCGGATGACCTCGCTGAAGCTCAGCCAGGGTGCCAAGCCCGGCATCGGTGGCGTCCTGCCGGGCGCCAAGGTGACGGCGGAGATCGCGGAGGCACGCGGTGTGCCTCAGGGCGAGAAGTGCGTGTCGCCCAGCTACCACCGGGTGTTCTCGACCCCACGCGAGCTGGTGCTGTTCATGGCCCGGATGCGGGAGCTCACCGACGGCAAGCCGGCGGGTTTCAAGCTCTGCCTCGGCTCCCGCGTGGACTTCCTGGCCATCTGCAAGGCGATGGTCGCCGAGGGCGTGACCCCGGACTTCGTGATCGTCGACGGAGGCGAGGGCGGCACCGGTGCCGCGCCCCTGGAGTACGAGGACCACGTCGGCACACCGCTGACAGAGGGCCTGCTCAACGTGCACAACTGCCTGGTCGGAGCCGGCGTACGTGCGCAGGTCCGGGTGGGGGCGAGCGGCAAGGTGGCGAGCGGCATCGACGTCGTCAAGCGCCTCGTGCAGGGCGCCGACTACACCAACTCCGCCCGCTCGATGATGATGGCGGTGGGCTGCATCCAGGCCCAGACCTGCCACACCAACACCTGCCCGGTGGGGGTCGCCACCCAGGATCCCCGGCGGCAGCGAGCGCTCCATGTGCCGGACAAGACCGAGCGCGTCTTCCACTACCAGGAGCAGTGTGTCCAGCAGGCGCTCCAGGTGATGGCCTCGATGGGCGTCTCCCGGCCCGAGGACCTCCGCCCGCACATGCTGCGTCGCAGAGTCGGGCACGCCGAGGTGCACTCCTACGCCGAGCTCTTCGAGCACCTCGAGCCCGGACAGCTCCTGGCGGAGCCCCCGCCCGGACGCTGGGCCCGGGACTGGGAGCTCGCGGACCCCGATCGCTTTCTCGTCTGAAGGAGCTCCATGAGCACCACCGTTGCCGACCTGCTGATCACCGCCCTCGCCGACCACGGCGTCACCCAGGTGTGGGGCGTCGTCGGTGACGCCCTCAACCCCGTCACCGACGCGATCCGGCGCGAGGACCGCATCGAGTGGATCGGCGTGCGCCACGAGGAGGCCGGCGCCTTCGCAGCGAGTGCCCAGGCCCAGCTCACCGGCCGGCTGGCTGTGTGCATGGGCACGGTCGGCCCTGGCGCGATCCACCTCCTCAACGGCCTGTACGACGCCCGCAAGAGCCACGCACCCGTGCTGGCGATCACCGGCCAGGTGCCGCGCGAGGACATCGGCAGCGACTTCTTCCAGGAGGTCGACAGCGACGTGCTCTTCGCCGACGTGTCGGTCTTCTGCCAGACGGTGACCAGCGTCGACCAGCTCCCCTCGCTGATCGAGCAGGCGGCCAACGCCGCGATCCAGGAGCAGGGGGTCGCGGTGCTGACCCTGCCCGGCGACGTCGGCGGGCTCGACCTGCCGAAGCACACGGCGGTCCCGCGGTTCGTCGACAGCAGGCCGGCCGCGGCACCCTCCGAGGAGTCGTTGCGCGCGGCCGCGGACGCGATCAACAGCGGGGGACCGGTGACACTTCTGGTAGGCCAGGGAGCGCGGCACGCGCGGGCCGAGGTGATGGCCCTGGCCGAGCGGCTGACCGCTCCGATGGTGCTCACGCTGAAGGCCAAGGACGGCTTCGACGAGGACAACCCCTACGAGGTGGGCCAGTCGGGCCTGATCGGCAACCACGCGACCGCGATCGCCTTCGAGGACTGCGACACCCTGGTCCTGCTCGGCACCGACTTCCCCTACCGCGCGTTCCTGCCCACCGGGAAGACCGTCGTCCAGCTCGACGTCCGCGGAGCCCACATCGGGCGGCGTACGCCGGTCGACCTGCCGCTCGTGGGCGATGCCCGGGCAGGTCTCCAGGGCCTGCTGCCACTGACCGAGGCCAAGCCGGACTCGGCGCACCTGGAGAAGTGCCGGTCGTCGTACCACCGCTGGCAGCGACGCCAGCTCGAGCTGGCCGACCCGGCGTACGAGAGCAAGCCGAAGGGCCTGCTGCGCCGCAAGGTCGACAACCCCGAGCACAAGATCCGGCCGGAGCTCGTGGCCGCGACCGTCGACCGGCTGGCCGCCACCGACGCCGTCTTCACCAGTGACACCGGGATGGCCACGGTGTGGCTCTCCCGGTTCGTGCGGATGAGCGGCGGCCGGCGCCTGATCGGTTCCTACAACCTCGGCTCCATGGCCAACGCGATGCCGCAGGCGCTCGGGGCGCAGGCGCTCGACCGGCGTCGCCAGGTCGTCGCCTTCTGTGGCGACGGCGGCCTGTCGATGCTGCTCGGAGACCTGATCACGGCGGTCAGCCACGACCTCCCGGTGAAGCTCGTCGTCTTCGACAACGGGCGGCTGGGGATGGTCAAGCTCGAGATGGAGCAGGTCGGGCTCCCGGAGTTCGGGACGGTGCTGCACAACCCCGACTTCTCCCGGGTCGCGGAGGCCTGCGGGCTGCGCGGCTTCCGGGCCGAGCGTCCCGACGAGGTGGAGCCGGCCATCGCCGCCGCGCTCGCGTACGACGGGCCGGCGCTGGTCGACTGCGTGACCAACCCGGACGAGATCGCGGTGCCACCGAAGCCGACGTTCGAGCAGATGCGCGGCTTCGCGATCGCGAAGACCCGGGAGTTCCTCGACAGCCCCGAGTAGGAGGACGCGGTCCGCTACGGGGACAGGGCCGAGAGGGTGCTCGGCTGTACGTCGGCGGGGTGGCCGAGGCAGACGACCATCTCGGGCGAGAGCCCGGCGCCCAGGCCGAGCACCCGTGCGGCCGCCGCCCGGCTGAACGAGGTCACCGGGCAGGCGCCCAGTCCGACGCTGTGCGCCGCGAGCAGCAGGGTCGCGGCGGTGGTGCCGATGTCGACGTAGAGGCCCCGGTGGCCGGGCTGGAAGCCGAACTCCTCGGCTCGGACGGTGTCCAGGCAGATCACCAGGGCGGCCTGGGGGCTCGGCACCATGCCGGGGGAAACCCGCTTCAGCAGCCTCAGGGTGACCGGGTCGGTGACGGGTACGACGGGCTGGAGCCGGCGGTTCCCCGCGTTCGGCGCCCAGCGGGCGGAGGCGAGGACGAGGTCGAGCTGGGCCGGGTCCACGGGTGTGTCGCTCATCCGTCGGGTGACACGGCGGGAGCGGATCGCGTCGTACACCGGGTTGTCGCTCACGAGCGGCCCTCGTGCGCCAGCAGCGCGTCGGCGACCCTCTCGCAGAGCGCGTCGAGCGCGGCGAGGTACTGCTCACGGTCGCGCGTCGGCGTGCGCACCGGCTCGAGGGACGCCACCTCGTCGACGAGGGCGCTCAGCGCCGGCTCGTCGCCCGCGTGCGGGGACATGCCCTGAGCGAGCAGCCGAGCGGCCATCAGCAGTCGCATCGGCCCGTACTCCGCTGCCTCCTCGGTCTGGGTGCGCGCCGCGGTGACGAGGAACGCCAGCACCTCCAGCGCCACGTCGCGGGTGACGCCGGGGGCGTCCTCGGCGCTCATGCGCGCAGTCGTGCGGTCAGCTCGACCTCGACGGCGATCCCGAACGGAAGCGCGGCCAGGCCCACCGCGCTGCGCGTGTGGCGCCCGACGTCACCGAAGACCTCGACGATCAGGTCCGAGCAGCCGTTGATGACGTCCGGCGTCTGGTCGAAGCCCGGCGCCACGTTCACCATCCCGAGGATGCGCACGATCCTCGCGATCCGGTCGAGGTCACCGAGCTCTGCCTGCAGCGTGGCCAGAATCGACAAGCCGGTCAGGCGTGCCGCGTCGCGACCTTGCTCGAGGGTGAGGTCGCCACCGACCTTGCCGGTGACCATCGTGTCCCCGTCGACGGGGCCGTGGCCACTGACGTAGACCATGTCGCCGTCGACGACACAGTTCAGGTAGTTGCCGCCGGGCGAGGAAGGGGCGGGCAGCTCGATACCGAGCTCGCGGAGCCGATCGGAGATCATCCGCGGAGTCTAGGACCGCGCCGGGGCGCTAGCGTCGGGTCCATGACCTGGCCCGCGAGCTGGCTGCGTGACCTGGGGGTCGCGAGCCCGGTGGTGGCCGCGCCGATGGCCGGCGGCCCGACGACTCCGGAGCTGGTGGTCGCGGCTGCGGGCGCCGGGTCGCTGGGGTTCCTGGCCGGTGGCTACCTCACCGGCGTCGGCTTCGGCGAGCAGCTCGAGCGGGTGCGGGAGAAGACGCAGGTCTACGGCGTGAACCTCTTCGCGCCGTACCCGGTCCACGTGGACCGGGCCGCCTATGCGGCGTACCGCGACCTGATCGGCGCCGAGGCGAAGCGGTACGCCGTCGACCTTCCGGCCGAGCCGGTCGAGGACGACGACGCGTGGCGGGACAAGGTCGACCTGCTCCTCACCCATCCCGCGCCGGTCGTCTCGTTCACCTTCGGTATCCCCGACGCCGCGGACCTCGCCGCGCTGCGCGGCGTGGGCAGCCTGCTGGTCCAGACCGTGACCTCTGCGGAGGAGGCGCGGCAGGCCGCGGAGGCCGGTGTCGACGTGCTCGCGGTGCAGTCGAGTGCCGCGGGTGGGCACTCGGGCACCCTCACGCCGTCGCGCCTCCCCGCAGAGCGTCCGCTCCCCGACCTGGTGCGAGAGGTGCGAGCGGTCACCGAGCTGCCGCTGCTGGGCGCCGGGGGAGTCGCCGGCGCCGCCGACGTCCGCGCCGTGCTCGCGGCCGGCGCGGACGCCGTGGCCGTCGGCACGCTGCTCCTGCTGGCAGACGAGAGTGGGGCGTCGCCGGCACATCGCGCCGGCCTCGCCGACCACGGTCGTGAGACCGCGGTGATGCGAGGCTGGACCGGCCGGCCGGCACGCGGCCTGCGCAACGCCTTCTCCGACGCCTACGACGCCTCGGCGCCCCTCGGGTACCCAGCCCTCCACCACCTGACCCGGCCGATCCGCCGGGCGGCCGCGGCGGCCACCGACCCCGAACGCGTCAACCTCTGGGCCGGGACGGGATTCCGGGCAGCCCGGACAGGCCCGCGGCCGAGATCCTCACCGCCCTGGCCTGACCTACCGGGTCGGGCCACGCCGGGGTGTGGAGCCTCTCAGGGTCTTCACGGCCGCCACCCGTACCCTTGGCTCCGTGCCGCTGCTGGAAGCCGTCAAGGGTGCCGTACGCCGTCGCCTCGTGGCGCGGGCGGGCGGCATCGACCTGACCCAGGTCCACCGCGTGCCCGACCGCCTCTCCTGGCCCCTCGACCGGGAGCTCGTCGACCCTCATCCGCGGGTGAGCGAGCTCCGGGCGAAGGACCCCGTCTCGAAGCTCGTGACGTTCCTGGGTATGGACGTCTGGCTGGTGACCGGCGACGCGGAGGCTCGCGAGGTGCTCGGCGACCTCACGTCGTACTCCACCGACGTGCGGCCCTACTACGGCAAGTCCGGCGCCGACAACGGCGACATCGGTGGCCTCGGCTTCACCGACCCGCCCGAGCACACGCGGCTGCGCAAGCTGCTGACGCCCGAGTTCACCATGCGCCGTCTCGCCCGGCTCAAGCCCGCGATCGACCGGATCATCGACCAGCAGCTCGACGAGACCGAGCGGGTCGCCGCCGCCCACGACGGCGTCGTCGACCTGGTCGAGACCTTCGCGTTCCCGATCCCGTTCCTGGTGATCTGCGAGCTGCTGGGGCTCCGCGACGAAGACCGCGAGACGTTCCGCCAGCTCGGATCCGCACGCTTCGACGTCAGCATCGGCGGCGGCGCGATCATGGGTGCGGTCGGCGCGTCACGGGAGTTCCTGTTCGCCGAGTGCGGGCGCCAGCGCAGCGAGCCCGGACCGGGCCTGATCGGCCAGATCATCCGCGAGCACGGCGACGAGATCAACGACTTCGACCTCGGCGGGCTCGCCGACGGTGCGTTCACCGGTGGGCTCGAGACCTCGGCCTCGATGCTCGCCCTGGGCACCGTGGTCCTGCTCGGGCGTCCGGACCTGTACGCCGCGATGGCGGCCGATCCCGCCTCGGTGAGCCCCACCGTCGACGAGCTCCTGCGCCACCTCTCGGTGGTGCAGGTCGCGTTCCCGCGCTTCGCCAAGCAGGAGGTGACCGTCGCCGGGCACAAGATCCGCAAGGGGTCGTGTGTGATGGTGCATCTGCCGGCGGCCGACCGCGACCCGCGCGCCTACCCCGTGGGTGACGGGATCGACCCGTCGCGGGCGACGGGGTCGCACCTCGCGTTCGGGTACGGCTTCCACCGCTGCGTCGGCGCCGAGCTCGCCAAGATGGAGCTGCGCGCGGCCTACCCCGCGCTGGCCCGGCGCTTCCCGGACCTCACGCTCGCGCTGCCGGCCGACGAGCTGGCCTACCACGCGAAGTCGATCGTCTATGGCGTGGAGTCGGTGCCGGTTCGCCTGCACGGCTGACCGGCACCAGCTCCACGTCTCGCGTCAGCCTTCGAGCGAGCCGACCTTCTCCGCCGCGTCGAGTGGCGACTCGTCCGGCCGGCGATCGAGCTTGCTCGGCCACCAGATCTTGCTGCCGATGTCGAGGTTGATCGCGGTGACCAGCACCGACCGCACGATCATCGTGTCGAGCAGGACGCCGAGGGCGACCGCGATCCCGATCTCGGCGAACGCCACCAACGGCAGGGTGCCGAGGACCGCGAACGTGCCGGCCAGCACCATGCCTGCCGAGGTGATCACTCCACCGGTCGCCCCGAGCGCGATCAGCGCCGCGCGACGAGTCCCGTGCTCGAGGGTCTCCTCGCGCACTCGGGTCATCAGGAAGATGTTGTAGTCGATGCCCAGGGCCACCAGGAACACGAAGACGAACAGCGGGAGCGACTGGTCTGCACCGGCGAAGCCGAAGACGTGTCGGAAGACCAGGGCACTCAGGCCGAGGGCGGCGCCGAACGACAGGATCACGGTGGCGATCAGGATCAACGGCGACAAGATGGCGCGCAGCAGCACCATCAGCACGAGGAGCACGACGACCAGGACGATCGGGATGATCGTGCGGGTGTCGTGACCCGAGGCCTTCTCGGTGTCGGAGGTGATCGCGGCCCCTCCGCCCACGAGCGCGTCGGCACCGGTCACGGCGTGGACCTTCGCCCGGATCGCCGCGACCGTGTCGGAGGCCCGGCTCGACTGCGGGTCAGAGAGCAGCGGAGCCTGGATCAGCGCCGTGCCGTTCTTCACGATCGGCGGCGTCGCCTTGCCGATGCCCGGGATCCCGTTCATCGCCGCGGCGACCTGATCGGCCTCAGCGGCGTTCGACACGACCATGACCGGGTTGGAGGTGTCGGCCAGGTGGTGGGTGGTGAGCACCTGCTGCCCGGTGACCGAGTCGAAGGTCTTGGTGAAGGAGTCCTTCGTGGACAGGCCGTGCGCGTTGAGCTGCAGCAGTCCGAGGCTGCACACAGCCAGGACGACCGCCGTCCCGACCCACACCAGCCGCGGCCGGGGAGCGATCCGGGCGCCGATCCGGGCCCAGAAGCCGCCGGACGACGGCTCGACGGTGTCGTAGTGGGGCCTGCGTGGCCAGAACACCCACCGGCCGAAGATCACCAGCAGGGCCGGAAGCAGCGTGATCATCACCAGCAGCCCGACGCCGATGCCGATCGCGGCGACCGGCCCCAGTCCGGCCGTGGAGTTCATCTGCGCGACGACCAGGCACAGCATGCCGAGGATGACCGTCAGGGCACTGGCGATGATCGCCGGAGCGGCGCGATGCAGAGCCACCGCCATCGCCTCGTGTCGGTCGTCGTGGCGATGCAGCTCTTCTCGATAGCGGGCCACGAGTAACAAGGCGTAGTCGGTGCCGGCGCCGAAGACCAGCTCGAGCAGGATGCCGGAGCTCTGGCCGTTGACCGTCAGCCCGGCGTACCTGGCGAGCAGGTAGATCAACCCCTGCGCCGTGAAGACCGCCACCAGTGCGCTGAGCACCGGCAGCAGCCAGAGCACCGGGCTGCGGTAGGTCAGCAACAGGATCACGATCACCACGAGGCCGGCGCTGTAGAGCAGCTTGCCGTCGATGTTGCCGAAGATGGCGGCCTGGTCGGCCGCCTCACCGCCCGGACCCGTGACGTACAGCGTGGTGCCGGACACCGCGGCGACCTGACGGATGTGGTCGCGGACGTCCGGCATCTGGTTCCAGCCGTCCTTGCCGAAGTTGAACGTGACGTTGACCTGGGCGACCTGCTGGTCGGGTGAGACCTGGAGGGTCGAGCTGGGCTTGACCACCTGACCGCCCGGACCGGAGATGGGCACGGTGCCCTTGAAGTCACCCACCTGGTCGGCGCGCTGGCCGATCGTCGCGAGGTCGGCCTTGGTGAGCCCCGAGGGCTTGTCGAAGACCAAGGCGGTCTGGATGTCGTTCTGGTCCTGGAACGGCTGGGTCTTGTCGAGTGCCTGCGTGGACTCGGCGTTGCCCGGCAACCAGGACGACGCCTGGTTGTCCAGCACGCCGTTCAGCTTGCCGGCGAGCACGCCACCGGCCACGAAGACGACGATCCAGACCCCCAGGACGACCCACTTGGTGACCCGACCTGTCAGCTTCCCCGCGATCTGTCTGTGCATGTCAACAAGTCCAGCAGAAACCACCGACGGTCGTCATCGGGGTTTCCCCTGAGTTCGCCGGACGTTGCCGGATCGTGACCCCGAATGATGGAAGATGCAACCAGATCCCGCTCAACAGAAGGGATCTGAGGCTTCTCCGTCTGGTCATGTGAGGTCTGTCTCACGAGTCTTCCGGGCACCCGGCACGACCAGCTTCGCGGCCTCGCGCGCCTGCGTCGCGGCGCTCCCCTGCTTGCGGAGCGTGGCGACCGAGACGTGCGGCCAGCTCAGCCCGTTGAAGTCCAGGATGACGGTCTGGGTGTACTGCAGCTGGAGGAAGTGGCCCCCACCGGGCTTCTTGACGGTCTCGATCATGAAGGTCGCGGTCACGATGTCGGCCGAGGCGTTCGGCCCCAGGAAGAAGGTGTTGGCGGTCCCGACGTTGCGGGGCTTGGTGTTCGCCGCCTTCACCCGGAGGACGACGGTGTTGACGATCTCCTGGTCGGCGATCGCGCGGGTGAGCACGGCGTTCGGGTTCTTGAGCATGCCCTGCTTGATACCGGGCATCGTGCTCGCGTCGGAAGGCTGGCGGAAGTCGGTCTTCTTGGCCAGGTTGAGCTCCGGGAACGCCTGCTCGGCCTCTTTGAAGGTGCCCTTGCCGGACGGGTCGCCGGTCCCGAACGGGATGATGTCGGTGGGCTTGATCACCGGCGGCCCGGCGATGACCGACGCGGCTCCCTGGGCCAGGACGACCGTGCCGTGCGGGATGGAGGCCATCCGGACCACCGTGGGCGGCTCCTGGGGTGACGTCGTCGCCGGCACGGTCGCCCAGATCCCGGGCTCGATGTGGATGCCGGCGTCCAGGTTGCGGTCGGAGATCTGCTGCAGGTAGTGCACGCCGAACATGTTGATGTCCTTTTGCAGCAGCCCGCGGTTGGGGATCTCGCCGGGGATCTCGTCGAACTCCAGGGTCTCCGAGGTCAGGTTCAGCTCCAGGAAGCGGTCCTGCTTCTTGAAGTGAGGACGCCAGATGGTGTTGAAGCCGTGGCCCTTCCAGGTGCCGGGCAGCGCTGCCAGCGGCCCCAGCGGGTCGTCGATGTCCTGGAACGGCTGGGTGTCGGGATCCTCGAGGGCGGGCAGAGGTCGGAAGCTGAAGTGCTCGAGCTGCATGAGGGGTCTCCTACGTGTGCGCCAGCGCCGCGTGCCCTGGCGATGTCTCTGGGACGAGCGCCGAGGCGCTCCTGGTTGTGAAGAGGCCAGCGCGAGGCCGGGAGATACCCCTCGAGCCGAGGGACGGTTCCCGGGTCGGGTGCTCAGACACCCGACCCGTCGGGTCGGATTCGTCCCGAGGCGCGGCCTGCTCCTGCCGCGGGCTTACCGTCGTAGGACAGACTGGCGTGTGACGTGTGAGGTGGGAGAGGCCTGATGCGGACGTTGCTGCCTGGGGACAATCCCCAGGCCTACATCCCCGAGGACCGGCGACGGGCGCTTGCCCGTGGTCTCGACCTGGCGCGCCTCACCTCCGGTGCGGCGGTGTTCGTCGACATCGCCGGCTACACCCCGCTCGCCGAGTCGCTGGCCCGCGCGCATGGCGGACGCCGCGGAGCCGAGGAGCTCACCGCGACCCTGGACCGAGTCTTCGCCGCGCTGATCGAGTCGCTGCACGCCTGGCGGGCCAGCATCGTGTACTTCAGCGGGGACGCGGTGACCGCCTGGATCGACGGCGACGACGGCTCCCGGGCGACCGCCTGCGCGCTCGAGCTCCAGAGGGTCATGGCCGACGTCGGCACCGTGGTCACCCCGGACGGCGACCCGGTGCTGCTCGGCCTCAAGGTGGCCGTCGCCGTCGGCCCGGTGCATCGGTTCGTCGTGGGAGATCCGCGCGTGCAGCTGGTCGACGTCCTGGCCGGTCAGCTCATGGACTCACTGGCCTCCGCCGAGCGTGTGTCACGGGCCGGCGACGTCGTGCTGGACGCCGGCGCCCTGGCGTCGATGGGCGAGCGGGTCTCGCTGCGCGAGACACGGCAGGGGGAGCGGGGGCCCGTGGGGGTGGTCGGGGCCCTGACGTCCGGCCCGCCCGACCGCGGCGTCGCCGAGGACTGGCCGCGGCTGCCCGACGAGACGGCTCAGGAGTGGCTGCTCCCGGCGGTGTGGGAGCGCATGGTCGCGGGTCGCGGAGAGTTCCTCGCCGAGCTGCGCCCCGCCGTCCCGATCTTCGCCCGGTTCGCGGGCCTGGACTTCGAGGGAGACCCAGAGGCGCCGCGCATCCTCGACGGCTTCGTGACCGGGGCCCAGCTGGTGCTCGCCGAGCAGGGCGGCTCGGTCCTCCAGCTCACCATCGGCGACAAGGGCGCCTATCTCTATGGCGTGTTCGGTGCACCCGTGGCCCACGAGGACGACGCGGCGCGTGCCTGCGAAGCGGCTCTGCGTCTGCTCGACGTCGCGGCGGAGGTGCCGGTCAGCGACGTCCAGATCGGCGTTGCGGCAGGCCGGCTCCGCAGCGGCACCTACGGTCACGCGGAGCGCCGCACCTTCTGCTGCCTCGGCGACCCGGTGAACCTCGCGGCCCGGCTGATGGGCCGGGCCGGAGCCGGCGAGATCTGGGTGCACGGTGATGTCGCGGCGCAGGCGGGTCCGAGATTCACCTGGGCTGATCTCCCCGACACCCTCGTCAAGGGGCGGGAGGAGCGGGTGCCCGTGCGGGCCCTGCTCGGCCGCGGCGCCGGCTCCGGACATGCAGGCTCGGCCAGCTCCCACGTCATGGTGGGCCGCCGGCGCGAGCTGGAGCTGCTTCGCGGCCTGTGGCAGTCGGTGCTGGGAGGTACCGGGCGCGTCGTCGTGCTGCAGGCCGAGGCGGGCACCGGCAAGTCACGCCTGGTCCAGGAGCTCACCGACCCGCTCGGCGCCGACGGGGTGCCGGTCGTCGCCGGCGAGGCTGCCCTGGCCCGGCAGGCGACGTACGCCGTGTGGCGGGGCGTGTGGAGCGACCTGCTCGGCCTCGACTCCGAGTCTCTGCCCTCCGACGTGAGCGCCGCGGTCGAGGCGCTCGACCCGCAGCTCGCCGCCCGTGCGCCGCTGCTCGGCCCGGTGCTGGGCCTGACACTGCCCGACAGCGACCTGACGGCGGCTTTCGACGGCGAGCTGCGCAAGACCTCCCTGGAGGACCTGCTCGCCCGGCTGCTCGCCGCGTGCGCGGCTCGCGGCCCGCTCGTGGTGGTGATCGAGGACGCGCAGTGGCTCGACCCGCTGTCGCGTGACCTGCTGGAGGTGCTGAGCCGCACGGCCGCCACCCTCCCGGTGCTCCTCGTGGTGCTCAGCCGTCCGGACGGCACGGCACTGGCGGGCCTGCCGGTGCGACCGGACCCGCATGTCACCGACCTCGTGCTCGAAGCGCTCGAGCCCTCGTCGACGAGCGACATCGCTCGCTGGTGGGCAGAGACCCGGATCCGGAGCTGGTCTCGACCGTCGTGGCGCGGGCCGAGGGCAACCCGTTCTACCTCGAGCAGCTCGTCGAGTACATCCTCTCCCACGCGGCCGACGCGGACGACGTGCTCGAGCTCCCGGCCAGCCTGCACAGCCTGGTGTTGAGCCGGATCGACGCCCAGCCCGAGGACTCCCGACGTGCGGTGAAGGTCGCCAGCGTGGTGGGCCGCGACTTCCACACCCGCGTGGTCGCAGCCGCCTACCCCGACCTCGGCCTCGAGGATGCCGTGCACCAGGACCTGCTGGCGGCCGCCACCACCCGCCTGATCGCGCTGGAGGATCCCCTCGACCGGGCTTGGGCGTTCGGGCACGCCGTCACCCGCGACGTGGCCTACGACTCGCTGCCGTTCAGCACCCGCTCGGTGCTGCACGGCCGCGTCGGCGATGCCCTGGAGAACGAGCCGAACGGCCCGCGACGCCATCTCGACCTGCTCGCCTACCACTACTCCCGCAGCGACGACCTGCCGAAGAAGCGCTTCTACCTCTGGGAGGCCGCGGGCGCCGCGCGCGCGACGTACGCCCAGGAGACGGCCATCGCCTACCTCGAGGCGCTGCTGCCGATCGCCGAGCCGGAGCACCGCCACGACGTGCTGTTGCGGCTGGCCGAGGCGCTCACGATCGGCGGAGACTGGGCTGCCGCCGAGGACGCAGTCGCGCGGGCCCGCGCCAGCGCCGAGAAGGCCGGAGACACCGCCGGTGTCGCCCACGCCCGTGTCGCTCGGGCGGAGCTCGCGCGCAAGCAGGGTCGGTACGCCGAGGCCGAGGCCGAGCTGGTGGCCGCCGAGCTGGCCTTCTCCCAGGTCGACGACGTGGCGGGCCGGGGGCAGGTGCTCCACCTGCGCGGCACGCTCGAGTCGCAGCAGGGGCATACGGCGCCTGCCCGCGCGGCGTACGAGGAGAGCATGGCGCTGCGTCGCGACCTCGGCGACGAGGCCGGCGTCGCCGCCATGCTCACCAACCTCGCCCTGGTCGCCGAGGACGAGGGCGACCTCGAGGAGGCCGAGCGGCTGGGTCGTGCGGGCCTGGACCGGCGACGGGCCCTGGACGACCGCCGAGCAGTGAGCGTCTCCCTGACCAACATGGGCATGCTCGCGACCGTGCGCGGCGACCTGCCCTTGGCCAGGGAGCGGTTCCTCGAGGCGCAGTCGCTCGCCGAGGAGGTCGGCGACCCGTGGGTGGTGGCGGTCGGGCGCCACAACCTCGCCAACGTCAGCCGCGACCTCGGTGACCTGGGTCCGGCGGCCTCCGACTTCCGCGTCGCGCTGGACGCCTACGTCGCGCGCGACGACCGCTGGTCGCTCGCCCACGTCTTCGAGGACATCGCCTGCTGGTCCCTCGCTGTCGGGGAGTCCGGCGACGTCGACGCCGTGTTCCTGCTCGCGGCCGCCGAGCGGCTCCGTGGCGAGATCGGCGCCCCGCGGTTCCCCCCGACCGAGGCTGCCCTCGACGACGCTCTGGCCCCCGCCCGCCACCGCACCACCCAGGATGACCTCGACGCGGCGTACGCCGAGGGCACGGCCGCCGGGCTCACCGAGTCCTGCCGTCGAGCCACCGCCGTCGTCGCGGGCTGAGCACCCCTTCTGCTACCCCAGGCTGGAATGGCCCCTGGGGTCATATCGCTGATCCGGACCTGGGGTTAGGCTGCGGGTGCTGTTCTCGGGGTGGTGCGGGGCCTACAGCCATCATCGTGCTTTGCCAGGGGGGCCTGTCTTGTCCAGCTATGTCCGTACGTCCCGTCCTTCACGCACCCTCCGGACAGCCGGGCGGCCGTCCCGTCCGGGTCGGAGGCTGGCTGCGGGTCTCGCCGCCCTCGCCACGGCCGTGGGGCTCGCCGTGCCGCTCGCCCTCGCCGCGCCCGCCGCGCCTGCCGCGGCCGCGCCGGGCGACCCAGTCTGGACCGCCGCCTCCGGCACCGGCACCGTGAAGACGGTCTCGGACGGCACAGCGTCGGCCGCGCAGATGACCTACAACGCCGACGGCTCGGGCTCGGGCACCTGGACCTTCACCGCGACTGCGACGACGGCCACGAACGGCACGATCAAGGTGCCCTACACCTGGCAGGGCCTGCACGCGTGGTTCGAGGTGACCGCGCACATGGACACCGTCGTCAACGGTGTCGTCCAGAGCAACCTGGTCAACGACGGACCCGTCGACTGCTGCACCAGCCCGTCCAACGGCTTCCTCTACGGCGGCGTCGCGACCTTCACCAACGTTCAGGTCGGGCAGACCTACGGGTTCCGGCTCACCGGCTCCAACCAGGACAGCAACAACTTCCTGCGCGGCACCCTCACGCTCAGCACCAAGCCCTATCTCGACTCCACCCTCGGCCAGGACAACCGCCAGTGGGTCGGTGCCACCACCCTGCCCGACGGCGCCGGTCTCGACGGGACGCTGACGGCGGCCGGTGAGACGCGCTGGTACCGCTTCCCCGTCGTGCCCGGCGAGCAGGCCACGGTCAACCTCACCAACCTCCCCGCCGACGACGACGTGGCGCTGTACGGCGACATCGGCGCGGCCTTCGACCAGCTCAGCAACAGCACGGATCTCAGCCAGCTGGCCGCGGCCTCGGCGCAGGGTGCCCCCGGGTCGACCACGCAGGTGCCGGACTACCCGGCGGCCGCCACGGACATCCCGACGTCCAACGTCACGCCGAAGTTCGCCCCGCGCATCTATGCGCCGCGCATCTACGCGCCGCGGATCTACGCCCCCGACGCCTACGCCCCGCGCATCTATGCCCCGAGCATCTACGCCCCGCGCATCTACGCACCCGACTCCTACGACCCGAGCCTCTCGGGCGACCCGGGCTTCAGCGAGGCGTTCTCGGCGGCGCAGGACCAGACCCTGCTCGCCGTCTCGTCCAACACCGGCACCCAGGCCGAGACCGTCTCGGCGTCGACGGGCAACACCGACGGCTACTTCTACGTGCGGGTCCAGGGACACACGGACCTCACCCCCGGCGGCACCTTCCACATCGCCCGGACGGTCGCCGACAGCGGCACCCAGTGTGGGGGACTCACCGACGACGCCACCGT
>DATBBE010000078.1:0-15203 GCA_036271155.1 Nocardioides sp. | reverse complement strand
TGGGCGCTCCCCGGCACCTACCACCTGCACGTCGCGGCGCTCGCCGGCCAGCCGCAGGACGTCACGTTCCTGCTGAGCGCCCCGAGCCCGGCCGACGTCACCAAGACCGCTCATCCCCACCAGGGCCACCAGCACAAGAAGAAGAAGCACCAGATCCCTCCCGGCTGAGGGACGGTCGCTGCCAAGTCCCCCGCTTACGCGGGGGAGTCGACACGTGTCCAGCCGGGGGAGCGGGGGTCAGACGTAGCGTTCGAGGATCGAGGACTCGGCGAGGCGGGAGAGCCCCTCGCGGACGCTGCGGGCACGCAGCTCGCCGACTCCGTCGACGGCCTGGAGGTCGTCGACCCCGGCCGACAGCAGCTTCTGCAAGGTGTCGAAGTGTTCGACGAGCCGCTCCACCACCGTCGGTGGCAGCCGCGGCACCTTAGCGAGCAGGCGGTAGCCACGCGGGGCGACCGCCCCGTCGAGGTGCTCGCCGAGCCCGAGGGCGCGGGCGGCGGACGCAGGGTCGACCAGGTCGATCGAGGACAGTCCTTCGAGCCGGGCCAGTGCGGCCTCGGGACCCTTGGCCCGGCGTCCGGAGGGCAGGTAGTCGCGCACGACCAGCTCGCGCTCCTGGTCGACGCCGGTGACCAGCTCCTCGAGCTGGAGCGAGAGCAGCCGCCCGTCGGTGCCCAGCTCGAGCACGTAGTCCTCGATCTCGCGAGCGATCCGGGTCACCATCTCCAGCCGCTGGGCCACGACCGCGACGTCGCGGACGGTGACGAGATCCTCGATCTCCAGGGCCGAGAGGGTCGCCGAGACCTCGTCGAGACGGAGCTTGTAGCGCTCGAGCGTCGCCAATGCCTGGTTGGCGCGCGAGAGGATCGCCGCCGAGCCTTCGATGACGTGCCGCGACTCACCGACGTACGCCGCGATGATCTGCATCGACTGCGAGACCGAGATGACCGGGATGCCGGTCTGGCGGGCGACCCGGTCGGCCGTGCGGTGGCGGGTGCCGGTCTCGTCGGACGGGATCGACGGGTCGGGCATGAGATGAACCGCCGCCCGGGTGATCCGGGTGAGGTCGCGGTCGATGATGATCGCACCGTCCATCTTGGCCAGCTCGCGCAGGCCGTTGCCGGTGAACGGGACGTCGAGGGTGAAGCCGCCGGTGCAGATCGACTCGACCGTGCGGTCGTGGCCGAGCACGATCAGGGCGCCGGTGCGGCCGCGGAGGATGCGCTCGAGGCCGTCACGCAGCGCGGTGCCGGGCGCTATCGCCGACAGGGTCGCGCGCATGCGCATCGTGTCGTCGTTCCCCGTGGCGCCAGCCACCTGGCCTCCCCTCGTCGGCGTGCGGCGTCAGTGTAGGGCGTGCGAGGAGCGCTCCCCAGCCGGTTCTCAGGAGGCCTCCGGCCCAGAGGCGCGGTCACCCGTGGCAGCCGCGGTCTCCTCGGCGATCACGTGGAGCACCGCGTTGATCAGGGCCAGGTGGGTGAACGCCTGGGGGAAGTTGCCCAGGTGCTGGCCGCTGTGCGGGTCGATCTCCTCGCCGTAGAGCTCGAGCGGCCCGGCGAAGGAGAGGAGCTTGGCGCACAGCTGGCGGGCGAGGTGGTGCTCACCGATCTCGCTCAGGGCCGAGACCAGCCAGAAGGAACAGATCGTGAAGGTCCCCTCCTCGCCGGAGAACCCGTCGTCGGTCTCCTCGACCTTGTAGCGCAGCACCAGGCCGTCGACGGTGAGCTCGTCGCGGATCGCCATCACGGTGGCCTGGATGCGCGGGTCGTCGGGCGGCAGGAAGCGCAGCAGCGGGGCGAGCAGCAGCGACGCGTCGAGCGACTCGCTGCCGTAGTACTGCGTCAGGACGCCGCGCTTGTCCACACCGTGGTCGAGGATGTCCTGCTTGATCTCCGCGGCGGCCAGCTCCCACTCCGCGGCCTTCGCGTCATCACCGTTCATCCGGGCGAGCTTGGCGCCGCGGTCGACGGCGACCCAGCACATGATCTTCGACGACGTGAAGTGCTTCGGCTCCCCGCGCACCTCCCAGATGCCGGCGTCCGGCTCACGCCAGTGCTTGAGCGCCTCGCCGACCTGCTTGTCGAGGATCGGCCAGATCCGGTTGTCGAGATGGTCGGCCGCGCGCGAGTGGAGGTAGACCGAGTCGAGCAGCGCGCCCCACACGTCGTGCTGGCGTTGGGAGTACGCCGCGTTGCCGACGCGGACGGGCCGCGAGCCGGCGTACCCGGGGAGATGGTCCAGCTGGTACTCCTCGAGCTCACGCTCCCCGCCGATGCCGTACATGATCTGGAGGTCCTGGTCGCCGCCGGCCATGTCGGCGATGAACTCGAAGAAGTCCACCGCCTCCCAGTCCAGCCCCAGGGAGTACATCGCCCACAGCGCGAAGGTCGCGTCCCGGATCCAGGCGTAGCGATAGTCGTAGTTGCGGTTGCCGCCCGGCGTCTCGGGCAGGGAGGTGCTGCCGGCCGCGGTGACGGCTCCGGTGGGGGCGTAGGTGAGGCCCTTGAGGGTCAGCGCGCTGCGCTGGAGGTAGCTGCGCCACGGGTGGTCGGGAAAGTGGCCGCGCGCCAGCCAGTGCTGCCAGTGGTGTGCGGTCCAGACCAGCCGCGAGTAGGCGTCGTCGTACGTCGTCGGCGGCTCGGCACCGCCCCACGAGAGCGCGACGAACCGGACGTCGCCCTCTTTGAGCAGCGTGCGGGAGCCGGCGTGCCCGCCCTCGAAGCCGAGCAGCAGGTCTGTGGTCAGGGTGAGGCGGACGTCGCTGCCGCCGGTGGTCGACGTGGCCGTGGCGACGCCTTGGTGGTAGCTGTCCCCGGTGTACTCCC
The DNA here is from genome assembly GCA_036271155.1 of Nocardioides sp. Taxonomy (GTDB): domain Bacteria; phylum Actinomycetota; class Actinomycetes; order Propionibacteriales; family Nocardioidaceae; genus Nocardioides. Next base: position 12,378 of record DATBBE010000078.1, on the reverse strand, counting down.
AGTGGGCCAAGCAGCGCCCGTAGTCGAAGACCGGCTCGCAGTCCAGGACGGTCTGGACCTCGCCCGAGACGCAGCGGATCGTGCGCAGGAGGATGTGCTCGGCCTCGTAGTCGTTCGGCGTACGTCGGTAGGTCACTGAACGATCGGACGTGTGGTGCCACGGCCCGACCAGCAGGACGTCGCGGATGATGATCCAGCCGGTGGGGGTGCCCCAGCTGGTTTCGAGGATCATCGTGCCGGGCAGGTAGCGACGGCTGGCCGGGACGTTGACGTCGAGGGGGGCGATCCGGAACCTGCCGGCGCGCGCTCCCAGGATCGAGCCGAAGACGCTCGGGGAGTCGAAGCGCGGCACGCACATCCACGAGACGGCGCCATCGGGCGCCAGCAGCGCCGAGACCTCGCCGTCGCTGAGGAAGCCGTGGTCGCCGATCGGCACGGCACGCGTGCGGCCGATCGCTTCGGTCAGGCCGTCGGACGGGGAGGGTGCCGAATCGGGGGCGGGCATACCCGCAGGATCGACCGCGAGCCGATCCGCGCGCAAGCGGTCACTCGGCCTCGCGGGCAGCCGAGCGGCGCCCGGAGCCCGTGAGCCCGAGCGCCGTCAGTGCTCCGCGGAGGTCGGGGACCTCGAGCACGGTCAGCCCGTCGACGCTGCGGCTGGCGGCCCGGTCGCCGCGGTCGCCCACCGGGGCGACCGCGACCTGGAAGCCCAGCCGGGCCGCCTCGGCCACCCGCTGGGGGAGGTCTCGCACCTTGCGCACCTCTCCGGCCAGGCTGATCTCGCCCAGGGCGACCGCACCCCGCGGGGGCGAGCCCTCCGTGGCGGCCGAGGCGAGGGCCACGGCGATGGCCAGGTCGCAGGCCGGCTCGGTCAGCTTGGCCCCGCCGACCGTGGAGACGAACACGTCGTGGGCGAACAGCGCGACGCCGCAGTGCTGCTGCAGGACGGCCAGGATCATGGCCACCCGGGCCGAGTCGAGGCCCGACGTCGTCCGCCGCGGGCGCTCGAGGGCGCTCTTGGTGACCAGGGCCTGGACCTCGGCCAGCATCGGTCGCCGCCCCTCCATCGTCACCGCGACGCAGGTGCCTGGCACGCGGGACTGGTGGTTCTCCACGAACAGGCCGGTCGGGTCGGTGACGGCGGTGATGCCGTCGGCTCCGAGGTCGAAGCAGCCGACCTCGTCGACCGGGCCGAAGCGGTTCTTCAGGGCTCGGACCATGCGGAACCGGGAGTTGCGGTCGCCCTCGAAATGAAGCACCACGTCGACCACGTGCTCGAGGACCCGAGGCCCCGCGATCGAACCGTCCTTCGTGACGTGGCCGACGATGATCGTGGTGATGTTGCGGGTCTTGGCGACCCGGATCAGCGCGGCCGCGACCTCCTTCACCTGCGTGACGCCGCCCGGGACGCCGTCGAGGCTGGCGGCGCCGATGGTCTGGATCGAGTCGACCACCAGCACCTCGGGGCGGACCTGCTCGACGTGGGTGAGGATCGCGCCGAGGTCGGTCTCGGCGGCGATGTAGAGCTCGTCGTGGACGCCACCGGTGCGGTCGGCGCGCAGCCGGACCTGGGACGCCGACTCCTCGCCGGTGACGTAGAGAGTGCGGCGCTGGTAGCGCGAGGTCTGGGCTGCCACCTCGAGGAGCAGCGTGCTCTTGCCGACGCCGGGCTCCCCGGCCAGCAGGATCGCCGCGCCCGGCACCAGCCCGCCGCCGAGCACGCGGTCGAGCTCGGGCACACCGCTGCTCCGGAACGCCGACGCCTCGACGGAGACCTCCGCGATCGGAACCGCCGCGCTGGTCACGGGACCGGCCTCGGCGCGCAGGGCCCGGGGCGCCGCGGCCTCGGCCACCGAGCCCCAGGCCTGGCACTCACCACACCGCCCGACCCACTTCGCGGAGAGCCACCCGCACTCGGAGCACAGGTAGGACGGGCGGGCACTCTTCGACATGGCGGGAACGTTAGACACCGGCACCGACAGCCGGTGCCGACGCGCCCGAGAAGCCTTCCCCGGGCCCGGTGCCGGGCCTCCTGGACCCGCACGACGTACCTGTGCGGGTGTGCCACGCGCGCCGCCGGGCGGCGGTATCCTCAGCGCCTTGGATCGATCAAGGTTCGTCGAGCGGGGGTGGGGTCATGGCGTGGTCCGGGCGCCTGTCGCTCACGCCCCCGACGCTCGCCGACGTCGCCGAGCGCGCGGGGGTGTCACGCCAGACCGTCTCCAACGCCGTGAACAGCCCCGAGCTCCTGCGTCCCGACACGCTCGCCCGCGTGCAGGACGCGATCGCCGAGCTCGGCTACTCGCCCAACCGCGCGGCTCGCAACCTCCGCACCCGCGCCTCGCATCTGATCGGCCTGAAGTTCAACCCCGCCCAGGAGGGCACCGCGAACGCCGCGATGGACCGCTTCGTCCACTCGGTGGTGGAGACCTCGGGTGAGAGCGGGTACCACATCCTGCTGTTCTCCGACACGACCGACGACCCGGTCGGGGCCTACGACGACCTCCTCCGCGCGACCGCGGTGGACGCCTTCATCGTCACCGACACCTATCTCGGCAACCCCCAGGCCACCTGGCTGACCTCGCGGCGAGCGCCGTTCGTGGCCTTCGGGCGGCCGTGGGACAACCCGGAGGCGACCCACGCCTGGGTCGACGTCGACGGCGCCGCCGGCACCTCGCTGGCCACCGAGCACCTGCTCGACAAGGGCCACAGCCGGATCGCCTGGATCGGCTGGCGCAAGGACTCCTTCATCGGCGAGGACCGGCGCTCGGGGTGGACCCGCGCCATGCACGCCCGTGACCTGCCCACCACCGGTCTTGCGTCCCGGGTCGAGGACACCGTGGCCTCCGGTCGCGAGGCGGCGACCGTGCTCCTCGACGAGGCCCGGCCGACGGCGTTCGTCTGTGCCTCCGACACCTTGGCGATGGGTGTCCTGCATGCCCTCGGCGACCGTGGCATCCACTGGGGTCGCGACGTGGCGGTCGTGGGGTTCGACGACTCCCAGGTCGCCCAGGTGGTTCCCGGGGGCCTCACCTCCGTGCGTCAGCCGCTCGAGCAGGTCGCCGTCGAGCTGGTGAAGGCGCTCGAAGGTCTCCTCTCCACGCCCCCTGTTGCGGGTCCCGGAGTGCTGCTCACCCCCACCCTCGCCGTCCGCCTGAGCTCGGGTTGACGGCCCGATACTTCGCAGCAGTACGCACCCTTTCGCCGGCGTGTCGAGGTGCCGAACGCTGCGAAGTATCGAGCCGGGGCGGTTAGAAGCGGCGCCACCAGAGGTTGACCGCGTAGTCGACCATGGTGCCGGAGTGCTCGGCCAGGAGCGCCGAGGCCAGCTCGGGGGCGAACTCGATGCGTACGACGGCCTCGAGGTCGGCGCGGTCGTCGAAGCGCCAGTCGATGTCGAGGGGCACCCGGCTCCAGCCCTGCCGGGCCCAGAAGCGCTCCACCTCGAGCGGGTCGATCTGGGGGTAGCCGCGCCGGAACCATCGACCGAACGTCGACCTCGTCGCGTCGTTGTCGATCACGAAGGCCGTGCCGCCGCGGCGGACGACGCGTGCCAGCTCACGGAGCCCCGGCTCACAGCCCGGCCCGAAGAAGTACGCCCATCGCGCATGGGCGACGTCCACCGACGCGTCGGGCAGGGGGAGCTCCTGCGCCGCCCCGGCGAGGAGGGTGACCCGATCCAGCGACCGGGTACGCCGTGCGGCCAGCCGCAGCAGCGCAGGGTGAGGCTCCACGCCGTACACCCGCGCCGCCGTCGCGGCGAAGCGCGGCAGGTGGAAGCCGGTCCCGCAGCCGACGTCCAGCGCGTCACGGGCGCTCCAGTCGGCCACCGACCTCATCGCGGCCTCGAGTACGCCGGCGCGGTCGACCGCATGGTTCTCGAGCTCGTACGTCGCGGGATGGTCCCAGATGTTCGGACTGCGGACCGCGCCGCGCGGGAGGTCGCTCAGACCCGGACCAGACCGTTGGGGGTCTGGAACTGTGCGGCGATGATGCCGGGCGTCCCGTGCGGCGCCACCCACTCGACCTTCACGTCCTCCAGCGGAGCCTCGACGGTCTCGCCGAGCCACTCGCTGACCCGCTGGGGGTCGCCGGCGATCTCCAGGCAGGCCAGGGAGAAGTCGTCGACTCCGCCGATCGACGGGTGCATCGTGTCGGGGCTCAGCCACTGCACGAAGAACGGCAGCTGCGGATCGGCGATCAGGCCGTTGACACCGATCTGCTTCCACAGCAGCTCGGTGCCGTCGGGACGGTGGCGGTTGCCGGCGACGGACTCACGGCCGAGCCGCTGCTCGAACGGCGTGATGTCGTCGACGGCGATCACCCAGCCGAGCCAGCCCCCGCCGAGAGCCGAGCGAGCCCTGACGGCCTGGCCGAACGGCGCCTTGTCGGACGCCGGGTGGTCGAGCACCTCGACGACTTCGAGGTAGGTGTGGTCGGCCAGTGGGAGCACCATGTTGCGCGTCCCGAACCGAGGGTGGATGCCACCCTCGTTGAACTCTCGGCCGAGCAGCCCCCCGATGCGCTGGGCGGTGCCGGCGAGGCCGTCCGGGCCGGCGGCGTAGCTGAGATGGTCCAGGCGCATGCGGAGCATTCTGCGCCACCGGCTGCGCCGATCCCGACAGGGGGTCGGGTTCTCTCGACGTCGAGATGGTGACGGCCCGCCCGGTGGCTCAGGTCGGGTCGGCCGGATGCAGGGCCAGGCGTTCGCGCGCGGCGAGGTGTCGCTCGCAGTGCGTGACCAGCTCGTCGTACGCCGGCCGGCCCATCAGCTCGACCAGCTCGGGCTCGTTGGTGACGTACAGCGGCTCGCGCGCGATGTGCGCCTCGGTGTTGCCCGAGCAGTACCAGTCGAGGTCGTGCCCGCCCGGACCCCAGCCGCGCCGGTCGTACTCGCCGATCGTCACCTCCGTGTACGACGTGTCGTCGGGCCGGGTGACGCTGCGGAAGGTGCGCCGGATCGGGAGCTGCCAGCACACGTCGGGCTTGGTCTCCAAGGGGTTGCGCCCGAGCTGCAACGCCAGTGAGTGCAGGGCGCAGCCGGCCCCGGTCTCGAAGTCCTGCCGGTTGTGGAAGACGCACGCGGACTGCCCGTCGAGCTCGACGACCTTGGTCTTGCGCTCGCCCTCGTCGTCCTTCTCGATCCAGTCGGACTTCTTCGGCCGCCGGCCCGGGTGGAGCTGCCAGAGCTCGGGCCCGAGCTGGTCGACGTAGGTCGCGACCCGCCTCTCGTCGGCCTTGTCGGCGAAGTGCGCACCCAGGGTGCAGCACCCGACGTCGGGGGCCTGGGCGTAGATGCCCTGACAGCCCTGTCCGAAGATGCAGGTGTAGCGCGAGGTCAACCAGGTCAGGTCGCAGCGGTAGAGCTGGTCGGCGTCCCCCGGGTCGACGAACTCGACGAAGGCACGCGGGAACACCAGATCGACCTCAGGCACCCGATCAGCCTACGGCCGGTAGATTCGACCCATGCGCCTCGGCGTCCTGGACATCGGCTCGAACACCGGCCACCTGCTCGTCGTCGACGCACACCGCGGCGCGGCGCCGTTGCCGGCGTACTCCCACAAGGAGCCGCTGCGCCTCGCCGAGCACCTCGAGGACGACGAGATCACCCCGACCGGCATCAAGGCACTGACCCGGTTCGTCGCGGACGCCGTCGTCGTCGCGGAGGACAAGGGAGCCCAGGACATGCTGGGCTTTGCGACCTCCGCGGTGCGAGACGCGAGGAACAGCGACGACGTGCTCGACCACGTCGCGGCCGAGACCGGCGTCCGGATCGCCGTGCTGCCCGGCGACGACGAGGCGCGGCTGACCTTTCTCGCCGTACGCCGATGGTTCGGGTGGTCGGCCGGGCGGCTGGCGGTCTTCGACATCGGTGGCGGCTCGCTGGAGATCGCCGGCGGTGCCGACGAGGAGCCGGACGTCGCCTGGTCGATCCCGCTCGGCGCGGCGCGGCTCGCCCGGGAGCACTTCGGTGCGGGCACCCCGGACGCCCACGGCATCCGAGCCCTGCGCAAGAAGATCCGCGCCGACATCGCCCAGGACGCCGGGCGGCTGCTGCGTGGAGGCGCGCCCGACGTGGCCGCCGCGACCTCGAAGACGTTCCGGTCGCTGGCGCGCATCTGCGGCGCGGCACCGAGCGTCGAGGGACCGTTGGTCGACCGTGTGCTGACCCACGACGACCTGGAGGCATGGATCCCTCGGCTCGTCGCCATGGGTCTCGACGACCTCGCCGGGCTGCCCGGCGTCTCTCCGAGCCGGCGGCACCAGATCGTCCCCGGAGCCCTCGTCGCCGAGGCGGTGATGGACATCTTCGACCTGGCCGACCTCCAGATCTGCCCGTGGGCGCTGCGCGAGGGCGTGATCCTCGAGCGGCTCGACCGCCTCTCGGGTGAGCTGTCGGGGCCCTCGTCCGGCGAGGGAGCGCAGTGAGCCTGGTCGCCCTCTCGACCGCGTCGGTCTACCCGGAGTCCAGCGCCCACGCGTTCACCTATGCGAAGGCGCTGGGGTACGACGCCGTCGAGGTGATGGTGGGCATCGACGCGCTCAGTCAGCAGACCGCCGCCGTCAAGCAGCTCTCCGACCACCACGAGCTGCCGGTGTGCGCCGTGCACTCCCCGTGCCTGCTGTTCACCCAACGCGTGTGGGGCACCGATCCCTGGGGCAAGCTCGAGCGGTCGGCCGAGATGGCCCATGCCGTCGGCGCAGACGTCGTCGTCGTACACCCGCCGTTCCGGTGGCAGCGCGAGTACGCCGCCGGCTTCGTCGACGGCATCGCCGCCCTCGAGGAGTCCACGGGCCTGGCCTTCGCCGTCGAGAACATGTACCCCTGGCGCGCGTCCGCGCGGCGTGGAGTCGAGATGTACCTCCCCGGCTGGGACCCTTCGGAGGAGCCGTACGCCAACGCCACGGTCGACCTCTCCCACGCCGCGATCGCCCAGAGCTCGCCGGTCGACATGGCCGAGCGGCTCGGCGGCCGGCTGCGCCACGTCCACCTCACCGACGGGTCCGGCTCGCCCAAGGACGAGCACCTCGTTCCCGGGCGCGGTGTGATGGACGCGCAAGGCTTCCTGGAGTACCTCTCCAGCGTCCGCTTCACCGGCCACATCGTGCTCGAGATCAACACCCGCAAGGCGGCCACCCGCGAGGACCGCGAGGCCGATCTGCGCGAGTCGCTGGCCTTCGCTCGCGAGCACTTCCGCGGCTGACCCGCGGCGTACCCCTGGAAGCCTCTGGGTAGTCCGTGACGCTCGGGCCCCTGGAAGCTCTGTGAAGGGACCCGAAGGTCACGGACTACCCCGCCCAGGGCCCGGTTCTCCCTCCAGGGCGCGGGAAACGGGCTCGGTCCACCGCGTAGCCTGTGCGACATGCCGCTCCTCCGCCAGCCGTTGCTGCTGCTCGCCCGCAGCGGCCGGGTCAAGCGCCTGGTCAGCTCGATGCCGGTGTCGGCGGGGATCGTCCGCAGCTACGTGCCCGGGGAGGACACCGCGGACGCCGTTCGCGCGAGCGCTGCCCTGGTCGACGACCACCTGCGGGTGACGCTGGACTACCTCGGCGAGGACACCCTCGACTCCGACCAGGCCGAGGCGACCGTCCAGGCCTACCTCGACGCGCTCGCCGCCCTCAGTGCCCACGGGCTGACCCGGCACGTCGAGGTGTCGGTCAAGCTCTCGGCCATCGGCCAGGCGATCCCGCAGCAGGGCCACAAGATCGCGCTCGAGAACGCCCGCACCATCTGCCGCGCCGCCCGCAACGCCGGCACCACCGTGACCCTCGACATGGAGGACCACACCACCACCGACGCGACGCTCGCCACCCTCCGCGAGCTGCGCAAGGACTTCCCGGAGACGGGCGCGGTGCTGCAGGCGTACCTCCACCGCACCGAGGGCGACTGTCGGGCCTTGGCCTACGAAGGCTCGCGGGTCCGGCTGTGCAAGGGCGCCTACGACGAGCCGGCCGAGGTCGCCTTCCAGGGCCGGCTCGAGGTCGACAAGTCCTACGTCCGCTGTCTCAAGGTGCTGCTGGCCGGCCAGGGCTACCCGATGGTCGCGACCCACGACCCGCGGATGATCAAGATCGCGTCGTCCCTGGCCAGCCGCAACGGCCGCGTCGCGGGAAGCTACGAGTTCCAGATGCTCTACGGCATCCGCCCCGAGGAGCAGCGTCGCCTGGCCGCGTCCGGCGAGACCGTGCGCGTCTACGTGCCCTACGGCACCGAGTGGTACGGCTACCTCATGAGACGTCTCGCGGAGCGGCCACAGAACCTGACATTCTTCGTGCGATCTCTCGTCTCGAAGAAGTAGCCCAGCCGAAGCACGAGGAGAAGAGGTCGCCCATGAGCACCACCGCGATCATCGGCGCCGGCGTCATGGGTGAGACCCTCCTGTCGGGACTCATCCGCGCGGGCCGTCCGGTCGCCGAGCTCCTGGTCGGCGAGAAGCGTCCCGACCGTGCCCGCGAGCTGGAGGAGCGGTACGCCGTCTCCGTCGTGTCCAACATCGAGGCGACGCAAGGGTCAGACACCGTCGCCCTCGTCGTGAAGCCCCAGGACATGGGCGCTCTGCTCGACGAGATCGGCCCGTCGGTCCGGCCGGGTCAGCTCGTCGTCTCGCTCGCGGCCGGGATCACGACAGCGTTCCTCGAGTCGCGACTGCCCGACGGAGTGCCCGTCGTCCGGGTGATGCCGAACACCCCGGCCCTCGTCGACGAGGGCATGGCCGCGATCGCGGCCGGCTCCCACTGCGACGACGAGCATCTCGCCATCGCCGAGGAGCTGCTCGGCTCGACGGGCCGGGTGCTGCGCGTCCCCGAGCGACAGATGGACGCCGTGACCGCGATCTCCGGCACTGGGCCTGCCTACGTGTTCTTCGTGGTGGAGTCGATGATCGAGGCCGGCGTCCACCTCGGGCTGCCGCGCGCGACCGCGACCGAGCTGGTGGTCCAGACCCTGGTCGGTTCGGCGAAGATGCTGCGCGAGACCGGCACCCATCCGACCGTGCTCCGCGAGCAGGTCACCTCGCCAGGTGGCACCACCGCGGCGGCCCTGCGCGAGCTCGAGATCCACAAGGTGCGGGCGGCGTTCCTGGCCGCGATGGCCGCGGCCAGCAACAGGTCGGCGGAGCTGGCCGAGGGCACCTGACCCGTCCGCCGCTCAACGGCTAGCCTCGGAGACGAGGAGGGGCCATGGGCCGACGGACGGTGGATCCACACGCCAGCGCAGCCACTTCGGGTCGCGTCTGATGACGCGCGGACGCCGGGGCATCCTGGCGGGCGCCATCGTCACGGCTGTCGTCGCGACGGTCGTGGTCGTGACGGTCCGACACCACTCGAGCAGCAGCGCCTCCGCATCGGCCTTCCCCCTCGAGGACCGGGGCAGCTGGCGAGCCCTGCCGCCACCTCCCCTGTCGCCGCGCGCGGACCCGCTCGCGGTGTGGACCGGGCACGAGGTGATCTTCCTGGGCGGGGCCTCGAAGCCCTGCCCGCCCTTCATCAACTGCGACATGCCCCTCACCCCGACCAGCGAGGTGACGACCTTCGACGAGAAGACCGACGGCGCGGCGTACGACGTCGCCACCGGCACCTGGCGCCGGCTCGCGGGGCCGCCGACCAGGGTGGGCCTGGAGACGGTGGTGTACGCCGGGGGGCACGTGCTGGTCGTCGACGATCGCGGACGCACCTGGGACTACGACGTCGAGCGCGACTCGTGGACCCGTTTCCGGTCGCGTTGGGACGCGCGCGACGGCGTCTCGGCCGCCGGAGGCCGCATCTACGCGATGTCGTCGTACGACCGGTCGGGGGGCTATGTGGTCTCCTACCGGCCCAGCACATCGACCTGGTCACGCTACCCGGTCGATCGGCTACGGCCGCGGCTTGAGGGGTCGGTGGTCGCGACGTCCCAGGGGCCGGTGCTCATGGGGATCTACAAGAGGCGCGCGCCGTACCACCACCTTCCCTCCACGGTCGTGGCCGACGCCTGGACCGGCCACGCCTGGCGCCGGCTCCCGCTGACCCCGCAGCTCGACCGGGAGTACACCTGGACCGGCCATCGTCTCGTCGATCCCGTGCAGGGCACCCGCTACCACGGCGGCAGCGACGCGTGGCCACACCGCTACCCGGAGGGTGGCGCGCTGGACCCCGCGACAGGACGGTGGACGGCACTCCCCGCCGTGTGGCAGTCGGCCGAGATCCGGTACGCCGACCCCACGCCGGGCTGGGACGTCGACACCCTCGACCGGGGCACGGGACCGCGCTTCGTCGTCCAGGGCGAGGTGTACGACGACGACACCGGCTCGGCCTGGCTGCTGCCCCGCCCGGCCGGTAGTCCGCCGTACTTCGCCTCCGGGGTCTGGGCCGGTGGCCGGCTCGTCGTCCTGGGCGGGGCGAGCTTCGACGGTCAGCACCAGACCGGGGTCAGCCGGCGAGCCTGGGTCTACACCCCGTGACCGCGGAACCGAACCATTCGGACGTCCGTCGACGTTCCTGAGGTGCGACGGAGCCGAAGGTCCGGGCCGAGCGATCTGGGGAGGTGCGATGGCGAGACCGCAGTACGACGACGTGTACGCCGCCCTGTGGCCGCGCCTGGTCCGCACGGCCTACGCCGTCTCCGGTGACCTCGGGGTCGCCGAGGACGCCGTGCAGACGGCCTTCGCCAAGGCGTACCGGAGCTGGGGACGGATCTCGAGGCTCGAGGCGCCGGAGGCGTACCTGCGCAGGATGGTGGTCAACGAGGTGCTCAACGACCGGCGGATGGCCCGCCGTCGCCACGAGATCAGCAGCGCCGAGCCGCCGGAGCGCGCCTCGATCGGTGCGGCCGATCCGGCGCTGCCGGACGACGAGCTGTGGCGCGCCGTCACGTCGCTGCCGCCGCGCCAGCGAGCGGTGCTGGTGCTGCGCTACTACGAGGATCTCAGCGAGCAGCAGATCGCCGAGGTCCTGGGCTGCCGGCCGGGGACCGTGAAGTCCCAGGCATCTGCCGCGCTGACGTCGCTGCGCGCCCGACTCGACCACCCGACCCGAACGGGAGAGGGACTGTGATGGACCTGGAGCAGCAGCTACGCGAGTCGTACGCCGACCGGCTCGGCTCGCTCGACGTGCCGGCCGGTGACGCGGGCACCGCACGGCGTACCGGTGCGCGCCTGAGGTCGCGCCGGCGGCTCGCCGTGGGGGTGGCCGTGCTGTCCGTCGTGGCGGTGGCCGCGGCCGGCCACGGGCTGTGGCGGGGTCGGGACACGATCGGGCCCTCGCACGCGGTTGGACAGTGGCGCGAGCTCCCGCCCGCCCCGCTGTCGCCGCGCGCCCGCGCTGCCGGCGTCTGGACCGGCCACGAGGTGATCGTCGTCGGTGGGGAGGCGAACCCTTGTCCGCCCAACACCGACTTCTGCGCGTACGACACCCGAGAGCTGCGCACCGGTGCGGCGTACGACCCGGCGACGAACGCCTGGCACCGCATCGCGAAGGCGCCGGTGCCGGTCGGGTCCGGCGATCGGCTGGTCGCGGCGGGCGAGAAGGTCGTGCTGCGCCACGCGGGAGAGCACACCTGCGCCACCACCCGCTGCGCATCGCCCGGCGACACGTGGGGTTGGTACGTCTACGACCCGGCGACCGATCACTGGTCCGACGACCTGGGTGGCCCACCGAGACTGCGCGACACCCTGTCGGCTCTGGGGGCGGACGTGTACGGGATCGCCGGCCGCCACGTCGTGTCCTACGACGTCGGCAGCGGCTTGTGGAGCCGGCTCCCGGTCGACCGGATCCAGCCGCGGCTGTTGCACCGGCAGGTGACGGCGACGCCGGACGGACCGGTGCTCAGCGGGTACGACGCGACCCAGCCGGACGACGGCTCGGTGCCGTCGGTCGTCCTGGCGGACGTGTTCGACGGAACGCGGTGGCACCGCCTCCCCGCGACGGGACAGCTGGGCAACACGTGGTTCTGGACCGGCAGCCGGATGGTCAGCCCCGATCCGGCGCAGGTGACGGGTGGCGCCGTCAACCCCTACCCGCACGCCTACCCGGAGGGTGGCTTCCTCGACCCGGCATCCGGACGCTGGTCACCGTTGGCGCGGGACTTCTCGGCGAGGTGGGCGAGCGGGTGGGGTATCTACGCGGTCGGGGGGCCGTGGGCGGCGACGTACGGTCAGCTCTACGACACCCGGACGGGTCGGGTCACGCGGCTGCCCCAGCCGGCCGGTGCTCCAGACCAGGAGAGCACCACGGTCTGGGCCGGCGACGTACTCGTGGCGTTCGGGGGTGTGTACGCCGCCACCGGGATCTCCTACGACTCGGTGAGCAACCGGGCCTGGCTCTACTCGCCGTAACCACTCCCGCCCCACCACTCACTCGGCCAGGGCACTCCCGTCGCTTCTAAGGGGTTGCAAACCCAGA
>DATBBE010000077.1:0-8783 GCA_036271155.1 Nocardioides sp. | reverse complement strand
GGCCGGCGCCGTGACGATCGGCAAGACCAACGTGCCCGAGTTCGCCGCGGGCTCCCACACGTTCAACACCGTGTTCGGCACGACCCTCAACCCGGTCGACCCCACCCGGTCGGCCGGCGGCTCGAGCGGAGGGGCCGCATGCGCGCTGCGTACCGGCATGGTGCCCTTGGCCGACGGCTCCGACATGGGCGGCTCGCTGCGCAACCCCGCGTCGTTCTGCGGCGTCGTCGGGCTGAGGCCGTCGCTGGGCCGGGTGCCGTCGTGGCCGACCGACAACCTCTGGGAGACCACCTCCACCAGCGGCCCGCTCGCGCGCAACGTCGACGACCTGGCCCTCCTGCTGTCGGTCATCGCGGGTCCGGACGCCCGCGTGCCGACCGCGCTCGCGGACCCCGGCGTCGCCTTCGCAGCACCCGACGACGTCGACCTGCACGGGCTACGCGTGGCTCTCAGCCCCGATCTCGGCGGCCTGATCGAGGTCGACTCCGAGGTACGCCGGGTGGTCGAGGAGGCGGGTGCCTCGCTCGCCGACGCCGGAGCGGTCGTCGACTCCGCACAACCCGACCTGGCCGAGGCCGAGGACACGTTCCGCACCCTGCGGGCCTGGCTCTTCCAGGCGGGTCTGGGCGACCTGCTGGCGGCCCACCCCGACTCGTTCAAGCAGTCCCTCGCCGACAACATCCGCGCCGGGGCGTCGCTGTCCGGTGCCGACGTCGCGCGCGGCTACACCCAGCGCACGGCGCTGGCCGAGCGGATGCGGCTGTTCTTCGGCTCCTACGACGTGCTGCTCCTGCCCACCTCCCAGGTGCCGCCGTTCCCGGCCGACCAGGAGTTCCCCCACGACATCAACGGCCGCCCGATGACGACGTACCTCGACTGGATGCGATCGGCCTACGTCATCACCGTCACCGGATGTCCGGCGATCTCGGTGCCCGCGGGCGAGACCGAGGGCGGGCTGCCGGTGGGCGTGCAGCTCGTGGTGCCGTTCGGGTACGACGCGCGTCTGCTCGGCATCGCGCGGGCCTTCGAGCAATGGATCGCCACCGCCTAGTCACGGCCTGGTCACCGCCCGTTGGTGTGGTGTCGGACCGTCTCTGGTCTTCTAGGGTGGAGCTGCTGTCCGTACCTACCGGGAGGTGTCGTCGTGTTCCGTCTTCCTGCTCTGAGCCGTCCGTCCACGGTGAGCTCGTTCGCCCGTGGCGCGCTGGCGGGTGTCGCGCTGGCGGGTGCCGTGCTGACCACCATGCCCTCTGCCGAGGCCCGTCCCGGCTCGCACCTCCCTCCCGGCGCGGGGCCCTGCCCTCCAGACGCCTCGGCACTCGCCTTCAGCGACGGGCTCGACAAGGCCGTCGTCGACGGTGTCACGGTGGGCGGTCTGTCCGACATCGCCTGGGACGCGCGCCGGCACGCGTTCGCCTCGACCGTCGACAACCATCTGACCGACCCGTCCCGCATCTGGTTCTGGCGTGACCCCGACCATGCCCACGTGGTCGGGGCGCCGGTGGTTCTGAAGGCGCCCGACGGCACGCCGTACACCGGGGCCACCGCCGACAACGAAGGTCTCGCGGTCCTCCCGCACGGCCGGTTCCTGGTCAGCTCCGAGACCGAGCCGTCCATCCGGATCTTCGGCCGAGACGGGGTGCAGCGCGCCCAGCTTGCGGTCCCGGACCGGTTCCGCGTCGCGCCCGCGGGTGAGGCGACGGCCAACGCCACGCTGGAGGGCTTGACGATCACCCCCGACGGGCGTCGCGTCGTAGCGGCGATGGAGGGCACACTCAGCGGCGACGTCGGTGCCGCGAGCACGGGTGGTACCGCCACCTACCGTCGGTTCCTGGTCTATGACCGGTCCCACTCCGGCTGGCGGCTGACCCGGCAGGTCGCCTACCAGGTCGAGCCCGGCAACCGGATCGCCGAGGTGCAGACGTACGGACACGACGGGCTGCTGGTGCTGGAGGCTGCGTTCGACCCCGCGACCGGCAACAGCGTCCAGCTGTACGCCGTCCACACCCGTCACGCGCGTGACGTCTCGCGGGTGCCAGATCTCGCCACCGCCCCCTCGCGCGACGTGATGACCAAGTCGCTGGTCGCCGACGTGACGGCCTGCCCGAGCCTGGGCGCGACCGCCAAGGAGACCCAGACCAACCCCCTGATGGACAACTTCGAGGGGATGAGCGTGGTCCCTGTCCGTGGTGGTCATCCGGGTCGCCACGGGCGGCACCAGTGGGCGAAGGAGCTCGCTCACGTCCTGCTGATCAGTGACGACAACTTCAGCGCGACCCAGACCACCCGCGTGCTCGATCTGGCCGCCCTGCTTCCCTGAGTCGCATCCACAGCTCGCCCGTCGGGCTGTGGAGATCGGGAGGCGCCCTGTGGACAGTGCTCGCGCTTCTGTGGAGGACGCGCCGGAACTCAAGGTATGTGAAAGAAATGTTCGCGAAACCCTTGCCGTCCTGGGGTCCTGGGCCATAGAACTTCTCCCACGCACTTCCTCCGGGGGGTGCGGGATCGGTCGGAGACGAAGATCTGTACGACGCCGAGGCGGCTTGCCGCACCGGGGTCGCGGAGGCCAGGTGACGGGGCCACCGGGGTCGGAGGAGCCGGCTGATCGACCGGGAGCGTCACCAGTACCAGTCACAGCGGTGAACTGCCGGGCCACGGACTTGTGCCGGGGCACGGTGGGTCACCACCTGAAGGGCCCTTGTAGCTCATACCTACGAGGGCCCTTCGCCTATTTCGCCGACCCGGCACAAGTTGACGTCTCCTGGCGCCGACCCGGCACAAGTCGACGAAGTCTCGCGTCCAACTTCTGCCGGCTCGGCGTTGTACGCCGTCAATGTGTGCCGGGTCAGCCAACTGGTGACTGGTCAGCGCTGACTGGTCTGGACCACTTGTCCCCAGGTGGGGACGTTCGCTGTGGACGAGGGGGGCCATCTTGTGGACGACGGGGGCCGGATCTGTGGACGACCCTGAGGAAAACGCATGACCCGAAAATCGGCGGCCGAAACCCTTGCCGGAGGTGCCGATGACGGCATAGAACTTCTCCCACGCACTTCCTCCGGGGGGTGCGGGATCGGTCGGAGACGAAGATCTGTACGACGCCGAGGCGGCTTGCCGCACCGGGGTCGCGGGGGCCGGATGACGGGGCCACCGAGATCGGAGGAGCCGGCTGGATCGACTGGGAGCGTCATCGATACCGGTCACAGCGGTGAACTGCCGGGCCACGGACTTGTGCCGGGGCACGGCGGGTCACCACCGAAGGGCCCTTGTCGCTCATACCGACAGGGGCCCTTCAACTATTTCGTTCGCATCCGCCCGACTTCTCCGGCAATGCTGGGCGTCATAGGCATGACGACCCCATGGCCACCAGGAGAACGATGACCGAGCCCCTCGACGACGAGCGCGCGTCCCTGCTCGCGGTGTACGACTCCCAGCTCCGCGGGATGGCCGAGGTGCAGGGTGCCGTGAGCTGGGACCAGTCCGGGCCGCTATGGCGGGCGACGTTCCGCACCAGCGGGTTCGTCAGCTACGAGTCGCTCGAGGAGCTCGGCAGCGTCGAGGCGGTCGACTCGCTGATCGGCGAGACGGTGGCGTACTTCAGCGCGGCCACCGAGATCGAGGAGTTCGAGTGGAAGACCCGCGGTCACGACTGGCCGCCGGACCTCGACGAGCGCCTGCGTGCCCACGGCCTCGAGCCCGACGAGGTCGAGACGGTGATGGTGGGCGAGGCCGACCGTCTGGCTGTCGACGTGCTGCTGCCGGAGGGCGTGACCGTACGCCGGGTCGACCAGCTCCCCGACCGGGTGGCGCTGGTCACCGAGGCGAGTGAGGTCGCGGCACGCATCTTCGGCGACGGTCCGTCGGGGGAGGAGATGCTCGAGCGGCTGGACCGGATGGAGGGCCAGGAGCAGTTCTGGGTGGCCGAGGCTCTCACCGACGACGGCAGCCACATCATCTGCTCGGGCCGCCTGGCGCTCGTCGCGGGCACCGAGTTCGCCGGCGTCTGGGGCGGCTCCACGCTGCCCGAGTGGCGAGGCAAGGGCATCTACCGAGCGCTGACCGCGGCCCGGGCCAGGGCGGCGCTGGCGGAGGGAGTCCGCTACATCAACAGCGACTGCACCCCCATGTCGCGGCCGATCCTCGAACGCTCGGGCCTGGTCGCGGTCACCACCACCACGCCATACGTATGGAAGCGCTGAACCCACCACCTGCCCCCCACCGACCTGGCAGAGACCGGTGCTGCGCCCGCGACGGGGTGCGGCAAGATGAGTGGGTGCTCTACGGCGTCCTGCACCGGATCATCCCGCCGGTGCTGCGCGCCGTGTGGCGACCGCGGGTCG
Source organism: Nocardioides sp. (assembly GCA_036271155.1). Lineage (GTDB taxonomy): Bacteria > Actinomycetota > Actinomycetes > Propionibacteriales > Nocardioidaceae > Nocardioides. Next base: position 4,446 of record DATBBE010000077.1, on the reverse strand, counting down.
TCGGGCTCGAGCACGTCCCGCGCACCGGCCCGCTGATCCTTGCCAGCAACCATCGCAGCTTCATCGACAGCGTCGTGATCCCGGCCGTCGCCCCGCGGCCGGTCAGCTTCCTGGCGAAGTCCGACTACTTCGAGGGCCGTGGCCTCAAGGGCCGGTTCGTCAAGGAGTGGTTCACCGCCTTCGGTGCCCTGCCGGTCGACCGCGACGACTCCAAGGCCGCCCTGGCCAGCCTCGACACGGCACTCGCGGTGCTGGCCGAGGGGGGCGCCTTCGGGATCTACCCCGAAGGCACCCGATCGCGCGACGGCCGTCTCTACCGCGGCCGCACCGGCGTCGCCCAGCTTGCGCTCACCTCCGGAGCCCCCATCGTCCCGGTCGGCCTGATCGACACCGAGAGGCTCCAGCCGGTCGGCTCCAACCGGCCCCGGCTGGTGCGGGTGACGGTGAGGTTCGGCGAGCCCATCGACGTCCGCGGCCGGTACGACGGCGTACCCCCGGGTCGCGCCCGTCGCGAGATCACCGATGCGGTGATGACCGAGATCCAGAGGCTGACCGGCCAGGAGCCGGCGGGCATCTACAACGACCGGGCCCCCGATGCCTGACCAGACGCGTCGGATCAGGGTCGGGATCGACACCGGCGGCACGTTCACCGACGTGGTCGCCCTCGACGAGGTGACCGGGCGACTGGTGACCACGAAGACGCCGTCCACGCCGGCCAACCCCGCCGACGGCTTCCTCGCCGGCATCGACAAGGTGCTCGGGCTGCTCGAGGACGCCGGCGGCGACGCCGTCTCGGCGGTCAGCCACGGCACGACCGTCGCGACGAACCAGCTGCTCGAGGGCAAGGTGGACCGGCTCGGGTTCGTCACCACCGAGGGGTACGACGCGATGCTCGAGATCGCGCGCCAGTCCGTCCCCGACGGGTACGGCAACTCCTACTTCTGGGTGAAGCCGCCGCGGATCGTGCCGCGCGACCTGGTCCGCTCGGTCGGCGGCCGGCTCGACTTCACCGGCGCCGAGGTGCGGCCGTTCGACGAGGATGCCGCACGGGAGGTCGCGCGCTGGTTCCGGTCGAAAGGCGTCGACACCCTCGGGGTGTGCTTCCTGCACTCCTACGCCAACCCGGCCCACGAGCAGCGGATGCGGGAGATCCTCGCCGAGGAGCACCCCGACGCCGTCGTCAGCCTGAGCAGCGAGGTCCTGCGCGAGTACCGAGAGTACGAGCGGGCGATGACCACGCTCGTCGACGCCGCCGTCAAGCCACGCCTCTCGGCGTACGTCACCAACATCAGCTCACGCCTGGCCGACTATGTCGGCGAGGGGCCCGCAGGTCGCTCCGTCCCGTTCTATGTGATGAAGTCGAACGGTGGCGTGCTCAGCGCCGACGAGGTCGTGCACCAGCCGATCACGACCGTGCTCAGCGGCCCGGCCGCGGGGGCGCTGGGGGCGGCGCTGATCGCGAAGGTGGCCGGCTTCGACCACGTGCTCACCTGTGACGGCGGGGGTACGTCGACCGACGTCTCGGTGGTCGTGGACGGCGAGCCGACGCTGACCACCGAGGGGTCCGTGGGTGCGTTCCCCAGCAAGATCCCCATGATCGACGTCGTCACGGTCGGGGCCGGAGGCGGCTCGGTCGCCTGGCTGTCGCCGGAGGGCGCGCTCAAGGTCGGCCCGCAGTCCGCGGGCGCCGATCCCGGTCCGCTGTGCTACGCCAAGGGAGGCGCGGACGTCACGATCACCGACGCCCACGTCGTGCTGGGCCGCATCCCCCCACACCTGCTCGGCGGTGAGATCCCGCTGGACGCCGATGCCGCCCGTCGGGGCATCGAGGAGCTGGCGGGCCGGCTGGGTCTGTCGCCCGAGGCCGCCGCGACCGGGGTGCTCGAGATCTCGGCCTGGAACCAGGCCAACGCGCTGCGCCAGGTGACGGTCAAGCGCGGCCTCGACGTGCGCGACTTCACGCTGACCACCTTCGGTGGGTCGGGGTCGCTGCTGCTGTGCCGGCTGATGGACATCCTCGGCATCCCCACCGTGCTGGTGCCGCCCGACCCGGGCAACGTCTCCGCCTTCGGGCTCCTGACCGTCGATGTGAAGAACGACTACGTGCAGACGCACGTGACCCTGGATGCCGCCCTCGACAGTGACGACGACGTCGGCGACCTCGCAGCGGCGTACGACGGGCTCACCGGGCAAGCGAGCGACGCACTGCTCCGCGAAGGCTTCGCGTCCGCCGAGCACGTCTTCCAGCGCACCGCCGACCTGCGCTACTTCGGCCAGGCCTTCGAGGTGCGCGTGCCGGTGCCGGACGCGGCTCTGGACCGCTCGGTGCTCGACCGGGTCGTGGCCGCCTTCCATGCCGAGCACCGCACGCTCTACGGCTACGACTTCGCCGGCGACCCGAGCCAGCAGGTGGAGTGGGTCAACCTCCGGGTCAGCGGCATCGGCCCGATCACCCGTCCCGAGCGAGGACGCCTCGCCCCGGCTTCGCCGGGGGGAGCGACCGGAGCGAGAGGCGAAGCGAGCTTGCTCGCGAGCCCCGTTCGACCGGTCTGCTTCGAGGCCGAGCAGGGGTACGTCGACACCCCGGTCGTCTGGCGCCCCGACCTGAGCCCCGGGACGACGCTCGTCGGCCCGGTGGTCATCGAGGAGTACGGCTCGACGGTCCCCGTACACCCCGGCTTCCAGGCCAGCGTGGACGACTTCGGGAACCTGCTGGTGGTCTCGACACGCTCCACCGGGGTGGCCCGATGAGCCGCCGGATCCCCACCCAGTTCCCCTACGCACCGCTGACGGCCGACTCGGGTGCCAGCGCAGACCCGGTGCTCGTGGAGATCGTCCAGGGGTCCCTGGCCAGCGTTGAGGCCGAGGTGGAGACCGCGATCGCGCGCACGAGCCGTAGCCCGATGATCCGCGACGCCCACGACTTCCGAGCGGGCATCCACGACCGGCTGCTGCGCAAGCTCACCGGCAGGTCGTACTCCGCGCTCGTCCATCCGGTCGCCCGAGACTTCCCGATCGAGGCGATGCGCGAGGGCGACGTCTTCTTCCACAACGACGTCTACCGCTCCGAGGGCGGCATCGGTCACCTGCCCGACCTCTGCGTGACGGTGCCCGTCCTCCACCAGGGCAAGGTCGTCGCGTTCGTCCAGGCGTTCGGACACCACGACGACATCGGCGGCGCCGTGCCCGGGTCGATGCCCAGCGCGGCGACGTCGGTCTTCGCCGAAGGCCTGATGGTGCCTCCGATCAAGCTCTGGGACGCAGGTGTCCCCAACCGCGCGGCGCTGTCCATCATGACCCGCAACTCCCGGATGCCGGAGTCGCTGGCCGCCGACCTCGACGCCGAGTGCTCGGCCTGCCTGATGGGCGCGCGCAGGCTGGGCGAGCTCTTCGAGCGGTACGGCGTCGCCGAGGTCGAGTCCTGCTTCGACGCGATCCTCGAGCGCACCACCGAGACCTACCGACGCGAGATCCTCGGGAAGATCCCGGTCGGTTCGTGGGTGTGGGAGGACTACGCCGAGCACGACGGTGTCGACGAGCCCCGGCTGCACACGCAGCGGATCACGCTGACGCGCACCGCGTCCGACGACCCCGACGGCGAGCGCCTCGTGCTCGACTTCGACGGCACCGGGCCCCAGGCCCGGGGACCGATCAACCACTGCGGCGACTACAGCGACGGCGTCTTCCTCAAGAAGTGGCTCGCACCGATCCTGCGCAACCTGGCCGACACGCCGGAGCGGATGGCCGAGCTCGACGTCAACGAGGGCGTCGTACCCCTCATCGAGATGCGGTTCCCCGAGCCCGGGACCCTGCTCACCCCGGTCTTCCCGGCGCCGACCAACGCCCGGACGTTCGTCATCCTGCGGCTGCTCGGCGTCCTCGCGGGCGTGTTGGCGAAGGCGGTGGACGGCCGGATGCCGGCCGACCAGGAGACCATCCGCTACACCGGGGTGTACGGCGACGACCTCGCGGGTCGGCCGTACCTGATGCGTGAGGTGCTCGGCGGCGGGTCGGGCGGCCGCTACTACGCCGACGGCGAGGACACGATCCACGTCGTGCCCGACTCGCGGAACCTCCCGACCGAGTTCACCGAGGCGCGCTTCCCGTTCCGCGTGGAGGCGCTGTCGCTCGCCATCGACAGCGGGGGAGCGGGTCGGTTCCGTGGTGGTCTGGGCTACGAGAAGCAGATCCGGATGCTGCGCGACGCGCACTTCATGTCTATCGCCGACCGCTCGATCCTGTCCTGCTGGGGGGTGAACGGCGGCCGGGCCGGGCGTCCCTTCCAGGTCACCATCGACCCGGGCGGGCCGGGGGAGCGCGAGGTCGACGCCCTGGCCGATGCCGAGCCCGTCCGGGCCGGCGAGGTGATCCGCATCCGCACCACCGGTGGCGGCGGCTGGGGAGACCCCCTCGAGCGCGAGCCGGAGCTCGTCGTCCGCGACGTGG
>DATBBE010000076.1:0-10626 GCA_036271155.1 Nocardioides sp. | reverse complement strand
CGCGCGGAGCTCTCCGTAGGACAAGGCGAGGTCGGTGACCTCGATGGCGGCTGGCACGAGGCCCGACGCTAGCGAGACAGGCACAGCGGAGCCAGTGACTAATGTCAGGAGCACCGCCGGCTGAGAAACCTCCGCGGCCGTGTCGAAGCGCCGCCGCACCGTTCGACGTACGGGCGAACCAGGAATCCGACGAAAGGAACTCCCATGCGCTACCTCTGCTTCGTGAAGATGGACGAGTCCCACGCCAACCCGCCGCAGGCGATCATGGACGCCATGGGCGAGCATGTCGGCGCCTCGATCGCCGACGGCTCCTTCGTCGACGGCGGCGGGCTGTACGGCGCCGCCGAGGCCGTCGAGTTCCGCGTGCGCGCCGGCACCGTCACCGTCACCGACGGGCCCTACGCGGAGGCCAAGGAGGTCATCGGCGGCTGGGCGATCGTGAAGTTCGACACCGAGGAGCAGGCGCGCGCAGAGGGCCAGGCCATGGCCGACCTGCACCTGAACCACTGGCCGGGCTGGGAGGGCGCGATCGAGATGCGCCGCATCGCCGAGCCCGACCTGGCTCCTCAGGGAAGCTGACCGGTCGTCGGCGGCCGCTGCTGGGACACGTCCTAGTCTCGACCTGTGAGTGAGGCCGGGACCCCCCAGCACCCCCAGGAGCACGACAGCTCTCAGGAGGTCGTCCAGCGGGTCTGGCGCGAGGAGTCCGCACGGCTCGTCGGCGCGCTGACCCGGATGACCCGCGACCTGTCCCTGGCCGAGGACCTCGCTCAGGACGCCCTGGTCGCCGCCCTCCAGCAGTGGCCGGACTCCGGCGTCCCCGACAACCCCGCTGCCTGGCTGATGCTGACCGCCAAACGACGTGCCGTGGACCAGTTCCGGCGCAACGACACCCTGCGTCGGCGTACGACGGAGCTCGGCCATGCGCTGGAGCGGAAGGAGGTGGACATGCCCGACCTCGACGCGTTCGTCGACCACATCGACGACGACGTGCTGCGGCTGGTCTTCCTCACCTGCCACCCCGCTCTCTCGCCCGAGAGCCGGGCCGCGCTGACGCTCCGGCTGGTCGGCGGTCTGACCGTCCCCGAGATCGCCCGTGCCTTCCTGACCAAGGACACCACCGTCGGCCAGCGCATCTCCCGGGCGAAGAAGACGCTCGAGGGCGAGTCGTTCGAGCTGCCCGTCGGGCGCGAGCGCGAGGAGCGTCTCGACGACGTGATGGGCGTGCTGTACCTCATCTTCAACGAGGGGTACACCGCCACCGCAGGCGACGACTGGGCGCGCCCCGACCTGTGCGCGGAGGCGATCCGGCTCACCCGGATGCTGGCGGTCCTCGCCGGTCAGGAGCCCGAGGTGCCGGGCCTGCTCGCGCTGATGGAGCTGCAGGCCTCGCGGCTCCACGCTCGCACCGATGCCGACGGGCGTCCGGTGCTCCTGGAGGACCAGGACCGCTCACGTTGGGACGAGCTGATGATCCGCCGCGGGCTCGCGGCGCTGGAGCGCGCCATGGCCCTGGTCGCGGCGGGCCGCGCCGCCGGGCCGTACGTCGTACAGGCCCAGATCGCGGCCTGCCACGCACGGGCCGCCGCTGCCGGCGAGACCGACTGGCGGGCCATCGCCGACTGGTACGACGTGCTGGCCCGGCTCGGGGAGAACCCCGTCGTCCAGGTCAACCGCGCCGTCGCCCACGGCCGCGCCTACGGACCCGAGGAGGGCCTGGTGGTGCTCGACGAGGTGGCCGGAGACCGCTCGCTGACCCGCTCCCACCTCGTGCCCGCCGTACGCGGTGACCTGCTGAGCCGGGCCGGGCGTCACACCGAGGCGGCCGCGGAGTTCGAGCGCGCGGCGACCCTGACCGGCAACGAAGCGGAGCGGGTGGTGCTGCTGACGCGTGCGGAGGGCGCGCGTTCACAGGCGTGAGGGTCAACGCCCTGTTTCGGCGTTCCGCTCACGCCGGGGCCCCCGATCGGCGAAGATTTTCCCGAGCGTGTCCGAACCGGCAGGGGTCCGGTGCCGTGGACACGGGCAGGCCGCCGTCCGGCGGCGAAGGGGGAACCCGATGAACCTGAGACTCACCGCGGCCGTGGCCGTCATCGTCTCCGTCATGATCCACCTCATCCTGTGGCTCCAGGGCATGCGGTCCGTGCACGTGATCGGGCCGGCGTTCCTGCTGAACATCGCGGGCGGGATCGTGATCGCGGTCCTGCTCCTCCGGTGGCGTCACCCCGGCGCCGGTGTGCTCGCCGCGTGCTTCGGCGCTGCGACCCTCGGTGCGTTCACGCTGGCCAGCACGATCGGCCTGTTCGGTGACCACGAGAGCTGGGAGGGCTTCTCGGTCTTCGCCGCGGCCACCGTCGAGATCGTGGCGATCGCCTGCGGGCTGATGATCATGCTCGAGGACCCCGAGCCCGAGCCCGCCCCGGCCCGGCGTACGCCGGGTGCCCACGCGCAGCTCTAGCCCCAGCTCCCGGGTCGGCTCTGGTCCCCATCACAACTAACTGGCCTACAAACGGCATCCACGAGTACGGCGAGATGTCGTTTGTAGGCCAGTTAGTTGTGATGCCCAGCGTCGGGCTCAGGTGGGGTCGGTGAACCGGTCGGACAAGGCGTAGCGCAACAGCACGACGTCACCGACCTGACGAGTCTCCGCCAGGACCGCGCGGCGACCGGGGTGCCAGGGGAAGTGGCCCTCCCCGACGAACCGCCGGGCGCCGGGTTCGCCGACGAAGAACGGCGCCACGACCAGCTGGAGCTCGTCGACCAGGTCGTCGGCGAGGAACTGGGTGTGGACCGCACCACCACCCTCGACCATCAGTCGCTCGACACCGCGGGTGTGCAGGTCGCGCACCAGGCTCGACATCAGCACCGGGTCGCCGGCGTCGACCACGTGGCCGGCGTGGGCGAGCCGCTCGTCCAGCCCCGCCGCGACCCGGCTGTTGGCGTAGACCAGCTTGTGGCTGCCGTCGTCGGCGAAGAAGCGCAGCGACGCGTCGAGCAGCCCGCGCTGAGTCACCGTCACCTTCACCGGCTGCTCTGACAGGCCGCGTCGCAGGCGGCCCGAACGGCGGGCGGGATCGCGGACGAGGAGCCGGGGGTTGTCGTTGCGGACCGTGGTGGCCCCGACCAGGATCGCATCGACGCCGGACCTGACCTCGTCGACCCGGTCGAAGTCGAGGTCGTTGGACAGCAGCAGCCGGCTCTCGCCGGCCCCGTCGATGTAGCCGTCGATGGACATGCTGCAGGACAGCAGGGTGTAGGGCCGGTCAGCCATGTCCCACCCGCTCCAGGGCAGTGGGCTCGGTGCTGGTCGTGACCGGACGGCGACGGCGTACGACGACGTCGGCGAGCAGCACGGCGAGCCCGGGGACGGTGGCGACGGCGCCCAGCACACCGAACACGATGCTGACCGTGAGACCGGTCGCCGAGCCGAGACCGGCCAGGGCGAAGACTCCGGCGGTGACGCCCTCGCGGGGCCCCCAGCCCGCCACGCTCAGTGGGATCGCCGACCCCACGAGGACGGTGAGGGCCAGTGGAACGAGCAGCGCCGGCGCGGCCGAGACGCCGACGGTGTGCACCGCGACCAGGAAGACACCGACGTGGCCCGCTGTGGAGACGACGGAGGCGAGCACGACACGCGTCGCGACCGCCGGTCGGAGCAGCACGCGCAGGTCGTGCGCGACGAAGGTCGCCGAGCCTCGCCGGCGGGCCAGCCACCACGTCAGCAGGGCGAACGCCACGAGACCGGCCAGGGCCAGCGGGGCGTACGCCCGCAGCGGGGTGGGCAGGACGGCCAGCGCGACGACCAGCAGCCCGACCTGTACGACCTGTCCGGCGACGCGGTCCCAGACGGTGGCCCGCAGCCCGACGCCGAGGTCACCGGCGTCGCGGCCGTGGCGGACCCCTCGGTGGGCATCGCCGAGAACGCCGCCGGGAAGGGTGGCGTTGAGGAACTGGGAACGGTAGTAGGCCGCCACGGAGCCCGGCACGGTCAGCGGTGCGCCGAGTGCCCGGGACACCACACGCCACCGCCACGCGTTGACCACCGTGGCCAGCGCGGTGAGCACGAGGGCGGCGACGACCGAGAACCACGTGGTCAGTCGCCAGGCGTCGGCGAACGGGCCCGTGCCGAACCGCCAGACCAGCACCACCAGCACGAGGGCTCCGCCCGCCAGGCGCAGCGCCGGCCAGGCACGGCGTACGCCGGCGGGCAGGGACGACGTCAGGCTCACCGCCGACCCTCCGCATGGCTTCTACCGGCCAGTGGCCGGTCCGCGACGCGAGCCGACCCGACCCGGGCCAGCACGGCCTCGACGTCGGCCACGGTCTCGGCCCAGCGACGCAGGGTGGGTCGTCGACCGGCGGTCGCCCGGGCGAGCCCCTCGCGCAGCCCCGGGTCGTCCAGCCAGGCCCGGAGCGCCCCGGTCAGGGCGACGGGGTCCTCGGGGGGGACGAGGAGCCCCGGAAGGGCCCCGACCGGGGCACGGCCGAGCGCCTCCGGCACCCCGCCGACCGCAGACGCCACCACGGGTAGCCCGTGGGCCAGCGCCTCGACGACGACCATGCCGTAGCTCTCCGAGCGCGAGGGGAGCACGAGCAGGTCGGCGGCGTCGTACGCCGCGGCCAGGCTGCGGCCGCCGAGCGGTCCGGTGAAGATCACCCGGCGCTCCCAGGAGCGGGCGTAGACCTGCGTCTGGAGGGCAGTCACATAGGTGGGATCGACGTCGAGCGACCCGACGCAGGTGAGGGTCCAGGCCCGGTCCCCGAGTGCGGCCAGCGCGTCGAGCAGCAGCTCGTGACCCTTGCCCGGATGCACCGCCGCCACGCACAGGAACGACGTCCCCCCGCCGGGACCACCGTGCGGGGTCGCGGGGTCGACCGGGTCGACCCCGGGCAGGGCAACGTCGACGCGAGGCAGGTGGTACCAGTCGGACAGCCGGTCGCGCGACCACTCGCTCGTCGTGAGCACGGCCGCTGCCGACGCCAGCACGAGCTCCTCGCCCCGGTCGGGCCCGAGGGGCATGTGCAGGAGGACGACGATGCGCAGCCGCGTGGCGTAGCGCGGGAGGACCGCGGCCGCTCCCGACGCGACCAGACCGTCGACGACCACCAGCGAGCCGGTCGGGATCCCGACCAGCAGCACGTCCAGGGCGTAGAGGTCGGCCGGCTCGGGTCGGGGCCAGCTGCCGGTGACGGGGAGCTCGGTGACCCGGCGTCCGGACTCCCTCAGCCCGCTCACGACCCTGCGGTCGTAGACGTTGCCCCCACTGGGCCGGGTGAGGTCATGGACCCCGTCCGGCAGGACGGCGTAGACGGTGTCGGTCGGCGAGGAGCCGCTCATGGCGACCGCTCGTAGCTCGCCCAGGCGGTCGGGGTCTCGCGCAGGGTCACCCGGATCCGCGCCAGCCCGCCCACCGCGACACCGAGGCTGCCGTCGTGGACGCGCGCGGTGAGGCGGTCGGCGATCTCGCGGCAGAGCACCTCGGTGGTCGTGTTCAGGCCGGCCAGCGACTCGACCTCGTCGAGGTTGCGGTAGGTCAGGTCGGCCAGCACGTCCTCCAGGGCGGCGGTCGCACGTCCGATGTCGAGCACGATGCCGTCGGAGTCCAGCTCGGCGCTCGCGAACGCCGCCTCGACGACGTACGTCGCGCCGTGCAGCGCCTGCGCGGGGCCGAAGACCTCACCGCGGAGGCTGTGGGCGACCATCATGTGGTCGCTGACCGTGACCTCGAACATCCAGCTCACTCGCCCTTCGCCGCTGCGGCCGACGGGACAGGCGCCGGATAGGTGATCGTGTGGCACAGCGCCGGGATCGAGCCCGAGGCGAGCTTGCCCATCACCTCGGGCAGCTCCTCGAACGACGACTCGCCGGTGAGCAGCACGTCGAAGGCAGGGTCGGCGAGCAGGCGCAGGGCCAGCCCCAGACGGTCGGCATGCGTACGCCGGCCGCGGCGGCTCTGCGCGATCTCCCCCACCTGGCTGGCGCGGACGCCGAGCCGGGAGGAGTGGAAGCGGCCGCCGAGACGGAGCTCGACCGGAGCGTCGCCGTACCAGCTGAGATCGGTGACGACGCCGTCGTCGGCGAGCAGGTCGAGCGAGGTCTGGAGCCCACTGCCGGTGCCGCTCGCGTGCACGACCAGGTCGAGTCCGACGGGGGCGGCGGCCGGCTCGGCGAACCCGGCGCCGAGCGTCTCGGCGGCCCCGGCCCGCGAGCCGTCGGTGTCGACCACGGTGACCTCGACGCCCGGTACGCCGGCGAGCAGCCGGGCCACGCACAGCCCGACCATGCCGGCGCCGACCACGGCGACCCGGTCGCCGACCAGCGGGCGGGCGTCCCAGAGGGCGTTGACCGCCGTCTCGAGGGTCCCCGCGAGGACCGCTCGGCGGGCCGGCACGTCGTCCGGGACGACCGTGACGGCAGTAGCGGGCACGACGTAGGCCGTCTGATGGGGGTGCAGGCAGAAGACCGTGCGGCCCGCCAGGTCATCGGGCCCGGACTCGACGAGGCCCACGCTGAGGTAGCCGTACTTCACCGGCCCCGGGAGCTCGCCCTCCTGGAACGGCGCCCGCATGACGGCGTACTGACCCTCGGGGACGCCGCCACGGAAGACCAGGGCCTCCGTGCCACGGCTGACCCCGGAGACGAGCGTGCGGACCAGCACCTCGTCCTCACCCGGGTCAGGGAGATCCGCGGAACGGATCTCCCCGGACCCGGGCTCACGCAGCCAGTAAGCGCGAGCCGTTCGTGACACGTCGGCTCCCTCCACGTCCGGCGTTGATTTCGTGAACCGACGCCGACCCGCCCTCGTATGACTGGTAACCGGACATACGGAGGCATGGTGCGAACGGTTCACGTCGGTCCGACGACCGTACTGCCGGCGGCGGCTGCGCTGCTGCTGGCGCTGCTGGTCACTTCTGGACTCGATGCCAGGGCCCTCGTCGTCGGTGCGCTGGTCGCGCTCGGTACCTGGCTGCTGGTCTCCCGCGGCGTACGCCGCGAAGGGCTGGCCCGGCTCGGCCTGGCCAACTCGGTGACGCTGGTCCGCGCCGTGCTGACGGCGGGGATCGCCGCCCTGGTCGTCCAGTCGTGGAGCGCCGCCGTGCCGCGCACCCTGGTCGTCGCCCTGGCGGCCGTCGCGCTCGCCACCGACCTGGTCGACGGCCGGCTGGCGCGCACCCGAGGCACGGCGACGCGCTTCGGCGCGGCGTTCGACATGGAGACCGACGCCTTCCTGATCCTCGTGCTCAGCGTGTACGCCGTGCCCGTGGTGGGCGCGTGGGTGCTGCTGATCGGGTTCGCCCGCTACCTCCTGATGCTGGCCGGCGCGGCTTGGCCGTGGCTGGGCGCCCCCACGCCGCCGCGGCGCTGGGCCAAGGTGGTCGCCGCCGTCCAGGGGATCGTGCTCACTGTCGTCGCCGCCGACGTGCTCCCGCGGCCCGTCTCCGGCGCGGTCGCCCTGCTCTCCCTGGGCCTGCTCACCGAGTCGTTCGGTCATCAGGCCGTCGTGCTCTGGCAGCTGCGCCGGCACCGCTCGGCCACCCGCTCGCCGCTCGTGCGACCCGTCCTGGACGCCGTCGCGATCGTGCTCGTCTGGGTCGCGCTGATGGTGCCGCACCGGCCCGACCGCTTCTCCCTGACCGGGCTGCTCGGCATCCCCCTGGAGCTGCTGGTCTTCCTTGCTCTCGCAGTCGTCCTTCCCTCCCGATGGGGCCGCGTGCTGGCCGTGGGCGGCGGCGTACTCCTCACCGTGACCCTGGTGCTGACCGGCCTCGACCTCGGCTTCTACGAGGCGTTCGACCGGCCGTTCAACCCCCTTACGGACCCTGGGTACGCCGGCTCCGGGCTCGACCTCGTGCATCGCTCGGCGGGGCGGCTGGGCCAGGTTCTGGCCGTGGGCGGCATCGCCCTGGCCGTCGCCCTGGCGCTCGCCGCGTGTCTGTGGGCCGCCCTGCGGCTACGGCGCTCGGCGGCTCACGCCCCTCGGCTCTGGTCGCGCGTCGTCGTGGCCCTCACGGTGGTCTGGGCCGTCGCCGGCGTCGGCGGTGCCCAGGTCTCCGGCGTCCCCGTGGCCTCGGCGCCGGCTGCGTCGCTGGTGAACTCGCAGGTCGGTGAGGTCCGCGCCGAGCTGCGCGACCGCCAGGTGTTCCAGCACGCCCTGACCCACGACGCCTACGCGAGCACCCCCGGAAACCAGCTTCTGCGCGGGCTGCGCGGCAAGGACGTGCTGCTGGTCTTCGTTGAGAGCTACGGCCGCGTCGCGGTCGACGGGTCGTGGTTCGCCCCCATGGTGGACAAGACGCTGAGCACCGCCACCGGGCAGCTGTCCTCGATGGGCTTCGGAGCCCGCAGCGGCTGGCTGACCTCCCCGACGTTCGGCGGGATCAGCTGGCTCGCGCACTCCACCATGCAGGACGGACTCTGGATCGACTCCCAGCAGCGCTACGACCAGGTGATGGGCGAGAACCGGTTCAACCTGTCCCAGGCGTTCAGCCGGGCCGGATGGCGCACCGTCAGCGACATCCCTTCGGACGACGGGCCCTGGGCCCAGGGCAAGCGCGCCTACGGCTTCGACAAGATGTACAACTCCAAGAACGTCGGGTACGCCGGTCCACGGTTCAGCTATGCCCGCATCCCCGACCAGTACACGTTCCGTGCGTTCGCCCAGAACGAGCTGGACCGGCCGCGGCACAAGCCGCTGATGGGCGAGATCGACCTGGTCTCGAGCCACACGCCGTGGACACCGCTGCCGCACATCGTGCCGTGGAACCAGCTCGGCAACGGCTCGGTGTACGACGGGATGGAGCCGAGCCACACGTCGTTCTTCCAGCTCCTCGGCGGACCCGACCAGCAGCGCAACTACGCCCACTCGATCCAGTACTCCCTGCGCTCGCTGGTCTCGTTCGTCCACCACACGCACGACAAGAAGCTGGTGATGATCGTGCTCGGCGACCACCAGCCCAACAGCAACGTCAGCGGGGTGGGTGTCTCCCACGACGTCCCGGTCTCCCTGATCGCGCACGACCCGTCGGTGCTCCAGCACATCTCCGGCTGGGGCTGGACCCCGGGCCTGCGGCCGAGCAGCGACGGACCGGTGTTCCCGATGGACCAGTTCCGTGACCGCTTCCTGTCGGCGTTCGGGTCGCGGCGGACCAGCCAGTCCGCGGGCCAGGCCTCCTCCACGCCCTGACCGAACCGGCTGCTCCCCGATCGAACCGGGGGCACCTCTGGTCCGTGTCTCCAGGTGAGGGCCGTCCGGGCCCCGGATCGGAGTTCTACCCCATGACCATGACCGCACGAATCGTCGCCGCGCTCGCCGTCCTCATCTCGGCGTACATCCACCTGCGCGAATGGCTGGACGGCATGCGTCACGTCCACGTGATCGGCCCGCTGTTCGTGGTCAACATCGTCGCGGGGGTCGTGATCGCGGGCCTGCTCATCACCTGGAAGCACTGGCTCGCACCGTTCCTCGCCTTCGGCTTCGGCGCCTCGACCCTCGGTGGCTTCACCATCGCCTCGACCAGCGCCGGCCTGTTCGGCGACCACGAGAAGTGGCAGGGCAACTACATCTGGGTGGCCGCGATCGTCGAGGCCGTCGCGATCGTCGCGGGGCTGTACGCCGTGCTGCACGAGCGCTCCTCGGTGCCCGCACGCGAGCACAGCACCGTCGCCGGCTGAGTCTTCTCCCCGAGTGAGCGCGCTCTCACTCGGCACCAACAGGCAGCGAAAGAACGCCGAGTCGTCAGATGACGACTCGGCGTTCTTCGGTAGTCAGGGTGAGGCCGGGTGGGTGGGCCAGGGTGAGTCAGGGTGGGTCAGAGGTTCAGGTGAGCGACAGGGCCGCCGCCGACCTTGGTGACCTCGACCGACCGGATCTCGGTCTTCCAGGCGGCGGTCGCGCCACTGACCTGCATGGACTTGCCCGGCAGGCCGTTCCAGGTGGCGACCCGCTCGGTCTGACCGTTCTTCAGGTGCACCACGAGGGCGTAGGCGCCGCCCTCGTAGCCGACGGTGCCGCGCGGGTAGCTGCAGGTGAGGTCGACCTTCGTGCCCCAGGCGACCGGCGTGAGCGCCACGCTCGCGGTCATCGGGTCGGTGCCGACGTGCGTCATCTGCTGGTGGGCCGCCAGCACCACGGACGGCGAGTGGACCGCGGCCGGCGTTCCCGAGTCGCCACGGTCGAGGGCGAGCACCCCGCCGCTGGTCACCGCGACCGCGGCGGCTGCCGCGATGCCGGCGGTCAGCCAGGTACGCCGCTGCTGGCGGCGGCGTACGGCACGCGAGAGGCGCGGGAGCAGGGTCTCGGGGACCGGCTCGGGCTCCTGCTCGTCGAAGACCTCGGGGCCGATCCGGCCCAACAGGCCCGGCAGGCCGGCGAGGTCGCGGACGGCCCGCGAGCAGTGCTCGCAGCTGTCGAGGTGGGCCTCGAACTCACGACGGTCGGCCGGCGAGAGCGAGCCCAGGACGTAGGAGCCGTCCCACAGCTCGTACCGACAGTCGGTCGGCGGACCGTGCATCGGCGTTGTCATGCGACCACCCCCATCTCTTCCAGAGCGAGCCGGAGGGCGTGGAGGGCATAGTGGGTGCGGGACTTCACGGTGCCTTCGGGGATGCCGAGGCGACGCGCGGCC
>DATBBE010000075.1:0-6757 GCA_036271155.1 Nocardioides sp. | reverse complement strand
GCCCTGTCGGCGAGGTGCTCATCGAGGAGTCGATCATCGGCTGGAAGGAATATGAACTGGAGTTGATGCGCGACCGGGCCGACAACGTCGTCATCGTCTGCTCCATCGAGAACCTCGACCCGATGGGTGTCCACACGGGCGACTCGATCACCGTGGCCCCGGCCCTCACCCTCACCGACCGCGAGTACCAACGTCTGCGCGACATCTCGATCGGCGTCATCCGCGAGGTCGGCGTCGACACGGGGGGCTGCAACATCCAGTTCGCCGTCAACCCGGTCGACGGCCGGGTCGTGGTGATCGAGATGAACCCCCGGGTCTCGCGGTCGAGCGCCCTGGCCTCCAAGGCGACCGGCTTCCCGATCGCGAAGATCGCCGCCAAGGTGGCGATCGGCTACACCCTCGACGAGATCCCGAACGACATCACCACCCGCCCCGACGGACGAAGCACGCCGGCCAGCTTCGAGCCGACCCTCGACTACGTCGTGGTGAAGGTGCCGCGCTTCGCGTTCGAGAAGTTCCCGGGCGCCGACCCCACGCTGACCACGCACATGAAGTCCGTCGGCGAGGCGATGGCGATCGGCCGCAACTTCACCGAGGCACTCCAGAAGGCGCTGCGCTCGCTCGAGAGCCCGAACGCCGTCTTCGACTGGCACCAGGAGTGGGTCGAGCTCGACAAGGAAGCGCTGCTCGAGGCCGTGCGAGTGCCCCACGACGGCAGGCTGAAGCTCGTGATGGACGCGATCCGCGCCGGAGCGACCCCGGAGGAGATCTTCGAGGCGACCGCCATCGACCCGTGGTTCGTCGACCAGCTGGCGCTGATCAACGAGGTCGCCGCCGAGGTCACGGCCGCCGACGAGCTGACACCCGAGCTGCTCGTCCTGGCCAAGCGACACGGCTTCTCCGACGCCCAGATCGGCAAGATCCGCGGGATGTCCGCGGACGTCGTGCGGGGGGTCCGCCATGCCCTGGGCATCCGACCGGTCTACAAGACGGTCGACACGTGCGCGGCGGAGTTCGCCGCGGCCACGCCGTACCACTACTCGACCTATGACGAGGAGACCGAGGTCGCGCCCCGCACCAAGCCGGCGGTCGTCATCCTCGGCTCGGGGCCGAACCGGATCGGCCAGGGCATCGAGTTCGACTACTCCTGCGTCCACGCGTCGCTGGCCCTCGGCTCCGGGACGCCCGACCAGCCAGGTGCCGGCTTCGAGACGATCATGGTCAACTGCAACCCCGAGACCGTCTCCACCGACTACGACACCTCCGACCGCCTCTACTTCGAGCCGCTGACCCTGGAGGACGTGCTCGAGATCGTCCACGCCGAGCAGCAGGCCGGCCCGGTCGCCGGCGTGATCTGCCAGCTCGGTGGCCAGACCCCGCTCGGGCTGGCCCAGGGGCTCGCGGACGCCGGCGTCCCCATCGTCGGCACCACTCCCGCGGCGATCCATCTCGCCGAGGAGCGCGGCGCCTTCGGCCGGGTGCTCCACGAGGCCGGCCTGACCGCGCCCCTCCACGGCATGGCCTCGTCGTACGACGAGGCGGCGGCGATCGCGGCCGACATCGGCTATCCGGTGCTCGTGCGCCCGTCCTACGTCCTCGGCGGGCGTGGCATGGAGATCGTGTACGACGACGGGGCGCTGGAGGGCTACATCGCGCGCGCCACCGCGATCAGTCCCGCGCACCCCGTGCTCGTCGACCGGTTCATCGACGACGCGGTCGAGATCGACGTGGACGCGATCTTCGACGGCGAGGAGCTCTTCCTCGGGGGAGTCATGGAGCATATCGAGGAGGCCGGCATCCATTCCGGCGACTCGTCCTGCGCGCTGCCCCCGATCACGCTCGGCGACCGCGAGATCGACCGGATCCGCCAGGCCACGGAGGCGATCGCACGGGGCGTGGGCGTGCTCGGCCTGATCAACATCCAGTTCGCCCTGGGATCCGACGTGCTCTACGTGCTCGAGGCCAACCCGCGCGCGAGCCGCACCGTGCCGTTTGTCTCCAAGGCGACCGCGACCCCGTTGGCCAAGGCCGCCGCCCGGGTGATGATGGGCGACTCCGTGAAGACGCTGCGTGCCGAGGGGCTGCTCCCGGCGTCCGGCGACGGCGGCACCCTGCCGGCCGACTCGCCGATCGCGGTCAAGGAGGCGGTGATGCCGTTCAACCGGTTCCGCCAGCCCGACGGACGCTACGTCGACACCGTGCTGGGCCCGGAGATGAAGTCCACGGGCGAGGTGATGGGCTTCGACGCCGACTTCGGACGCGCCTTCGCCAAGGCACAGGCGGCGGCGTTCGGTCCGCTGCCCACGTCGGGGAAGGTGTTCGTCTCGATGGCCAACCGAGACAAGCGGTCCATGATCTTCCCGATCAAGGTGCTCGCCGACCTCGGCTTCGAGATCCTCGCGACCCAGGGCACCGCCGAGGTGCTGCGCCGCAACGGCGTCCACGCCCAGGTGGTGCGCAAGCACTTCGACGGCACCGGCCCGAACGGCGAGCCGACCACCGTCCAGCTGATCGCGGACGGAGCCGTGGCGCTGGTCGTCAACACCCCGCACGGCTCGTCGGGCAGCGGCGGCTCGGTCCGCGTCGACGGCTACGAGATCCGCACCGCGGCGGTGCGGGCGAACGTCCCTTGCATCACCACGGTCCAAGGGCTCGGCGCGGCGGTCCAGGGCATCGAGGCACGCATCCGCGGAGACATCGGGGTCAGGTCGTTGCAGGATTGGGCGCGGCGCGCGTGACGGCGTACGACCTGCTGTTCCGGGGAGTGCTCACCCGGATCGATGCCGAGCGCGCTCACCACCTCGGCTTCCGGGCGATCCGGGCCGGTCGCCCGGCCGCGCGCGTCGTCGTCCGGGCTCCGTCGTCACCGGTCGAGACGATGGGGCTGTCGTTTCGCAACGTGCTCGGTCTCGCGGCGGGCTTCGACAAGAACGCCGTGGGCATCGACGCGCTGGGAGCACTGGGCTTCGGCTCGGTGGAGGTCGGCACGGTGACGGCCCGACCACAGCCGGGCAACCCGCGGCCTCGCCTCTTCCGCCTGCCCGAGGACCATGCGGTCGTCAACCGGATGGGCTTCAACAACGACGGCGCCGAGGCGGTCGGACGCAGGCTCGAGCGCCGATCGCACGGCCTCGACCGTCGTGACCGCCGCGCCGCCGGCAGGATCGGGCAACGCCCGGCGTCGCGTCCGGTGCTGGGCATCAACATCGGCAAGTCCAAGGTGGTGCCGGAGGACGACGAGCGGGCCGTGCTCGACGACTACGCGTTCAGCGCGCGTCACCTGGCGCCGCACGCCGACTACCTCGTGGTCAACGTGTCGTCTCCGAACACTCCGGGGCTGCGCGCCCTCCAGGACGTCGACCGCCTCGCCCCCCTGGTCGACGAGGTACGCCGCGTGGCCGACGACGCGGCGGGCCGGCCGGTGCCGTTGTGCGTGAAGATCGCACCCGACCTGGCCGACGAGGACGTCGTGGCCATCGCCGAGCTGGCCCGCGACCGTGGCCTGGAGGGCCTGATCGCCACCAACACGACCATCTCTCGCACGGGGCTCGCCACGCCGGCCGGAGACGTCGAGGCGCTCGGAGCGGGTGGACTCTCCGGGCCGGTCCTGCGGCGACGCTCGGTCGAGGTGCTGCGCCTGCTCCGCTCACGCGACGCCGGCATCACGATCATCTCGGTCGGCGGGATCTCGAGCGCACACGACGTCCGCGAGCGGCTCCAGGCCGGTGCCACCCTGGTGCAGGCCTACACCGGCCTCGTCTACGGCGGCCCCCTGTGGCCCCGCCGCGTCCTGAGGGAGCTCTCCGCATGACCGCCCGACGAGAGGACCGCACGTGACCAGCTTCGGAGCCCGTCTGTACGACGCCGTCCAGACGCATGGCCCGCTGTGCGCCGGCATCGACCCGCACGCCGGGCTGCTCCACGACTGGGGGCTCGACGACGACCTCGCCGGCCTCGAGCGCTTCGCCCTCAGGGCCGGTGAGCTGCTGGCACCGCGGGTGGCAGTGGTCAAGCCGCAGTCCGCGTTCTACGAGCGGTTCGGCAGCCGGGGGATCGCCGTCCTCGAGCGTCTCATCTCCTCCTGCCGCGAGGCCGGTGCGCTGGTGCTGCTCGACGTGAAGCGCGGTGACATCGGCTCCACGAGCCAGGCCTACGCCGACGCCTACCTCGACCCGTCCTCGCCGCTGGCCGTCGATGCCGTGACCGCCAGTCCCTACCTCGGCTTCGGCTCGCTCACCCCGATGATCGACACCGCCCGCAAGCACGACGCGGGTGTCTTCGTGCTGGCGCTCACCTCCAACAAGGAGGGGCCCGAGGTGCAGGAGGCCCGCACCGGGTCCGGCACGGTCGCCGACATGGTCCTGGACCATCTGCGTGCTCTCAATGCCGGCGCCGACCCTCTCGGCTCCTTCGGCGCCGTGATCGGCGCCACGATCGAGGGTGGCGGTCATCGCCTGGACATCGACGGCCCGGTGCTCGCCCCGGGGTACGGCGCCCAGGGCGGCACCATCGAGGATCTGCGCCGGATCTTCGGAGCGGGGGTCCGCCACGTCCTGCCGAGCTCGTCGCGCGAGCTGTTGCGCGAGGGGCCCGACCAGCTGGCCGCGGCCGCGGACCGCCTCAACGACCGACTGCGCGAGCTGCAGGGATGACCTGGGCCGCCCCGCGCGTCCCGCTCGCTGCGCTCGTGGGTGTGGCTGCACTGACGCTGGGCGGGTGCGGGCACGGCCAGAGCTACTGCGGCGCGGTGCACGACCACCAGTCCGCCCTCGGCTCGATCGCGCACGGCGGTGACCGCACGGCCCTGATCGAGGCACTGCCGATCTTCGAGGATCTCCGCTCGAAGGCTCCTGACGACGTCGCGGAGGACTGGCAGCTGCTGGTGACCCGCATCCAGGCACTCGACACGGCCCTGAAGAACGCCGGCGTCGACCCCGCGACGTACGACGCGAAGAACCCGCCGACCGGCCTGAGTGCCGAGGACCGCGCGCTGATCCGGAGGGCCGCGGCGGAGCTGGCGGCCTCCGACACCCAGCAGGCGCTGACAACGGTGCAGCAGGAGGTCCTCGACGTGTGCCACACACCACTGGACCTCTAGATTGGGCCGGGTCCCGTTGCCGCTGCATGGCGGGGCTGACTAGATTGACGCCCTGTCGAATCCGCGCGCGACTCCTCGTGTCGGACTCGTTCGACACAGCTCGTTGGACAAAGGATGTGCCTTGGCTCTCCCACCGCTCACTCCCGAGCAGCGCCAGGCGGCCCTCGACAAGGCGGCGGCCTCCCGCCGCGAGCGTGCCGAGGTGAAGAACCGCCTGAAGAACTCCGGGGCGTCGATCTCCGACGTGCTCCATCAGGGCCAGCGCAACGACGTGATCGGCAAGATGCGCGTCGTCGACCTGCTGTGCTCGATGCCGGGCGTCGGCAAGGTCCGGGCCAAGCAGCTGATGGAGCGGATCGGCATCGCCGAGAGCCGACGGGTGCGTGGTCTGGGCGCCAAGCAGGTGGCTGCGCTCGAGCGCGAGTTCGCCCCGGGCGAGTGACTGACCCTGTCCCTGAGCCCGGCGTCGAGGCCGGCCCCGACTCTCGGCGTACCCGACTGACCGTCCTGGCCGGCCCGACCGCGGTCGGGAAGGGCTCGGTCTCGGCCGACATCCGCGCCCACCACCCGGAGATCTGGATCTCGATCTCCGCCACGACCAGGCCGCCTCGTCCCGACGAGGTCCACGGCGTCCACTACTGGTTCGTCTCCGGCGCCGAGTTCGACCGGATGGTCGCCGACGGCGAGCTGCTGGAGTGGGCCGTCGTCCACGGTGTCGCCCGCTACGGCACCCCACGGGCCCCCGTCGAGGAGGCGCTGACGGCCGGACGCCCGGCGCTGCTCGAGATCGACCTGCAAGGTGCGCGACAGGTGCACGCGGCGATGCCGGAGGCCCAGATGGTGTTCTTGGCGCCGCCCTCCTGGGAGGAGCTCGTGCGCCGCCTGGTCGGTCGCGGCACGGAGGGCGAGGAGGAGCGGGAGCGCCGGCTGGCCTCCGCGCGTCTCGAGCTCGCCGCCGAGGAGGAGTTCGACGTCACCATCGTGAACGGCGAAATTCACGATGCCGCGGAGGAATTGGTATCTTTGATGGTCGGCCTCCCTGGCCGCCCCGATCCCGACCTTCTGTGAGGCTCCTGCGTGTCTGCCCCCACTCCTGCCGCCGAGGGCGTGACCAACCCCTCGATCGACGACCTGCTGACCAAGACCGACAGCAAGTACAAGCTGGTCCTCTACAGCGCCAAGCGCGCCCGGCAGATCAACGCCTACTACTCCCAGCTCGGCGAGGGCCTGCTGGAGTACGTCGGGCCCCTCGTCGACACCCACGTCCAGGAGAAGCCGCTCTCGATCGCGCTGCGCGAGATCAACGACGACCTGCTCACCTGCGAGGACGTCGACCCGGCCGAGCTCGCCGCCGAGGAGGAGGCCCGGAAGGCCGCCGCTCTCGAGGCGGGCTTCTCCGGCGAGTGATCCCGGACCTCTGGCGACCATGAGCG
The DNA here is from genome assembly GCA_036271155.1 of Nocardioides sp. Taxonomy (GTDB): domain Bacteria; phylum Actinomycetota; class Actinomycetes; order Propionibacteriales; family Nocardioidaceae; genus Nocardioides. The sequence goes on along the minus strand of DATBBE010000075.1, from coordinate 226 downwards.
ACCTGGCCGGTCCCGACGCCTCACCGGAGGCGCGGCTCCGGCCGTCGGTGGTCCTGGGGGTCGCCGGGGGCATCGCGGCGTACAAGGCCGCCGAGCTGCTGCGCCGATTCACCGAGTCCGGCCACGAGGTGACCGTGGTTCCGACTCCGTCCGCGCTGCACTTCGTCGGCGAGGCCACCTGGGCCGCCCTCTCGGGCAAGCCGGTGCACACACAGGTCTGGGAGTC
>DATBBE010000074.1:0-5298 GCA_036271155.1 Nocardioides sp. | reverse complement strand
CTCGGCGCCGTGATCGGCCCGCTGTACGGCGCGCTGATCCTCGCCGTCTCCGACTGGCGGGTGATCTTCGGGGTCAACCTCGTCGTCGGCGTCGCCTTGGCCGGGGCGATCCGATGGGCGTCGTCGGGAGCTCACCGAACTGAGCCTGCAGAAGAGTCCCGTCGTCCGATGCCCGACGACATCAGGGTGCTCACCTGGGCCGGTGTCGACTGGGCGGGGGTGGCCTTCGCCCTGGTGGGCCTGGCGGCCGCGGGTCTGGTCGTGGTGCAGCCGACAGCGCTGGTCGCCGACGTGACCTGGGGGCAGCTGTTCATCCCGGTCTCGGGCGACGGTCGCTGGCTCACCCCGCTGGGCATCGTGGCGATGGTGCTGGGGCTTCTCTTCTGCGTCCGGTGCTGGACGGCCCGGCGCCCGCTCGTCGACCTGCGCGGGTGGTGGGGGGCGGCGGTGCGCGCCGACCTTCCCGGCGCGCTGTTCCTGGCTGCGGCGCTGGGCGGGGTGATCCTGGCGTTCGCCACGGCCGATCCGCGGCGCGAGGTCTTCGCCCCGCAGGGCCGGTGGTATCTCCTCGCGGCGGTCCTCGCGGCGCTGGTGTTCGTCCGGCATCTCCGCACCGACCCCGATCCCCTCGTGCCACGGGGCGCACTGCGGCGAACGCCGGCCTGGGGCTCGCTCCTCGTGAGCTTCTTCGTGGGTGCGGCGCTGGTGGCAGCGCTGATCGACATCCCGATCTTCGCGCGCACGACGGTCTACGCCGACTCCCAGCTGCTGGCCGCCCTGGTGCTCGTCCGGTTCCTCGTGGCCCTTCCCGTGGGCGCCGTCCTGGGTGGCTACCTCACCCGGTCGGTCTCCCCCGGCCTGGTCACGGCCGCCGGCATGGTGCTGGCCGGCCTCGCGTTCCTCCTGATGAGCCGGTGGGGCCTGACCTCGCTGTCCGGGTGGTCGGCCAACGTGCCCCTGCTGGTGGGCGGCTTCGGGTTCGGCCTGGCCCTGGCACCGGTGAACGCCACCCTGCTGGCCTCCACCGAGGCCGCCGTCCACGGGCTCGCCGGCGCCGGCGTGGTCGTCGCCCGGATGATGGGGATGCTGGTGGGCATCTCGGCCCTGACCACCCTGGGGCTCCGGCACTACTACACCGAGGCAGCCGACCTGCCCCCGCCGCTGAAGGTCTGCGGTGGTGGCACCACCCGCTGCGACGCGTTCGACCATCTCCTGCGCGAGGCGGGCATCGCCCAGGAGCACACCGTGTTCACGGGCGCAGCGCTCCTCGCGGTGGTGGCGGCCGTCCTCGCGATCGGGCTCTTCCGCGGCGTGGAGACGCGGGGGCTACCCTCGCGTCCGTGGCTCGACCCGTGAGCGAAGACTTCGCCGACCTCCTCGCCGCGAACGCGGCATACGCCGAGCACTTCGACGAGGGCGGATTCGACGGTGTCGCCCACGCCGGTGTGGCGATCGTGACGTGCATGGACTCCCGGATCACGCCTCTGGAGATGGTCGGCCTGGGCCACGGCGACGCCAAGATCTTCCGCAACCCCGGCGGCCGGGTCACGCCCCAGGCGCTCGAGGCCCTGGTCCTGGGCGTACACCTGCTCGGGGTCGAGCGGATCCTGGTCGTCCCCCACACCCGGTGTGCGATGGCCTCCAGCACCGAGGCGGAGCTGCACGAGCAGGTCTCGGCCTCCGCGGGCACCGACGCGTCCTGGCAGCGGTTCCACGTCGTGGACGACCAGCTGGCCGCCCTGACCGACGACGTCCACCGGGTCCGCTCCCATCCCCTGATCCCCGACCGGGTGGCGGTGGGCGGGTTCCTGTACGACGTCGACACGGGGCTGCTGACGCAGCACGCCTGAGCCAGCCCCCACCGAACCCGCTGGGCTCTTCTCACGTATCAGACACGGAGCGCCGCGCTCCTCGATCCGTGGAACCACGTGGACGGCGACGTCATAACAGGGGAGAATCCAGTGGTGACACTGCTCGAGAGGGAGTCGCAGCTCGGGTCACTGCTCCAATATGCCGACGAGGCGCGCGCCCGCGCGGGCCGCCTCGTCCTGGTCTCCGGTGAGGCCGGTGTCGGCAAGTCCTCGCTCGTCGAGGAGCTCCAGCATCGGATGCCGGACGCGTCCTGGGCTTGGGGCGCCTGCGACGGCCTCTTCACCCCGCGACCGCTCGCTCCCCTGCGCGACATCGCCCGCGAGCTGGGCGGCGCGCTCCTCGACGCCGTCCGTGACGGCGTTTCCCGAGACCTGCTCTTCGACACCGTCCTGCGCTGGCTCGACGAAGCCGAGGGCCTGGTGGTCCTGGTCGTCGAGGACGTCCAGTGGGCAGACGAGGCGACCCTGGACCTGCTGCGTTTCCTCGGCCGCCGGGTCCGCGACCTGCCGGTCCTGCTCGTCGTGACGTTCCGCGACGATGCCATGGCCCCCACCGATCCCTTGCGGATGGCGCTGGGAGAGCTCGCCGGCCAGCGCTACACCCGGCGGATCGACCTGCCGCCCCTGACGGCAGCGGGCGTACGCCGCCTGGCCGAGGGCACGGCGTACTCCGCCCACGAGCTGTACGAGCTGACCGGCGGCAACCCGTTCTTCCTCGTGGAGGTGCTGAGCGAGCCGGGCACCCAGGTGCCGGTGTCCGCACGCGATGCCGTGCTCTCCCGAGCCGCCCGGCTCAGCGACGGCGCCCGGACGGCACTCGACCTCGCCTCCCTCGACAGCTGGCACGTCGACCCCCAGCTGGTCGCCAGCGCCGGCGGTCTGGCCCTGCAGACGTTCGACGAGCTCCTCGAGGCCGGTCTCCTGAAGGCCGACGGCGACTCACTCCGGTTCCGCCACGAGCTGGCTCGGCGAGCGGTTGAGTCCGTGGTGCCGCCGCACCGGCGGCTCGCGGGACACCAGGCCCTGCTCAACACGCTGTGCGAGACAGGCTGCGACGACGAGGCGCGGATGGCCTACCACGCGGAGGCCGCCGGCCAGCCCGACCTGGTCCGGCGCTATTCCCCCGTCGCCGCGCGCTATGCCGCGGAGCTGGGTGCCCACCGTGAGGCGGCCGCGCAGTACGAGCGAGCGCTGCGCTTCGCACCCGACGACGTCCGCGAGCTGGCCGCGCTCTACGACGGGTACGCCGACACCCTCGCCCTGGTCGACCGCTGGCCGGCGGCCGCCGAGGCACGCCAGAGTGCGATCGCGATCTGGCACGAGCTGGGCGACGTCCGCCGCGAGGGGCACGACCACCGCAAGCTGTCGTCGGTGATGTGGCGCCTGTGCCGCGGCCCGGAGTGCATCGTCGCCGAGGAGCGCGCGCTCGCGCTGCTCGAGCCGCTGGGCGACGACCCCGAGCTGGCCCGGGCCCTGTCCTCCTATGCGTTCACGCTGTGGTCGCAGGGCCCCGAGGCGACCGAGGCGATGCTCCTGCGCGCCGAGCAGATGGCCGAGCGACTAGATGACGGCGCCCTGCGCAGCGACATCGTCAACAACCATGCGGCCCTGCTGTTCTTCTGCCGGCAGGACTGGGCCCCCCGCATGCGACAGGCACTGCGGCTGGCTCTGGAGTCCGGGGGCGAGGCACAGGCCGGCCGTGCGTACGCCAACGCCTACACCTACTTCGCAGCGCAGTACCGCTTCGCCGAGGGCGAGCGCTTCTGGCGCGACGGCATCGCCTACTGCGACGAACGCGACATCTTGACGTTCTCCACGTGCCTGCGCGGGCACCGCGCGGTCGCGCTGCTCGACCTCGGACGCTGGGACGAGGCTGAGGCCCTGGCCGAGCGGGTCCTGGCCACCGAGGCGAGCCCGGTCAACCTGCTCACCTCTCAGGTCACTCTGAGCCTGCTCCGCGCCCGCCGCGGCGAGCCTGGCGCCCTTGAGATCATCGACCCGGGCGTGCAGGAGGCGGACAACCTGGCCGAGGCCGAGTGGATCGCCACGACCAGACTGGCTCGTGCCGAGGTGCACTGGCTGGCCGGTCATGACGACGCCGCGATCGCCGATCTGGCAGTGGTCCGGTCGCTCGTCACCGAGATGGAGTACCTCTTGGACGCCCAGCTCAGTGTCTGGGAGCAGCGGTTGCTGGGCTGCGCCAAGCCCGCGTCACCGGCACCCGGACCCTGGGCCACCTCGCTCGCGGGCGACCACTGCGAGGCCGCCGTGCACTGGGAGCGGCTGGGCTGCAGCTACTACGCCGCGATGTCGCTCTACGACTCCGGCGACGATGACCAACTTCGAGAGGCGATCGCCCGCTTCGAGGCGCTCGGCGCCGAGGCCGCCGCCCGACGTACCCGGCAGCGCATGCGCGAGCTGGGCCACCGCGGTGTCCCGACGGGAGCGCGGGCGAGCACCCGGCAGCACCCGTTCGGGCTGACCCGCCGCGAGGACGAGGTGCTGACCCTGCTGTGCGACGGGCTGACCAACGAGGAGATCGCCGAGCGGCTGGTGCTGTCCACGCGGACGGTCGACCACCACGTCTCCGCCGTCCTCGCCAAGCTCGACGTGAGCTCGCGCGGGGCCGCGGCGGCCCAGGCGCGGAGACTCGGTCTGATACCCGCCACAACCTAGGCATCGCAGCCACCCGAACCTGGGTAGTTCACCCGATGAGGCGACCCATCCTCGCTCCCTACGGTGCTCGTGATCGACACCACCACGACACCGAACTCACGAGCAAGGAGACATCTCATGCCGCTCTACATGGACGTGCACCGCCTCGACGGCCCTGTCACCGCCGACGACGTCGCGAAGGCCCACATGGCCGATCTGCAGGTGCAGGACAAGTACGACGTGAACTACCAGCGCTACTGGGTGGACGAGTCCAGCAACACCATCTTCTGCTTGGTCGAGGCGCCCTCGGCCGATGCCGCCACCACGGTGCACCGAGAGGCCCACGGACTCGTCGCGGACGAGGTCCACGAGGTCAAGGAGGGCTCGTGATGCGCGGGGCTCGCACCGCCTTCGCCGTCGCTCTCGGCCTCGCCGCCCTGCTGGGCGTGTTCCTCGCACCGTCGAGCTCGGCCGCTCCGGGGGTCGCCCACCAGGTCAAGGTCGCGCGGTCCGCCACCCACGGCTTCACGCACCCCGGAGCAGCCCAGAAGGCCGGCTACGCCCTCCTCAAGGACGCCAGCGGCATCGCCTGCATCGCGATGAAGGGCATGGGCGGCATGGGCATCCACTACGCCAACGGCGCCCTGGTCGACGGCAAGATCCAGGTCCGGCACCCCGAGGCGCTGGTCTACCGGTTCACCACCAACGGCCACCTGCGGCTCGCTGCCCTGGAGTACCTCGTCACGCGTCAGGCCTGGCGGGTCGACCACCC
>DATBBE010000073.1:0-31516 GCA_036271155.1 Nocardioides sp. | reverse complement strand
ACGCCGGCAGCCGGTCAGCCCGAACGCCATGTCGTCGGCGTAGGAGTTGCAGGTGATGTTGAGCGCCATCCCGTCGATCGGGATCGACAACGGGTAGGTGCCGAGCAGCCTCATGCCGTTGAAGTACTGCGTGGTGCGCGGGCCCGGGACGTTGCTGATGATGAGGTTGTACGGCGGCCTCATGACGCCGCCCAGCCGCAGCATCGGCCCGAGGATGGCCGGGGCCTGCCCGAGCGCGCTCATCGCCAGGATCTGCACGGGCGTCATCTCGGCGAGCGCCCGCTTCCCGGCGACCATCGACTCGTGGACGGCCTTCAGCCGGTCGGCGGGGTCGGCCAGGTCGGTGCCGAGCTTGACCATCACGGCTCCGACGGCGTTCCCGCCGTGTGCGGACGCGACGTGGGAGTCCTTCGCCTTCAGCCCGACCGGCACCATGGAGACCAGCGTGGTGTCGGGAAGGGCGTCGAGCTCGAGCAGATAGGTGCGCATCGCTCCGCTGCACATCGCCAGCACCACGTCGTTGAGGGTGGTGCCGGTGGCCCTGCCGATGCCGCGCAGCCGGTCGATCGGCCAGTCCTGCGCGGCGAAGCGCCGCGCAGCGGTGATCGGCTGGTTGAGGATGGTGCGTGGGGCGTAGAGGGAGAGCGCCGACGTCTCGTTGCGCACGGACTTCTGCAGGGTCCTGATCAACGCACCCGGGAGTCCGGCCGCTTCGGCGCCGATGCCGAGCGCCGTACGCATCGCCTGCAGGGGTACGTCGGACAGGGAGTGCTCGGCCTGCTCCTGTGCCTCGCGCATCTTGGCGGTGCTCGGCTTGTTCTCCCAAGGAGCCGGCATGCCGGTGCGGTCGGGCTCGGTGGTCAGGATGCTCTGCAGCAGCCGCATCGCCGAGACACCGTCGACCAGCGCGTGGTGGAGCTTGGCGTACATCGCCACGCGTCCGTCGCGCAGGCCCTCAATGAGGTGCCACTCCCACAGTGGCCGCTCGGTCGCCAGGCGGGTGGAGTGCAGCCGCGAGCAGAGCTCGAGCAGCTCGCGGACCCGCCCCGGCTTGGGGAGCGCGCTGTGGCGGACGTGGTACTCGATGTCGAAGTCGTCATCCTCGTGCCAGACGTACTGACCGCCGGTGCGCACGGACCGCACGGGATGCTTGAGGAACAGCGGCGCGATGTCGTCGGACTCGCGGAAGTGCTCGTAGAGGTCCTTGACGTAGTTGCGACCTGCGCCCTCGGGCTTGCTGAACAGCTGCAGCCCCCCGACGTGCATCGGCATCCGACGGTTCTCCGCCATCAGGAAGGCGGCGGCCGTCGGATCGAGCGGTTGCACCATGAGCCGATCCTCGCACGCCGAAGCGAGGTCGGCGCCTCGTGCGAGGATCGGCGCCATGCAGGCCCACCCCGTCGAGGGCGCGCTGGTGCGTGGCCGGACCTCCCTCGCCACCCGGCTCGACCGGTGGCGCACCCGACGGTGGGCGATCGCTCAATGTGCCGTCGCCGCGGGGGTCGCGTGGTGGCTGGCCCAGCACGTCCTCGGGCACACGACCCCGTTCTTCGCCCCGGTGGCCGCGGTCGTCTCTCTCGGTACGTCGTACGGCCAGCGGCTGCGCCGGGTCGCCGAGGTCGCGGTGGGTGTCGCGCTCGGCGTCTTCGGTGGCGACCTGCTGGTGAAGGTGATCGGCACCGGGCCGTGGCAGATCGCCCTCGTGGTGGTGCTGGCGATGACGGTCGCGGTGCTGCTCGACGGGGGACGGGTCCTGACCACTCAGGCTGCCGTGCAGTCCATCACCGTGACCACGCTCCTGGCCAACACCGACGCCGCCTTCACGCGCTGGACCGACGCGCTGGTCGGCGGAGCAGTGGCTCTCGCCGCGGCGGCCGTGGTGCCCGCGGCTCCGCTGCGCCGTCCGCGCGAGCAGGCGGCGAAGGTGCTCCGCAAGGTGCGCGACCTGCTCTACGCCGCCGCCAACGTGATGTCGACCGGCGACCTCGACCCGGCCATCGACCTGCTCGCCGAGGCGCGGGCGACCGACCACCTGATCCGCGAGCTGCGCGACGCGGCGGACGAGGGTCTCGACGTGGTCGCGTCGTCGCCGTTCCGCATCCGTCACGCCCCTGGTCTGCGGAAGATGGCTGAGCTGGTCGAGCCTCTCGACCGCACCTTGCGCAGCACCCGGGTGATGGTCCGCCAGTGCGCCGTGGCGGCCTACCGACGCCAGCCGATCCCGCACACCTACGCCACCCTGGCGGTCGAGCTGGCCGCCGCGGTGGAGGTCGTCGCGACCGAGCTCGACGCCGACCGGATGGCGACGGCCGCCCAGCCCGCGCTGATCGCCGTCGGCATCGCCTCGAGCGAGGTCGAGCGCACCGACTCTCTGTACACCGAGCTCGTCCTGGGCCAGCTGAGGTCGATCCTGGCCGACCTGCTGCTCCTCACGGGCATGGACGGCAGCGAGGCCACCGACGCGATCCCCCCGATGCGGCGGTGACCCTGCCCATGAGCGAGAGCTGGGTGCTCCACGTCGACCTCGACCAGTTCATCGCCGCGGTCGAGATGCTCCGCAGGCCCGAGCTGGTCGGCAAGCCGGTGGTCGTCGGTGGCCGGGGCGATCCCACCGAGCGCGGCGTCGTCGCGACCGCGTCGTACGCCGCCCGCGAGCACGGCGTGGGCTCGGGCATGCCGCTACGGGTCGCTGCTCGCAAGATCCCCGACGCGGTGTTCCTGCCGGTCGACAAGCCGGCGTACGACGAGGCCTCGGTGCTCGTCATGGAGACGCTGCGCTCGCTGACATGGGGCGGCGTGCCCGTGGTCGTGGAGGTGCTCGGGTGGGACGAGGCGTTCCTCGGCCCGGGAGAGGGCCACGGCGAGCTCGGTGACCCGCGGGTCTTCGCCCAGCACATCCGCGAGACGGTCCACCGGGTGACCGCACTGACCTGTGGTGTCGGCATCGGCGACAACAAGCTCCGCGCGAAGATCGCCACGGCGTTCGGGAAGTCCGGTGAGGGCGACGGGTCCGGCATCGGCTATCTGACGGCCGTCGAGTGGTTCGACGTGATGGGAGACCGGCCGACCACCGCGCTGTGGGGGATCGGCTCGAAGATCGGCAAGCGGCTGGCAGCGCTCGGCATCCACACGGTGCGTGAGCTGGCCGACAGCGACGCGCGCCAGCTGGCCGAGGCGATCGGGCCGACGATGGGGCCGTGGTACCACCGGCTCGGCCGTGGTGCCGACACCAGCCCGGTCGACGCGACGCCGTGGACGCCGCGGGCACACGGACGCGAGGAGACCTACCAGACCGACCTCACCTGGGACGTCGTCCCGGCCGAGCTGCGCACCCTGACCGCCCGGGTGGTCGACGACATCGACCGTGAGGGCCGGCCGGCGGCGCGGGTGGGCATCAAGGTCCGCTACCGCCCGTTCATCACCGTCAGCCGGTCGCTGACCCTGCCGGCCCCGTCCAACGACGTCGCCGTGCTGGCGGAGGCCGCCGTCTCGCTGCTCGAGCGGGTCGAACATGACCGGCCGGTGCGACTGCTCGGCGTCCGCCTGGAGATGGTCGAGCCTGAGGGAGGCTACGCGCGATGACCCGTGACTGGCACGAGTGGTATCTGCAGTACGACGACCCCGACTCCCATCTGAGCCGCCGCCTCGAGGAGGTACGCCGTCAGCTGGGCGCCGACCTCGATGCGCGCGCGGCAGCGGGTGCCTCGTCGGTCCGGCTGCTCAGCCTGTGTGCTGGTGACGGTCGCGACACCATCCCGGTCCTCGCGGGCCGGTCCGCGCCCCAGGTCGACACCTGTCTCGTCGAGCTCGACCCGCAGCTCGCGGACGCGGCCCGTGCCGCCGCGGCGGAGGCCGGCCTCGAGGTCGACGTGCGCACCGCCGACGCGGGGTCGTTCGAGACCGTCCGCGACCGGCTGATGGGAGACGTCCTGATGCTGTGCGGCATCTTCGGCAACATCTCCGATGCCGACGTCGAGCACTGCGTGGCGGCGTCGCGCGCCCTGGTGCGACCGGGTGGGACGGTGATCTGGACGCGGGGGAGCAGGGCCGGGGCGCACGACCCCAGCGAGCAGCGGGGCGACCCGGCCGAGTGGGTGCGCGGGCTGTTCGCCGGCGCCGGCTTCGAGGAGATCGCCTACGTCGCGCCCGACGATGCGTCGTACCGCGTGGGGGTCTGCCGTCACGCCGGTCCGAGCTCGGGCTGGGCTCCTCAGTGGGCGTTCACGTTCCGGCCGTGAGGCGCTGGAGCACGGCGAGCCAGGGCTCGTGGCTCCCGTCGTAGGGCGGATCCTCGTCGAGGATGGCGGCGTGCACCCGGTCACGGCTCGCCTCGGCCAGGGCGACGACCTCCGGGGGATAGCCGAGGGTGACCTGGTGTTCGAGGAACTCGTCCTCGTCGTCGATGACCACCCAGCCCTCGCGCATCCGGATCACGTCGAGGTCGAGGTCGACCGCACGCACGACCGCGCCGTCCCACACCGGAGGCGTCGTCATGTCGACGTACACCCAGGTCGGGGCGGGATCGCGGTGGAACGTCGCCATCCATCCGCGGCGGACGTCGCTGTCGCCGGCTGGGGGGATCAGCCCGACCTGGTCGTGCTGGGAGACGATGGCATGGCCGGGTCGGCTCATCGCAGACCCGGCGGGGATGCCCAGCCAGTCACCGTGCTCGTCGCTCCCGAGCCACTGCGCCGGGATCTGCCAGTGCGGTCGGTCGCCCCACTTCTCCATCTCGATGCGGATCGGGTCACCGAGCTGGAACCTCATGCCGGCATGGTGGCGTCGGCGGCAGCCTCGATGTCGTAGGCGTCGGCGTCGAAGCGGGCGAGCCGGCGGCGGAAGGTCACCGTCGACTTGGGCCACAGCACGGTGTTGCGGCCGTGGGAGTCGAGGTACCACGACGAGCAGCCGCCGGTGTTCCACACGGTGTGCCTCATCCGGCGCTGGAGGTCGGCGTTCCATCGTCGTTGCGCGTTCGCGCGGGGCTGCATCGCGGCGTACCCCCGGTCGCGCATCGTGCGGACGGCGTCGCACAGGTAGGCCACCTGCGCCTCGATGATGAAGATCATGCTGGTGTGGCCCTGCCCGGTGTTGGGCCCGACCAGCACGAAGAGGTTGGGGAAGCCGTGCACGGTCGTGCCCTTGTACGCCGACATCCCACCGTCGGCCCACTCCTCGGCGAGGGTGCGGCCCTCGCGACCGACGATGCGCTGGGCGATCGGCGGGTCGGTGGTCCAGAAGCCGGTGGCGACCACGATCACGTCGACCGGATGCTCGACACCGTCGGCCGTGATGACGGCGTGCGGGGTGACGCGCGCGATCGGATCGGTCACGACGTCGACGTTCGAGGAGGCGAGCGCAGGGTAGTAGGTGTTCGAGCGCAGGACGCGCTTGCAACCGAGCCGGAAGTGCGGCGTCACCTTCTCGCGCAGCGCAGGGTCCTGGATCGCCTTCCTGAGGTTGACCGTGGCCGCCTTCTCGGCGGGCGCGCTCAGCCTCGGCTGCCAGGTGAACGCCGGCACATAGCCTTCGTGCGCCCAGTAGATGCCGGTGCGGTAGAGGCGAGCCAGCCCCGGCAGTCGGCGCAGGGCCAGTCGCTCGAGCCGGGAGTAGCGGCGGTCGTTGCGCGGGATCACCCAGGGGGCCGAGCGCTGGTAGACGTCGAGATGAGAGGCGACCTGCGCCACCTCCGGCACGATCTGGATCGCGGAGGCACCGGTGCCGATCACCGCGACGCGCTTGCCCCGCAGATCGACCGAGTGGTCCCAGCGGGCTGAGTGGAACAGCGGGCCGGCGAACGACTCGATGCCCGCGACCGCGGGAAGCCGGGGCTCCGAGAGGCCACCCGCGCCGGAGACCAGCGTCTTCGCGACGACCTCGCCGGACGTCGTACGACAGCGCCAGACCTGCGTCTCGTCGTCCCAGGTGGCCTGCTCCAGCTCGGTCTCGAAGACGGTGCGGTCGAGCACGCCGAGCTCGCGGGCCAAGCGGCGGAGATACTCCTGGATCTCGGGTTGGGGGGAGTAGGACGACGTCCAGTCTGGGTTGCGCGCGAACGAGAACGAGTAGAGCTGGCTGGGGATGTCGCAGCAGGCGCCCGGGTAGGTGTTGTCGCGCCAGGTGCCGCCCACCTCGTGGCCGCGCTCGATCACGACGTAGTCGGTCTCGCCGATCTCGGCCAGCTTGATCGCCGCACACAGCCCGGCGAAGCCGGAGCCGACGATCAGGTGGTCGACGTACCCGGGGAGCGTCACCCCGCGACGGTATCGCGGTAGTCCGTGACGTTTGGGTCCGTTTTCGTCGCGGAAAGGGACCCAAACGTCACGGACTATCGGTTCAGGAGCCGGTGGTGAGGTCGTAGAGGGTGACGCCGTCGACTGTCTTGGCGGTGTACGTCGACTCGACCCAGCTGGTGATCTGGGAGGCCGTGCCGCTCCCGCCCTGGCCACCGGTGCCCTGGCCGCCGAAGCCGCCGCCGAGGCTGCCGCCGCCGGCGATGAAGTAGTGGATCCTCCCGGCAGCCACCCAGCCCTTGAACTGGGCGAGCGTCGGGCTCGGGTCGCTGCCGTTGAAGCCGCCGATCGCCATCACCGGCTGCTGGGTGGCCAGCTGGTAGCCCGCCGCGCTGTTGGAGCCGACGGCCGCCGCGGCCCAGGTGTACGACGATGCGTCGGCCTCGAGCAGCGCGTTCAGCGCGGCGCTCGACGTACTCCCGTCGAGGAGACCGCCGGCGCTGGCCCGGTTGCTCTGGCTCGTCCCGGTCTGGCCCGTCCCGGTCTGGCCCGCCCGGTTGGTCGTCCCTCCGGTGGGGAGGCCGGTCGGCGGAGTCCCGCCGAAGCCCCCGAAGCCGCCACCGAGTCCGGCAGCCGACGCCGGCCCGGCACTCGGGATCGAGCCGGTGTGGGGCGTGCTCGCCGTCGCCAGGGAGTACGCCGCGGGGCCGGTCAGCCCCGCCAGCAGCGCGGCGATCGCGACCGCCACCGCGATCCGCCGGGGGAGATGGCGGGCGGCGACGACCAGCATCGCGGCCGCGAACCCGACGGTGGCGACGACGTACTTCAGCCACGGGTGCCACGAGGCGTCCCGGTCCAGCAGCTCGAAGGCCAGTGCGGTCGTGAGGGCGGTGGTGAGGCCCAGGGCGCCGGTGGCGACCAGGGAGTCGCGGCGCTGCCAGAGCACCAGGGCCCCGATGCCGACCAGGGCGCCGATCGCGGGCGCGAGCGCGACGGTGTAGTAGGGGTGGAAGATCCCGGCCATCAGGCTGAACGTCAGCCCGGTGACGACGAGCCAGCCGAGCCACAGGGTCAGTCCTGCCTGGAGCGGCCGTCGGCCGCGGGTGAAGAACAGGGCGGCGACGCCGAGGACCAGCGCGGCCGGCAGCAGCCACGCGACCTGGCTGCCGAGCTCGCTGTTGAACATCCGCAGCAACCCGGTCGCACCCCACTGCCCACCGCTGTTGCCGGTGCCGCCGACTCCGCCTCCGCCGACCGAGCCCGTCTCGGAGCCGTCGAGCCGTCCGAACCCGTTGTAGCCCAGCGTGAGTTCGAGGATCGAGTTGTGCTGTGAGCCGCCGATGTACGGACGGGAGGCAGCCGGCCAGAGCGAGACGATCGCGATCCACCAACCGGCCGACACGACCAGCCCGCCCGCCGCGGCGAGCAGGTGCAGCACCTTGCGGCGCCAGGTGACACCGGCGAACACGCCGTACACCAGGACCAGCGGTGGGATGACGAGGAAGGCCTGGAGCATCTTGGCCAGGAACGCGAGGCCGACCAGGACGCCGGCCAGAGCCAGCCACCGGGCAGCCCGCGCGCCGGTCGGGCTCGCGGAGGCCTCGACGGCGCGCAGGGTGGCGTACGCCGAGGCGACCAGCAGCAGCACCAGCATCGCGTCGGGATTGTTGAAGCGGAACATCAGCACCGCGACCGGGGTGAGCGCCATCGTCGCGCCGGCGGTCAAGGCTGCGAGTGAGGAGCCCGTCGTACGCCGGACGGTCGCGTGCAGCAGCCACACCGCGCCGACACCCTCGAGGGCCTGCGGCACCAGGATGCTCCAGGACGAGAGTCCGAAGATCCGCACCGACAGGCCCATCGGCCACAGCGCGAGTGGGGTCTTGTCGACCGTGATGCTGTTGGCCGCGTCGGAGGAGCCGAAGAAGAACGCCTTCCACGACGCCGACCCGGCCTGAGCGGCGGCGGAGTAGAAGGAGTTCGCCCAGCCCGACGCCCCGAGCCCCCAGAGGTAGAGCAGGGCGGTCGCCAGGAGGAGAACGGCCAGGGCCGCGCGGTCGGCCGGCAGGTGCGGTCGACCCGCGTCGTTCCCGCGGCCGGCGCGCCCTCCGCGGCGGAGCCATCCACCCGGCCCGTGGTCCTGGGCTGGGGACTCCGGATGCCCCGTGGGGTACGCCGTGTACGCCTTGGGATGCCCGATGGGGTACTCCGCGGGCTGGGCGTCGCGGGCAAGGCCGGGGTGGGCGGGTGAGGTCTCCGACGTCATGGTGCCCACGGTCACCGACCCGACTGGCAGGCCCCCCTCGCCGGCCTGTGGGGTGCCTGTGAAGGGGTAGTCCCCGACGTTTCGGTTGTTTTTCGGCCCGAAATCCAACCAAAACGTCGGGGACTATCCCGGAAGGGACACGGTGAGGGTGGTGGAGCCGGGGTGGGAGTCGAGGGTGACCGAGCCACCGTGGGCGGTCACGACGGCGTCGACGAGGGAGAGTCCGAGGCCGGCTCCCCCTTCGGAGCCACGGCTGCGGGCGACGTCACCCCGGGAGAAGCGCTCGAAGGCCTGCTCCGCGAGCCCCGGTGCGAACCCGGGCCCGTCGTCGTGGACGGAGAAGGAGTGAGCGGACGCCGTGACGGTCACCGTGGTGCCCGGCGGGGTGTACTTCCGGGCGTTGGTGAGCAGGTTCGTCACGACCTGGTGAAGCCGCTGTCCGTCGCCGACGATCTCGAGCGACTCCTCGGGCAGGTCGAGCTGCCACCGGTGGTCGGGCGCGACGACGCGAGCGTCCGACACGGCCTCGATCAGGAGGCGGGACAGGTCGACCGGCCGCCGCTCCAGAGGCCGGCCCGCGTCCAGGCGAGCCAGGAGGAGGAGATCCTCGACGAGGCCGGTCATCCGCCCCGACTCCTCCTCGACCTTGCCCAGTGCGGTCCGCACGGTCTCGGCGTCGTCGGGCCGCCGCCGGGCGAGCTCGGTGTACCCGGCGATGGTCGTCAGCGGCGTCCGCAGCTCGTGCGAGGCGTCCGCCACGAACTGCCGCACCTGCTGCTCGCTGCGGTGCCGCTCGGCCAGCGAGCTCTCGACATGCACGAGGAGCGTGTTCAGCGCCGCGCCCACCTGGCCGACCTCGGTGCGCTCGTCGGTGAGGTGCTCGGGCACCCTCGGGGCGATCGCGATCTCGCCTTCGGCGAGTGGCAGACCGGCCACGGTGTGGGCCGTGGACGCAACCTGCCGCAACGGCCGGAGCTGACGCCGTACGACGAGCGCGGCGGCGCCGCCCGCCCCTGCCACCGCGAGGAGCGCGAGGAGGACTTCCCACCAGACCAGGTTGGAGATGATGTCGTCGACGTCCTCGGTCGGCAGCCCGGCGACGGCCCGGCCGTCGGTCGCCACGACGACGCGGTAGGAGCCGAGGCCGTCGAGGTGCACGGTGTGCGGACGGCCGTCAGTCGGCACGCTCCGCAGCTCGGTCACGACCGAGCTGCTCAGCTGGGGGCTGGTCACGTGCCCGCTGGCCTGCTGGGTCGACACCGTGCCGAGCCACCACGGCTCGTAGTCGGCATAGTGCAACGCGCTCAGTGCGCCGTCCTCACCGCGAGGGGAACGGCCCGGCGGTGGGGCGCCGAGCGGGTCGCTACCGAGGGTGTCGCCGCGAGCGAACTCGGCCCGCATGAGGGCGGCGTTCACGTCCTGGTCGAGCTGACCGGTCAAGTAGCTGCGCATCGCGAACGTCGTCACGGTGCCGATCAGCACCGAGACCAGCAGCACCAGCGCGACGGTCGTCAGCACCAGCCGCGACGTCAGAGACGCGAACGCACGCCTCATGACACCGGCTTCAGCACGTACCCCGCGCCGCGCATCGTGTGGATCATCGGCTCCCGCCCGGCGTCGACCTTCTTGCGCAGGTAGGAGATGTAGAGCTCGACCACGTTGGCCTGCCCGCCGAAGTCGTAGTTCCAGACGCGGTCGAGGATCTGGGCCTTCGACAGCACGCGCCGCGGGTTGCGCATCAGGAAGCGGAGCAGCTCGAACTCCGTCGCCGTCAGCGAGATCTCGTCGCCGTCGCGGCGGACCTCGTGGCTGTCCTCGTCGAGCTCGAGGTCGCCGACGGTGAGCACGGACGCCGACTCGGCCCGCCGGGCGCCGGTACGCCGCATCAGGCCGCGCAGTCGCGCCACCAGCTCCTCGAGGGAGAACGGCTTGGTCACGTAGTCGTCGCCGCCCGCGGTCAGCCCGGCGATGCGGTCTTCGACGGCGTCGCGGGCCGTCAGGAACACGACGGGCACGTCGGGGTCGGTGGTGCGCATCCGGCGCAGGACCTCCAGGCCGTCGAAGTCCGGGAGCATCATGTCGAGCACCACGGCGTCGGGCCCCACCGACTTCGCCGTCGACACGGCCTTGGCGCCGTTGTGCGCCACGGACACCTCGAAGCCCTCGTAGCGCAGAGCCATCCCGATCAGCTCGGCGATGTTGACCTCATCGTCGACGACCAGCACGCGCAAGGGTGATCCGTCCGGGCGGGTGAGCTCCATGTGCTCAGCCTGGACGACGAGACTGTGCGTTTCCTGTGAGGTCCCTGTCTGCGCGTCACGACCGTCTCTGACCGATTCCACAGGTCTGGCACAGCAATCGAGCGCACACTGCTGACATGAGCGACGACCAGTCCCCTCCGATCGAGCCGGAGGCCCCGGCCCCGCAGCCTGCCCAGCCGGCGTACGCGATGCCCCTGCCCGCGGGCTACCCGGCGTACGCCGCCGCGCAGCGGCCCCGGTTCGCCGACCAGGTGATGGGCATGCGCGCCGTCGTGGCGACGTCGCTGGCGTGCCTGATCGTCGGCGGCCTCGGCGGCTTCGTCCTCGGACGGGCCACCGGTGACGACCACAACGGCTTCGGCCGCGCGCCCGGGGGCTTCCTGCAGCACGGCGGCGCCTTCCCCCAACGACCCGGCAACGGCCAGGCCCCCAACGGTCAGACGCCCAACGGCCAGGCGCCCAACGGCCAGCCGAACCAGCAGTTCGGCCAGGGGCAGAGCGGACGCTGACCCACCTCGCACCCACTGGGGCCAAGAACTCCGGCACAACTCGGTGGGAGATCGTCGGCGGCATGGGGGAGAATCACCGGCGTTGTGGACATCTCCTTCCCGGCAGAGCTGCCGATCAGCCGGCGGCGTGACGACATCGCGGCGGCGATCCGGGAGCACCAGGTCGTAGTCGTCGCGGGCGAGACCGGATCGGGCAAGACCACGCAGCTGCCCAAGATCTGCCTGGAGCTGGGTCGGGGGCAGGGTCGTGGTCAGGGTCGTGGGGAGGGCGGGCGGGGCGGCCTGATCGGACACACCCAGCCGCGTCGGATCGCGGCCCGGTCGGTCGCCGAGCGGCTCGCCTCCGAGCTGAGGACCGAGCTCGGCACCGAGGTCGGCTACCAGGTGCGCTTCACCGACCGCACCTCACGCGAGACGCGGGTCAAGGTGATGACCGACGGCATCCTGCTGGCCGAGCTCCAGCGCGATCGGGAGCTGAAGCGCTACGACACGATCATCATCGACGAGGCCCACGAGCGGAGCCTCAACATCGACTTCCTGCTGGGCTACCTCAGACAGCTGCTGCCCCGACGTCCGGACCTGAAGCTGATCATCACCTCCGCGACCATCGATCCCGACCGCTTCGCCCGCCACTTCGCAGACCGAGCGGGTCGGCCCGCTCCGGTCATCGAGGTGTCGGGACGCACCTACCCGGTCGAGCTCCGCTACCGACCACTGGTGGTCTCGACGGGCTCGACCGATGTCGACGACGAGGGCGAGGTCGTCGTCCGTGACCAGACCGAGGCGATCGTGGACGCCGTTCGCGAGCTGTCCCGCGCAGGGCCGGGCGACGTCCTGGTGTTCCTGCCCGGCGAGCGAGAGATCCGCGACACGGCCGACGCCCTCGCGGACCTGAAGCCCGACGCCGGACGCACCCTCGAGGTGGTCCCGCTCTTCTCGCGACTCTCCGCGGCCGAGCAGCATCGCGTCTTCTCCACACATCCACAGACCACACGCCGCGTCGTCCTGGCCACCAACGTCGCGGAGACCTCGCTGACGGTGCCGGGGATCCGGTACGTCGTCGACACCGGCGTCGCACGCATCTCGCGCTACTCGATGAAGACCAAGGTCCAACGGCTGCCGATCGAGGCGATCAGCCAGGCCTCGGCCAACCAGCGCTCGGGTCGCTGCGGCCGGGTCGAGGCCGGCATCGCGGTCCGCCTGTACTCCGAGGAGGACTACGAGAGCCGTCCGGAGTTCACGGACCCGGAGATCCTGCGCACCAACCTGGCCTCGGTGATCTTGCAGATGGCCTCGCTCGGGCTCGGCGACATCGCCCGCTTTCCCTTCGTCGAGCCACCCGACCGGCGGCAGGTGACCTCGGGCGTCCAGCTGCTCCAGGAGCTCGGAGCCGTGGCCGAAGGCCAGCGTCTGACCAGACTCGGTCGGCGGCTCGCCCGCCTGCCCATCGACCCACGGCTGGGCCGGATGATCCTCGAGGCCGAGCGGCTCGGCTGCGTGCGGGAGATCCTCGTCATCGCGGCCGCCCTGTCGCTCCAGGACCCACGCGAGCGGCCGCTGGAGCAGCAGGCGCAGGCCGACCAGCTGCACGCCCGCTTCAAGGACCCCGCGTCGGACTTCCTGAGCTGGCTGAACCTCTGGCGCCACCTGCGCAGCCAGCAGCGCGAGCTCTCGAGCAGTGCGTTCCGGCGCATGTGCAAGCGGGAGTTCCTGAACTACCTGCGGGTCCGCGAGTGGCAGGACTTCGAGTCGCAGCTGCGCCAGGTGTGCAAGGAGCTCAAGGTCGACCTCGGAAAGGGCGGGGTCGCGGAGGTGCCGGACGCCGACGGCATCCACCAGGCCCTGCTGTCCGGCCTGCTGTCCCATGTCGGTGTCCTCGAGGAGCGCGAGAAGGTCTCGACAGGCTCGCCCGGCGGACGACGGGGGCCGCGCGAGTACCTCGGGGCGCGTGGCACGCGGTTCGCGATCTTCCCCGGGAGCGGCCTGCGGGGGAAGAACCCGGCGTACCTGATGTCCGGCGAGCTGGTCGAGACCGGCCGACTCTGGGCCCGGCAGAACGCCGCGATCCGGCCGGAGTGGGCCGAGCGGCTCGGCGACCACCTCGTGAAACGCAGCTACAGCGAGCCGCACTGGGCCAAGAAGCGGGCCGCGGTGATGGCCTACGAGCGGGTCACGCTGTACGGCGTACCGCTGGTCTCCGACCGGCTCGTGCAGTACGGCCGGGTCGACCAGGCGCTCAGCCGCGAGCTGTTCATCCGGCACGCCCTGGTCTACGGCGAGTGGTCCAGCCGGCATCCGTTCCTCGCCGAGAACCACCGGCTGCTCGAGGAGGCGGAGGAGCTGGAGCACCGTGCCCGCCGCCGCGACATCGTCGTCGACGAGCAGACGCTGTTCGACTTCTACGACGAGCGGGTCGGCGCGGAGGTCGTCAGCGGCGCGCACTTCGACACCTGGTGGAAGCGGGAGCGACGCGAGCGGCCCGGCCTGCTCACCTTCGACCCCGACATGCTGACCCACGACACCGCGGAGCAGGTGCGCGAGGAGGACTACCCCGAGACCTGGCAGCAGGGAGAGGGCCTGACCTTCCCGATCAGCTACCACTTCGAGCCCGGCTCCGTCGACGACGGCCTCACCATCGACGTCCCGGTCGCGACGTTGAACCGCGTCGATGCCGACGACTTCTCGTGGAACGTGCCGGGAGTGCGTCACGAGCTGGTGACCAGCCTGATCCGCAGCCTGCCGAAGAGCCTCCGCGTCTCGTTCGTCCCGGCTCCCGACAAGGCGCGCGACTTCCTGGCCGCGACGCCGCCGGGGGAGGAGCCCCTGCTCGACGCCCTGGAGCGATGGGCGCGCTCGACCACCGGTGTCTTCGTCCCGCGCGATGCGTGGGACTGGAGCAAGGTGCCGTCGCACCTCCAGCCGACGTACCGCGTGCTCGACGACGAGGGTGACGAGCAGGCCCGCGGGAAGGACCTCGACGCGTTGAAGGCCCCGCTGGAGGCGCAGTTCGACGCCGCCCTCGCCGCGGTCGCGGGCGAGAGTGGGTACGGCGCGACCGGCCAGACCGACTGGACCTTCGGCTCGCTGCCGACCGAGATCGTGCAGCGCCGGGCCGGCCACGAGGTGCTGGCCTTCCCGGCTCTGATCGACGAGGGCACGACGGTCGGGCTGGGGGTGTTCGGGTCCGCGGAGGAGGCCGGTGCCCGGCACCGGCACGGCGTACGCCGGCTGCTGGTGCGTCAGCTCCCTTTCGCCGCCGACCCGACCGGGCGTCTCGACACCACCCAGCGGCTCGGGCTGGCCGGTTCGCCGTACCCCTCGGTGGGCGACCTGCTCGACGACGTGCGGGCCGCCGTCCTCTCCGACGTCGTCGACGCGCACCCGCCCGTGCGCACGCCGGAGGAGTATGCCGCGCTGGTCGCGGCCGGGCGGGATGCGCTGGCGTCGCGTGCCGACCAGGTGCTGATCGACGTGCTCCGCGTCCTGGCCGACTGGCGCGAGACCGACCGTGCGCTGAGCGGGCGTGCCGAGCTGGCGACCCTGCCGGCGCTCCAGGACATGCGCGAGCAGCTGGCCCGGCTGGTCGGCCCCGGGTTCCTGGCCGAGGCCGGAGCCGACCGGCTGCGCCGCTTTCCGACGTACCTCCTGGCGATCCGGCGCCGCCGCGAGCAGCTCGCCGACCAGGTCGCCCGTGATCGTCAGCTCATGGACCAGGTGCGGCCCCTGGACGAGGCCTACCTCCACCACATGGCCGCGCTGCAGTCCGGGCGGCCGCCGGGTGAGGCCCTGCGTCGCGCGCGGTGGATGCTCGAGGAGTACCGCGTCTCGCTCTTCGCCCAGCAGCTGGGCACCGACGGCCACGTCAGTGACCAGCGCATCCGCAAGGTCCTGGCCGGCTGACCTGCGGGACTATCCCACGACGCACGAGGCCGGTCGCTACCGTGGAGCGGTGACCGAGCGCCCGTACCATCGCCCGCTCGCCCCGGGGGACCGGTTCTTCGAGGGCATCCCCGGCGGCGACGACCCGCGCCGGCTGGCCGAGGCGGCCGACCGGGCGGCGCGGCTGCTGGTGCGTGGCGCCCGCGACTCCGCGGACAGCGAGGTCGCCGAGCGGGTGCTCCATCTTGCCGACAGCGAGGGCATCGAGACGATCGCCGAGGCGTGGGCGGGCCGTCCGGCCGATACCGTCGCGGGCTGCCTGTGGCGGCTCTACCTGCTGCGGTCCTGGGTGTACGCCGACCCGGCCGGCGTGGCGCGGGAGTTCGACGCCGGGCGCGAGCGGGCCGCCGTCGACCAGGTGGTGGCCGGTGTGGCCGACCCTCCCGGGCCCGACGAGCTGCGTGCCATGGTCGACGAGGTGCTGCGCGGCATCGCCGGCGGCGACTTCGCCGACGTACTCCTGCGGGCTGCGGCCTTCGCCCGCGTGGTGGCCACCGGACGAGCCGGGCTCCCCGAAGGTGACACGCTCGCAGCGGCTCGCATGCAGTCCGTCGCCGACCAGCTGGACCGCGCCGCCCGCCTCGAGCTCGCCGGCCACCTCACCTGACCTGACCCCCTGCCCGATACTTCGCAGCGTTTCGCACCTCTTTCCCGGCGTGTCGCGGTGCGTACTGCTGCGAAGTATCGAGACGGGCCCTCCCCGAAACCGGGGAGTTCGGAATGCGTGGGGGACGGCTCTCGTTACAATGGTCGAGGTGCGCCGGGCCGCGGCAGCCCCGGGTCCCAACATCAGCCGCTACGAGCGGCCACGCGCCGTGAGGCGCTCCCGGTCCGGCGCACCGCTTGTTTTCGTCAGCCACTAGGGTTTCGGCCGTGCGGGCGAGTTCGGGCGGGGGTGGACACCGGAGCTCCGCCCTCGCGCTCGCCGTGACCCTCGTCGCCGGACTGCTCGCAGCCTGCGGCTCGCACTCCTCGTCGGCGTCCTCCCCGCAGAGCCCCACGACATCGGGGTCCACGGCGACGGCCCCGACGTCCTCGGCACCTGCACAGCTGCCACCCGAGACGCTCACCTTCGGGGTGATCGGCTCCGAGGACGAGGTCGACCAGTACAAGACCATGGCAGAGACCTATGCCCCGCTCTCGCGCAAGGTCACGGTGAAGGTGGAGTCCTGGCCGAACGACTCCGCGATGCTGGGAGCGTTCCGCGACGGCGAGAAGGTGCCTGACGTCTTCATCGCCAACCGGCGCCACCTGACCTACCTCGTCCAGCACGGCCTCATACAGCCGGTCGACCAGCTCCTCGACGACCGTGGGTTCGACTTCGGAGACGAGTTCCCCCGCAGCAGCCTCACCGCGTTCGGCAGCGACAACCGCCTGGAGTGCCTGCCGTACGGCGTGCAGCCGTCGGTCGTCTACTACAACAAGAAGCTGGTTCGGCTCGCGCGGGTCAAGAACCCACCGAGCCCGGGCCAGGGCTGGTCGCTCGACCAGTTCGCCGCGGCTGCCCGCTGGGCCACCCAGCATCACCCGGGGGTCGCCGGCATCTCCCTCGACCCGACGTTGGTCGGGCTCGCCCCCTTCGTCTACTCCGGCGGCGGCGACCTCTTCGACAGCTCCACCCAGCCGACGTCGCTGGCCCTCTCCAATGACACCAACGTCGGCTCGATCACCCAGACCGTGCGGGCGCTGCACGCGCCGGGCGCGATGCTCACCCAGGCCCAGCTCGAGCGACACACGCCGCTGGAGTGGTTCATGCGCGGCAAGCTCGCGCTCCTCGAGGGCACCCGCCGGATGGTCCCTGACCTCCGCTCCACCCCCGGTCTCAACTTCGACGTGATGCCGATGCCGAGCCTCGGCACCCCGGCCACGGTGGGCAACCTCACCGGCCTGTGTCTCTCCCAGCACCCCACCGACGTCTCGACCGCGGCCGACTTCCTGGTCTATGCCACCTCACCGGGAGCCCTGGCTCTGGTCTCCTTCGGTGGCTACCTGCAGCCCGCCAACCAGACAGTCGCGCTCTCGGACGCCTTCCAGCAGCCACAGCTGCTGCCCCGCCACGCGTCGGTCTTCACCTTCAGCGTCAAGAGCATGGTCTACCCACCTGACGTCCCCGACTGGGACGACCTCGAGCTGGCGGTCGACCCGCTGATCGAGAAGCTGCTCGAAGGCGACGCGTCGCAGGTCACCCGTACGACGACACGCATCGACCGCGCGTCGTACCGGATCCTGGGGCCGAGACTCGGACCCAGCCCGAGCCCTGGTCAGTCGGGCGGCTGAGCGGCAGTCACCGCGTCGACGAGCATCTGCGTCGTCAGCCCGATCTGCCACTCGCGGGCGCTCAGCTCGCGCAGCTGGGCCTCGATCGCCTCGGGGTCCGGGCCGGCCGGCTCCCACATGACCCGGCGCACGGTGTCGGGGGAGAGCAGGTTCTCGGCCGGCACCTGGTGCTCCTCGGACAATCGAGCCATGCCGTCTCGGGCCAGCACGAGCCGCGCGGCCGCGACCGGGTCTCGCTCCGCCCAGGCGCGGGGAGCCGGTGGCGCATCGGTGCGTGGCGCGCGCACCGGCAGCTCCTCCTCGGGGAGCGCTCGCGCCCGAGCCAGTGCCTCGACCCAGCGCTCGGCGTACCGCTGCGCCCCACGGCCGTGGAACCCCTTGGTCGCGAGCAGGTCGGCGCGGGTCGCCGGGTCGGCGACGGCGGCTGCGACGATCGCGCTGTCGCCGATGATGCGGCCCGGGGAGACGTCGCGCGAGCGGGCGAGCTCGTCGCGCTCCTCCCACAGCTCGCGGACGGCGCCCAGGAGCCGGCGGCCTCGGACCCGATGGAGCCCCGAGGTACGCCGCCACGGCTCGCTGCGCACCGCGGGGGTGAAGCTACGCAGGGCGTCGAACTCCTGGCGCGCCCACTCGTCCTTGCCCGCCTCCTGCAGCTCGCGGGCCAGGACGTCGCGGAGCTCGATGAGCACCTCGACGTCGAGCGCGGCGTACTCCAGCCACGGCTCCGGGAGGGGTCGGGTCGACCAGTCCGCCGCGGAGTGCTCCTTCTTCATGCGCTGTCCGAGCAGGGTCTCCACGAGCGTGGCCAGCCCGACGCGCGGGTAGCCGAGCAGCCGCCCGGCGAGCTCGGTGTCGAAGAGCGCGGCCGGCGCCAGACCGACCTCGTTGAGGCAGGGCAGGTCCTGGGTCGCTGCATGGAGGATCCACTCGGTGCCGGCCAGCGCCTCCTGGAGCGGTGCCAGGGAGTCGAAGCCGATCGGGTCGATCAGGAACGAGCCGACGCCTTCGCGCCGGAGCTGGATGAGGTAGGCCCGCGAGGAGTAGCGGTAGCCCGAGGCGCGCTCGGCGTCGATGGCAACCGGACCGGTCGCGCCGGCCAGCGCCCGGCAGGCGTCGGCCAAGGCCGGCGGGGTGTCGGTCAGCGGCGGCAGCCCGTCGCGGAGGCCCAGGAGGGGCGCCGGCGGCGGCGCGGGCTCCTCCGTGGGCTCGGCCGCGGGCGCGTCTGCCAGTGCGTCGGCCAGCGCGGCGGCCGAGCTCTCGGGAAGGTCGTCGGGGTCGGGTTTCATGGGGCGCTCGTCAGTGACCGGCTCCGCGCCGGCCACGACGGCTGGGCATGGCGGTCACGCCCTCGGGGACCGGCGGCAGTCCCGCCGCCGTACACAGGAGCTCTCCCCAGGCCTCGACGTGGCCGGTGACGTCGAGGCGGCCGTCGACCAGCTCGGGGGTCCAGGACGCCCGGATCTCGATCTGGGCGTTCCCGTCGTCCTCCGACATCGCGCCGAAGCTGTCGGTCGCGACTCGCGTGATGGTGCCCGACGCGGCGGCGTACGACGCGCTGTGGGCGGCCAGGGCCTCGGTCAGCCACGTCCAGCCGACGTCGGCCAGGGCGGGGTCGGTGATCATCTCGAGGTCGATCTCGGCCCGCACGTAGGCCACGCAGCGAAAGGTGCCGTCCCAGGAGTCGTTCCCGTCGGGGTCGTGGAGCAGGATGATCCGGCCGGTGCTGACGTCGTTGCCGTCGACGGTGACGTCGGCGCTCAAGGCTGCGGCGTACGGCGCGATCCGCTGAGGCGCGGGCATCGGCTCGCAGAGCACCTCCGGGCGCATCCGCGCCTGACCCATCGCGCGCACCGCCTCGGTGAACTCCGGTGGGTCCGGTGGCGCACCCGAGCCCGGGCGTGCCTCGCTACCGACGACCATGGGCTCACAGTAGGCCGGGCCTGTGGTGGCCGATGTGCGCACACGCCGGGTCGAGTGTCAGCATTCGCCCATGACGGCCGCCCGGGACCTGGTTCACGACAGCGACTTCCTGCGCGCCGTGCGCGGCGAGCCGGTGGACCACACGCCCGTCTGGTACATGCGGCAGGCGGGACGCTCGCTGCCCGAGTACCTGCGGGTCCGCGAGGGCGTCGGGATGCTCGAGTCGTGCATGACCCCCGACCTGGTCACGGAGATCACCCTCCAGCCCGTGCGGCGGTACGGCGTGGACGCGGCGATCCTCTTCTCCGACATCGTGCTGCCGCTGAAGGCCGTCGGTGTCGACCTCGACATCGTGCCGGGCGTGGGGCCGGTCGTGGCGAGCCCCGTGCGCACCCTCGCGGACGTCGCGGCGATCCCCGACCTGACCCCGGAGCACGTCCCGTTCACCACCGAGGCGATCACCTCGCTGATCGGTGAGCTCGGCGGCACCCCGCTGATCGGCTTCGCGGGCGCGCCGTTCACGGTCGCGTCGTACCTGGTGGAGGGCGGTCCGTCGAAGGACCACGTGCTGACCAAGGCGATGATGTACGGCGCCCCCGACGTCTGGGACGCACTGCTGGGGAAGATCGCCGGGATCTCCGCGGCGTACCTCGGCGTGCAGGTCGAGGCCGGCGTCGCGGCGATCCAGCTCTTCGACTCGTGGGCCGGTGCGCTCACCCCCGACGACTACCGCCGGTCGGTGCTGCCGCACTCCGCGGCCGTGCTGTCCGCGGTCGGCGACCGCGTGCCGCGGATCCACTTCGGGGTCGGCACCGGCAGCCTGCTGCCGCTGCTGGGCGAGGCCGGGGCGGACGTCGTCGGGGTCGACTGGCGGATGCCGCTGGAGGCCGCGATCCCCCTGGTCGGCGACCGTGCCGTCCAGGGCAACCTCGACCCGACCCTGCTGTTCGCACCCACCGAGCTGATGACCGCCCGAGCCGCCGAGATCATCGACGCCGGCCGGGCCGCGAAGGGGCACGTGTTCAACCTGGGTCACGGCGTCCTTCCCTCGACCGACCCGGCCCGGCTGGAGCGCCTGACGGAGTTCGTGCAGGGCTACTGAGCCCCTACCGAGGGTCCGTCGCGCCGAGCTCGGCGGCCACGGCCTCGACGAGCGCGGTCATCTCGGCGACCCCGTCGGCGGGCCCACCGGCGAGCATCCGGTCGGTGCCGAGCAGGACGGCGGTGGGGGAGCTCACGCCCAAGGCCCGTCGATAGGCGCCGGCGGGGTCGACGAGGACGTCGTCGTCCCACGAGCCGTCGGGTGTCGTCTCCGCCACCACGTGCACGCGCACGGGTGCGACCTGCGCGGCCCACGCGCGGGAGGCGGCCACGACGTCGTCGTCGTAGGTCGGGTCGCAGAACACCAACATCCGCGCCGCGGAGTCGCTGAGCTGCCACACCTGGACCGGGCCGGTCGGACCGTGCAGCTCGCCGGCCGGGCTGGGCCGCGGGCGGTAGGCGAGAGGGTCCAGCTCCTCCTGGGTCGGTCCCGACCGTCGGCTGCGTCGGCTGCGGCTGCGGACGACGACCGCCACCACCAGGACCGCGACCACGAGGGCTCCGATCCACCACGCGCGGCCGCTGAGCCGACCGAGACGCTGGACGACCCCGTCGCCTCGCCAGGCGGCGACCCACGTGACCAGGGCGAGTGCGAGGAGCACGCCGTTGCGGGCAAGGGTCAGCCCGGTGACCTGGCCGAGCCCGAGTCGACCGAAGCAGGGACACGTGACCGGGAAGGGCAGCCGCAGGGCACGCAGGATCACCAGGAAGTAGAGGGCGAACAGCAGCATCGTGGCGGTGGCGGCGACGACGTACCACGGCCCGCGTGGGAGGGCCGCGAGGAGTGCGGCCAGCACCAGCTCGGCATACGGCAGCAGGCGTGGTGCGCGCAAGCGCAGCAGGATGCCGGGGATCCCCAGCTGGCGGAAGACCGACGTCGTGTCGCGCGGGTCGCGGATCTTGGCGACGGCGCTGACCAGGAGCACGGCGATGAGCAGCAGCGGCGGGACGACGAACAGCGCGCTGGCCACCGCCCCAGGATAGGAGTCGACCCGGGTGGGAGAGTGGCGCCGTGCCCGATCCACGAAGCGATTCCCGGCCCGATGCCGTCGTGGTCGGGGGCGGCATCGGCGGCCTGACGGCGGCCCACGCCTTGGCGGCGGCGGGTCTGTCCGTGGTGGTCCTCGAGGGGTCGCCCGTGATCGGGGGCAAGCTGCGCCTGGGCTCCGTGGCGGGTGTCGAGGTCGACGTGGGCGCCGAGTCGATGCTCGCCCGGCGTCCCGAGGGGGTCCGGCTGGCGGGCGAGCTCGGCGTCGAGGTCGTGCATCCCGCCTCGAGCGCGTCGCTGCTGTGGACGCGCGGGGCGCTGCGGCCGCTGCCACGGACGTTGCTCGGCGTCCCCCTCGACCTCCACTCCCTCGTGGAGTCCGGAGTGCTGTCCAGGGAGGGCCTGACCCGGGCCGCGCACGAGACCCGCCTGCCGTTGGGGGACCGGGACCTCTCCGTCGCCGAGCTCCTGGCCCCGCGGCTCGGCCCCGAGGTCGTCGACCGGCTGGTCGAGCCACTGCTCGGCGGGGTGTACGCCGGTCACGCCACCGCGCTCTCGGCGCGAGCGACGATGCCGCAGGTGATCGCCCTGCTCCGCGAGCACGGGTCGCTCCTCGGCGGGGTGGCCGCGCTGCCGCCCACGTCAGGCTCTCCGGTCTTCGCGGGGGTCGAGGGCGGCCTCGGACGGCTGCCGCCGCTGCTCGCTGCCGGGCTGGAGGTGCGCACCGGGGCGACGGTCCGCACGTTGACGCGCACTCCGTCGGGCTTCCGCCTGACCGTGGGCCCGGCCAGCAGCCCGCAGACCCTCGACACCGCGCGCGTGGTGCTGGCGACACCGGCGGCACCGTCCGCTCGTCTGCTCGCAGACGTCGCGCCGCAGGCCGCGAGCGAGCTGGCCGAGGTCGAGTACGCCTCGATGGCGATCATCACCCTGGCTGTGGCAGACCTCGAGGTCGGGGGCTCGTCGGGCTTCCTGGTGCCGGCCGTGGACGGCCGGCAGATCAAGGCGGCGACGTACTCCTTCTCGAAGTGGGCGTGGGTCGGCGCGGCCTCCGACCTTCGCATCCTGCGGGCCTCGGTCGGCCGTCACCGTGAGGAGGTGGCGCTCCAGGCGAGCGACGACGAGCTGGTGGCTCGGGTCGTGGGCGACCTCGCCCTGGCCACCGGCCGGCCCGTCGTGCCCGTGGACGCCCACGTCCAGCGGTGGGGAGGCGCGCTGCCGCAGTACGCCGTGGGCCACCTCGACCGGGTCGCCCGGATCAGGGCGGCGGTCGCGAGCGTGCCCGGGCTGGCGGTCTGCGGCGCGGCGTACGACGGCGTCGGGATCCCCGCCGTGATCGGCTCCGCCCACCGGGCGGCCGCTGAGGTGCTCGCGGCACAATGAGGGCATGGCAGAGCCGGAGCACGAGCAGACGAACGCCGCCCGCACCCGCGAGCTGAACGACACCATCCGCTACACGATGTGGTCGGTCTTCCGGCTCGCCGAGCCCTTCGGTGCGCGCGACGGCGGCGCCGACCGCGTCGGCGAGGCAGCCGAGGTCACCGAGCTGTACGAGAAGCTCGCCACCGACGACGTGGTGGTGCGCGGCACCTACGACGTCTCCGGGCTCCGCGCCGACGCCGACGTGATGGTCTGGTGGCACGCCGCGACCAGCGAGCAGCTCCAGGGGGCGTACAACCTGCTCCGGGGCACTGCCTTCGGGCGCCGGCTGGCTCCGGTCTGGTCGCAGATGGCGCTGCATCGCCCGGCGGAGTTCAACAAGAGCCACCTCCCGTCGTTCCTCGCCGACGAGGAGGCCCGTGCCCACGTGTGCGTCTACCCCTTCGTGCGCTCCTACGAGTGGTATCTCCTCGAGGACGCCGAGCGCCGCCGACTGCTCGCCGAGCACGGCAAGATGGCGCGCGACTACCCCGACGTCCGGGCCAACACGGTCGCCAGCTTCGCGCTCGGCGACTACGAGTGGCTGCTGGCCTTCGAGGCCGACGACCTCGCGCGGATCGTGGACCTGATGCGTCACCTGCGTGGGTCCGAGACCCGACGACACGTGCGCGAGGAGGTGCCGTTCTACACCGGCGCGCGCACGTCCGTGGACGACCTGCTGGCTCGCCTCCCCTGAGGGGTCAGGAGGTCTCGGCGGGCTGCTCGGCCGGCTGCAGGGTGATCGCGATCGAGTTGATGCAGTAGCGGTCACCGGTGGGCGTCCCGTAGCCGTCGGGGAAGACATGGCCGAGGTGGGATCCACAGTTGGCGCAGCGCACCTCGACGCGCTTCATGCCGGCGGAGACGTCCTCGATGTACTCCACGGTGTCGGTGACCGGCTGGTAGAAGCTCGGCCAGCCGCAGCCGGAGTGGAACTTGGTGTCGGACTCGAAGAGCGTCGCGTGGCACGCCTTGCACGAGTAGACGCCCTTGGTCTCGGTGTCGGTGTACTCCCCGACGAACGGCCGCTCGGTGCCGGCCTTGCGCAGCACGGCGTACTCCTCCGGCGAGAGCTCCTCACGCCACTGCTCGTCGGTCTTCTCCACCTGGTAGCCCATGCCTCCAGGATACGGGCGCGCACCAGCGGGGGGCCGTCGACCGGGTGACGAAACCATGACGGGCTAGCCTCGCGACATGGCGAAGGTGCCCGCAGCGGAGGTCCAGGCAGGCGATCGGGCGGTGCGGGTGAGCAGCCCCGACCGCGTCATCTACGAGGCGACCGAGCGCACGCCCGAGGTCACCAAGCTGATGGTGGCGGAGTTCTTCGCCGGCGTGGACGACGGCCTGATGCGGGCCCTGCGCGACCGGCCGACGGCGCTGGAGCGCTGGACCTCCGGCGTCCGCCCGGGCATGAAGCTCGCCACCGGGCCGCAGGACAAGGACGCCGACGCGTTCTACCAGAAGCGGGTGCCCAAGGGGGCTCCCGACTATCTCGAGTCGGTGCAGGTGACCTTCCCCTCGGGTCGCACCGCCGACGAGATCTGCCCGACCGAGATCGCCGTGCCGGTCTGGTGCGCCCACATGGGCACGCTCACCTTCCATCCCTGGCCGGTACGCCGTTCTCTCGACGACCCGACCAGCGTCGACCGCCCCGACGAGCTCCGGATCGACCTCGACCCGCAACCCGGTACGACGTTCGCAGACGCAGTGCGGGTCGCGGGACTGGCCGGCGAGCTGCTCGAGGAGCTCGGGCTGAAGGGCTACCCGAAGACCAGCGGCAACCGCGGCATCCACGTCTACGTCCGGATCGAGCCGCGCTGGGAGTTCGTGGACCTGCGGCACGCCGCCATCGGCTTCGGGCGCGAGCTGGCCCGCCGCGACGAGGGCGTGACCACGAACTGGTGGAAGGAGGAGCGAGGTGCCCGCATCTTCGTCGACTTCAACCAGAACAACCGCGACCGCACCATCGCCTCGGCCTACTCGCTGCGGCCGATCCCCGGGGCGCCGGTGTCGACCCCGATGACCTGGGCGGAGCTTGCCGGCGTCACCGACCCGAAGGACTACAACCTCTTCACCGTCCCCGACCGCCTCGCCGACGGCGACCCGTGGTCGACCATCGACGACGAGCACTACTCCCTCGAGCCGCTGCTGCGGCTCTTCGAGGAGCAGGGCTCCGTCGAGCTCAACTACCCGCCCGACTACCCCAAGATGCCGGGTGAGCCGCCGCGGGTGCAGCCGAGCAAGAAGGTCGAGTCCCACTGGGACGAGCAGGGCAACCGGGTCGCGGACTAGGGCGGGACTCGGCGGGGGAGCAGGTGTGGTTTCCCTGCCACCCCTAGGGTTTCGGCATGCGTTCGTGGAGGTCGGTGGTCACCGGCCGCCCCTCGGTCTCCGTCGCGATGGCGACGTACAACGGCGAGCGCTACCTCCCGGAGATGCTGGAGAGCCTGGCCGCCCAGACCCGCCCGCCCGACGAGCTGGTGATCCGCGACGACGCCTCCGAGGACGGCACGGTCGGCCTGCTGCACGCGTTCGCCCGGCGGGTGCCGTTCCGGGTCGACGTGATCGCCGGAGGACCGCGGCTGGGCTACGCGCAGAACTTCGTGGCGGCCAGCCGGGCGTGCTCGGGTGGCACGATCTTCTTCGCCGACCAGGACGACACCTGGCGGCCCTTGAAGCTGGCGACCGTGCTGCAGCGGGTGCGCGGGCGGAGCAGGCCGCAGGCGCTCTTCCACGACTTCGCCCTCGACTCCGAGGACGGCTCCCAGATCGCACCGTCCTACTACGCCGTCCTCGCCGAGCGCGGGTTCCCGCCCGTAGCCGCCCTGAAGGGCTGCAGCATGGCCGTCACCCGCGGCTTCGTCGACTTCTGGGGCTGGCCGCCGGCCGACTCGCCGATCTCGCACGACCTCTGGGTCGCGCTCCTCTCGACAGCGTTCGGCCAGCGACGCAACCTGCCGGAGGCGCTGATCGACCACCGGTTGCACGCCACCAACGCGTCGGGCTGGATCCCGGACCCGTCGTCCCGAGAGTTCACCGCGCCGGGCGACGGCTCCGGGCCGGTGAAGCTCCTGATCGACCTGGTCGTGAAGCCGCCCCGGGTCGGCGCCCGCACCCACGCCTTCCTCGACGTCCTCGACCGGCGTGGTGACGCACTCGACCCGGTCGCCGCGCAACGCCTGCGCCGCCTGCTTCGCACCAACCAGCGTCACCACCGGGAGCGGGCGAGGGACTCGGGGGGCTCCCTCGGCACGTCGTCCTAGGAGTCGCTCTCGTCGCGGGAGTTCATCGTCTCGCGGTTCCATGCCGGCACTCCCGGCTTGACGGGGTGGTAGAGCATGCCCGGCTGCTCGAACTCGTCGGGGGCCTCGTGGAAGTAGCTCGGCCGCACCGGCCGGAACCCGAAGGTCAGGTCGGCGGGCCGCCCTGCCGGTGACTTCCCGACGTAGACGCTGCGCTCGCGGCCGGGCGGCACGAACGACCCCTCGCCGCCGAGGTCCTCGATCCGCAGACCCGCGGCACTGGCCACCGTCGCGAGCGTGAACTCGTAGTGCCCGGCCCAGCGGTCGTCGGCCATGGCGTCGGCGTAGGCGTCGAGCAGCGGGCGGGAGACCCGCATCAGCGGGTTCAGCGACCGCACCCACCGGTCGGCGGGTACGTCGGGTGGCGCGGCGGCGGTGCGCCACCAGGGCCACTTCGGCTGCTCGTGGCGGTACATGACCGTGGTGGTCAGGAGGTCGGCGTCGTGGTCGGCGACCGGGTCCAGCAGCTCGCTCCAGTGACCGGCGAAGTCGACGTCGTACTCGCACAGCCACAGGTGACCGCCGTCCAGACCTCCGAGCACCGGGACCAGGAGCGTGTCGAGGAAGCCGCCCTGGACGCCGCCGTGCACCTCCATCGCGCGGTAGCGCGCCGGCATGACCTCGGCGGGGTCGGCGTAGGCGAACGGCGCCTCCGGCCGTGGGTAGGGGTCGTGACTGAGGACGAGGTGCCAGCTCACCAGGCCGGCGCTCTCGGTCACCAGTCGCTCGAAGTGGCGACGGATCCTCGGCGTGTCCCGATGGGTCAAGAAGATGCCCTCGGCGCCGGTCACAACCCCGTGATGCCCTCGCCGGAGCCGGCCTGCTCGTCGAAGTTCTCGTGCTCGAGCAGGTGGAGGATCGGGACGCCGATGGCTCGCCTGGCTCGCGACGTCCAGTCGAGATGGAAGAACTCCGAGACGACGTGGGACCGGGTCAGGATGATCGCCTCGCGTCCGTCGAGCCGGGCGACGGCAGCAGCCAGCGCGTCGATCGGGTCGTCGTCGACGACGTCACCGTCAGCCGTGGCGCCGGCGCCGCGCAAGGCGGCCAAGGTCGAGGCCAGCTCCTGGGAGGACTGCTCCTCGCTCGCCTCGCGGACCGACTCGATCGTCTCGGGATCGGGCAGCGTCCGGGCACCGGTCATGCTGTCGCCGCCGACCGAGCCCATCGCCGCCTCGATGCGGGCCGCGGCGTCCTCGACCGGCAGCAGCACGTGGTAGGCGACCTTCTCGTCGAGGCCCTCGTGGAGTGAGCGGACCTGCCGGGCGTCGGCATCGGAGAGAGCCTGCTCGACCAGCAGGACGACGGTGTAGGTGTCGGTGTCGCTCATCTAGGCTCCCGGCGCTCGTGGACACGTCCGTGCGAAGCGTAGGCCACGACCCTCAGCCGCCCGGTCCCGCCCCGAGCACGTCGGTCAGGTCGTAGGAGACGGGCTCGTCGAGCTGTTCGTAGCCGCAGCTCTCGGGGTCGCGGTCGGTGCGCCACCTGCGGAACTGCGCGGTGTGGCGGAAGCGCCGGCCCTCCATGTGGTCGTAGGCGACCTCGATCACCAGATCGGGTCGCAGCGGGGTGAAGCTGAGGTCCTTGCCCTGGCTCCAGCGGCTCTGGGTGCCGGGCACGCGGTCCGGGTTGGCGGTGAGGAACTCCGCCCACCGACCCCACGGATGCTCCTCGATCGGGACGACCAGGGGCTGGAGCTGCTCGATCAGCTCGGCCCGGCGGGCCTCGGTGAAGCTCGCGCTGACGCCGATGTGCTGGAGCTCGCCGTCCACGTAGAGGCCGAGGAGGAGACTCCCGAGCAGCGGTCGCTCGGGCGTGCTGGTCTTGTGCTCACGGTAGCCGGCGACGACGACGTCGGCGGTGCGCTCGTGCTTGATCTTGAGCATCGTGCGTGCGTTCTCGACGTACGGCGCGTCCAGCGGCTTGGCGACGACCCCGTCGAGCCCGGCGCCCTCGAACTGGTGGAACCACTCCTCGGCCCTGGCCGGGTCGGTCGTGGTCCGCGTCAGGAAGACGGGGCCGGTCAACTCGCCGAGGGCCTCCTCGAGAGCCGCGCGGCGCTCGGCGAACGGGCGGTCGACGTACGCCGTGTCACCCAGGGCCAGCAGGTCGAAGGCCACGAACCCGGCCGGGGTCTTCTCGGCGAGCATGTCGATGCGGCTCTTGGCCGGGTGGATGCGCTCCTGGAGCACCTCGAACTCGAGCCGGTCCACGCCGTCGTCCCCCCGCAGCGCGACGAAGATCTCGCCGTCGAGCACGATGCGCTCGGGCAGCTGCTCCCGCATCGCGGTCACGACCTCGGGGAAGTAGCGTGTCAGCGGCTTGGTGTTGCGGCTGGCCAGCTCGACCTCGTCGCCGTCCTTGAACACCAGGCAGCGGAACCCGTCCCACTTGGGCTCGAAGCTGAGGCCGTCGTACTTCGCGGGGTCGGGGATCCCCTTGACGCTCTTGGCCAGCATCGGTCGCACCGGGGGCATCACGGGGAGGTCCACCCCTCGACCCTAGTAGCGCGGGGCGACGGCCAGCGTCACGACGTCCGGCGACGGAAGGGGGCGGCCACGCGGTCCGCGGTCCGGCGCAGGCGGCCTCTCACCGCGGCACCGAAGGAGGGTCGAGGCCCTCCGAAGGCGGGGCCCATCGACTCGATGATGGCGTCCGCGACCCGCTCGCTGCACCGGCCGTCGCGCTGCGGGAAGCTCTCACGGATCCGGTCGAGGTACACCGGGTCCGGCTCGGGACCGCTCTCGACCGTCTTGGTGATGGCGGCGACGGCCTGGTCGGCGCTGAAGGTGACCGGGCCGTAGCCGTCTCGCTCGTAGTCGAAGTAGCCGTGACGCCCGAGGTGCCACCCGGCGTTGACGCGCTCATGGTCGAACTGGAAGTAGACGACCGGACGCTCGAGGTAGGCGGCGTTGAAGAACATCGAGGAGTAGTCGGTGACCAGCACCCGTGAGCGTGCGAACGTCTCCTGGACGTTCTGGCCCTCGAACGACAAGTGGCGTACGTGCGGCCCCACGTCGAGGCGGGCGGAATCCTGGAAGTTGGGGTGGAGCAGCAGGGCGATGGTGAGCCCCGAACGCTCGGCGAGATCCGCCAGCTCCGGGCTGTTCAGCACCGCGGACCACTCCCGCGCGTACTCCGACTCCGCGAACTCCTCACGGACCGCGTGCCGGCCCGTCACGATCGGCTCGGACTCCGAGAGCCACTGTCGCCAGGTCGGGGCGACCAGGATCAGGTCGCGCTGGTCCGGCCCGAAGCGCTTGCCTGCCTCGAGCAGGCGGTCGAATCGAGGGAGCCCGATGAGCTTGGCCTCGCGCTCGGTGTAGCGGTACGTCGTGTGGTCGTCGACCACGGAGTGCCACTCTGCGGGCGTGCTGGTCACGAAGATGTCGATGTTCTTGTGGTTCAGCCAGGTCGACAGGTCGTCCTTCATCACGCCGTGCTGCAGGAACGCGACCCGCCAGTGCGGCTCGGTCAGTCGCCGGATCTCCTTCGGGCGCACGACGACCTCGTCGATGTGCGAGGAGACCACCTGGACGGCGTTCAGCATCAGCAGCTTCCACTTCCAGGACCCATGGGCCACCATCCGGCGCCCGTAGCCCTCGCGCCGCAGCCGTCGATCGTCCGGCGTCCCGCGCTCGATGACGAACCAGGCGTTGACCTCCGGGCGACTCTCCCGGAGGTAGCGGAACAGGTGCTCCCCACTGTCGTCGGCGTTGAAGACGCGGTCGATGAGCACCCAGGCGTCGCGGAAGTACCAACGGACCAGCTTGCTGCGGGCCAGTCGGAGCAGCCTGCGGTCGGCCGCCGACGGCACGGAGTCCGGGTCCTCCTCGACCTCCTCGTCGGGCTCGCGGGCCAAACCCTTGCGGATCATGGCCGACGTCAGGCGGTAGTCAGGTGGCTTCGGATCGTTGGTGCGGACCTCGAGGCTCTCGCCGTCGACGGTGACCCGCACCGTGCCGTACGGCAGCCACACGATCCGCTCGTGCAGCAGGGTGCGGTCGAAGAGCCGGACGTCGCGGATCTTCGCGTGCACCGGCTCGACGTGCTTGCTGTAGACGGCGAAGGTCTCCTCGGGGAGCTCGCCGGTGTAGCGATAGGTGATCCGGACCAGCTTCTGGTCGGCGTCGAGCCGGTCGACCACGGCGTACGGCGTGTGCCAGGGCTCGTCGCGGTAGCCGTGCTCCAACATCTCGCGCCAGATCGCGGGAAACCGCGTGGCGCGATACGTGTCGATCCCCGAGCGGTCGAGCAGGGCGCAGAGCTGCGCCATGAGCTCGTGGTAGCGAGCGACGGTCTCACCCTGTGCGGCGGTCGGCGCCGACATCCGCTCGTTCATCTTCAGATACCAGCCGAGCTCGTAGATGACCATGCCCTGCAACCAGACGGGCGCGCGGCCGTACCGATCCGCACCGGCTCGGAGCAGGGCGAGGTAGCCGTGCTCCAGGACGTCGGTGAAGCGGCTCGGGTCCGCCCAGCTGCGGTCCAGCTGGGAGGTGCCGTCGCCACGCTTGCGGTAGTGGTACACGGCGTCCGGCAGGTAGGCGACGGTCGGGCGCGGAGCGTGGAGGAGGTAGACCGAGCAGAAGTGGCCGTCCTCGAACGTGGTCCGCAGCCGCTCGTCGAAGATGAGCTCGGCGCGCTGGATCTCGTCGGTGCGGAAGAACGTGGACGCCGCGTGCCCGTGGAAGTGCCCCGTGTCCACGTTCAGGTCGCGCAGCCGGTTGACGCCGGCGACGAAGTGACGACGCAGGGGGTGTAAGAGCTCCTGGCCGGTCAGCTCGTTGAAGGGGGCGCGGTTGGTCGCGACCATGTAGGCCCCGGGCCGTCTGGTCAGGAAGCCGTCGACCTCGGAGAAGTAGTGGCTGTCCAGGATGTCGTCGGGGTCGGTGAAGGTGACCCATTCGCCGCGGATGTGCGACAGCCCCGCGTTGCGGGCGGACGGAAGACCCCCGTTGGGCTTCGTGACCACCGTGACGAGCTCGGGGCGCCGCGCCCGCCACGCCTCGAGCATGGCGCCGGAGTCGTCGGTCGAACCGTCGTTGACCGCGATCACCTGGAGCTGGTCGAGCGGGAAGTCCTGTCCCTCGATCGAGTCGATGAACTCACCCAAGAAGGGCGCGACGTTGTAGGTCGCGACCACGATGGAGAAGCGCGGTCTGCGGCTGACGTCTTCCGAGCGAGACATCTCAGGTCCCGAATCGGGGCGGCTGGGGCGCGGGGACCGCCGGCATCGCTCCCACCGGGGCCAAGGGCGCCGCCAGCACCGGCGGGCGCGCCGTGTCAGATCGTGGCGTCAGT
>DATBBE010000072.1:0-9302 GCA_036271155.1 Nocardioides sp. | reverse complement strand
CGCCTGCGAGATTGCGGGCCCGGGCCGGCGCGTCGAGGCCCGACTGGTCCTCGACACCACGTCGGGTGCGCAGCAGGCGCACACACGACGCCGGGTGTCCTTCGTGCGTCAGCCGGGCGGCCGCGAACCGCACCAGGCTGGTGGTCGGGTCGTGTCCGCGTTGTCGCACCGTGCCCGGGCGTGAGGGCACCGGGACCAGCACCAGCGGCGCCGGATCGCCGGGACCGCACACCAGCGCGGCCAGGGCGTGGTGCAGGGCCAGGGCGAGCAGGTCGCCCAGCGGACCGGCGAGTCCGAGCATCCGGCGTTCCTTGTGACCCAGCACCATCGCCCGGACCGTGCCGGCGTACGCCGTGGCCGCCCACGGCTCGCTGAGCCCGGGTGGCGCCGGCGAGGGCCACGCGGGCGCGGGGTGCGGGTCGAGCGACTCCGCACACGGCGAGCACAGGGCCGTACCGGGCCGGCCGCAGCCGACGCAGGCGGTGCCGAGCAGCAGATCTCGGATGGCGTGGGGCACGGGGAGGGCGTCGGACACGCCTCAGAGCCGACCACCGCGCCCGGTGGCGGACAAGCGCCCTCCGGCCCCCTGTGGAAGACGGCCGTCAGCCGGCGTAGGTGATGTGGCGCAGCGCCGGGATCGAGATGCTCGCCACCGACGGCGGGGTCGTGTCGACCTGGGCCAGGTCGTAGAGGCTCCGGCGCGCAGACCGCGTGCGAGCGAGGACGGCGTACGGCGTCTGGGGTCCGCCGACCGGTGAGGTGACCAGGCCGACCGCCGGACCGGGGATGGTCGTCGTGGGTGCCTCGTCCGCCTCGGTCGACCCGTCGACGTTCAGGATGCGGGTCTCCGACTGGCGGGCCGAGAGCTGGTCGAGGACCTCGAGCGTCGTCGGCGAACTCCAGCCGATGTCACGGATCCGGACCGCGCCACTGGACTCCCACGGGATGCGGCGGGCCGGCGTCCCACGCTCGGGTCGGTCGTCGGCGTCGTACCGGATGCGGCTCACCATGATCCGGTCCGTCGACGGTCCGTGCAGCACGGCCACGAGCCGCGAGCCGTCCCGTGAGACCAGGAACCTCGTGACGTCGTGGCCCGAGATCCCGGGGACCCGGACGACATGGTCGCGGTTTCTGTGGACATAGCTCACGACGGCGCCCCGCGAGGTGTCCTGGATCTCCCAGAGCCGGTGGCTGAAGTCCCAGGCGGGCCGCAGCAGGTCCGACCCGGACACGACGCGGACCGCCGGCCCGGGCTGGGACACCTGCCCAACGAGGAGTCCGTCGGAGGTCACACCGGCGGCCTCCTCACCGTTGAGACTGATCGCGAACGGTCCGATCCCGACCCGCTGCTCTCCGAACGGCCCGTCGACGCTGGTCGGATGCGTCAGCTGCCCGGAGACCAGACGCCCGGACCGCAGGGCGTAGTACTGACTGCTCGCCTTGCTCACGGCCGGGTCGTGAGAGTCGGTCTCGTTGGTGTCGAACCGGAAGATCGTGCTCTCGGTCGTGCCGGTCGGGTCGGTGACCTGGTGCCCGGCGATGCTGAGCCGGAACCCGGTGATCGAGGCATCCTGGCGCAGCGTCCACGACAGCTGGTCCAAGACCAGCTCGGTCGTGGTCCGGCTCATGGGCCCGGGTGCCTGGCCGTTCAGGGTCAGAGTCACGTCGGCGACGCCGTCGTTGCTGACCGGGACGGGCTCCGCCGACAGCGCAGGCGGCAGGAAGCTGTGCACCACACCGGTCAGCGACCGGCTGGGGCCACCCACCAGAGCTCGGACCAGAGCCGAGGCGAGCGAGCCCTGCGGGACGTGCACCGGCTCCGGAACCAGGATCCGTCCGCTGGGGTCGAAGAAGTAGATCTCCGCCTCTTGGTACTGCTGGTCGTAGAACGTCTTCGGGATCACCAGCGCGTTGGGCGCCTGGGAGATCCGCCACTCGTTGTTCTCGCGCACCATCGGGAAGACCAGGCGGTGGGCGTCCGGCGAGGGCGCGCCCTGCCACTGACCTCGCGAGCCGACCTCGTCGGCACCCTGGAGCCGCACCACCACCACGTGGTGGTGCTGCACGGGCTGGGCCAGCGTGTGGTCGTTGTAGGTCAGGACACCTTGGGGCTCCCACTGGGCACTCGCCTGCTTGGTGAGGAACTTCTGGGCCGTGGTGATCCGCAGGGGGGTCGCGGTCATGGCCACGAGGAACCCGGTCACGATGTCGCTCTGCGAGTCACCCTTCTGGGGCGGCTTCGGGTTGGAGTACTCCGGCGCGGCCACGGCCGCTCCGAGCTGCTGGGCCTCCACGACCCGTCCGGACTCCGGGACCTGCGCACACGCCGTGAGGAGCACACCGCCGGCCAGGAAGCCGGCCAGGAGTCCCGCCCGGACGCTCGTGTGGCGGGTCATGCGACCACCTCGGCGGCGTCCTCGGGGACCAGCGGGAGGGGGCTGTGCCGCAGTGGATGGTTGGCCCAGCGCGGCAGGGTCAGCCGGAACTGTGCGCCCTCGTGGGGCTTGCCCCAGGCCTGGAGCCAGCCTCCGTGGAGATGGGTGTCCTCGAGCGAGATCGCCAGCCCGAGGCCGGTGCCGCCGCTGGTGCGGGCGCGGGCCGGGTCGGCACGCCAGAACCGGTTGAAGACCAACGCGGACTCGCCCACGGCGAGACCGACCCCGTGGTCGCGGACGGCGATGGCGGCGGCCTGGTCGTCGGCCGCGACGGTCACCACGATCGTGCGGCTCTCGGCGTGGTCGATCGCGTTGGTGACGAGGTTGCGCACGATCCGCTCGACGCGGCGTACGTCGGCCTCGGCGATGCAAGGGGTCTCCGGCGCACTCACCACCACCCTTGTGCTGCGGGCGTCCGCCAGCGCCTGCGTGCTGTCGACGACGCGGCGGGCCACATCGGCGAGGTTGACGTCGTCGAGGTCGAGGGCAGCCGCTCCGGCGTCGAACCTGCTGATCTCGAGCAGGTCGACCAGCAAGGTCTCGAACCGGTCCAGCTCGACCTGGAGCAGCTCGGCCGCACGGGCGGCCTGAGGGTCGAAGCTCGCCCGCGCCTCGTGCAGGACCGAGCCGGCGAGCCGCACCGTGGTCAGGGGGGTGCGCAGCTCGTGGGACACGTCGGAGACGAACCGGCGCTGGACCCGGCTGAGCTCCTCCAGCTGACGAATCTGGCGCTGCAGGCTGGTCGCCATCTGGTTGAACGACGTGGCGAGGCGGGCCAGGTCGTCCTCACCGGTCACCCGCAGCCGCTCCTGCAGCTGCCCGGCCGCCAGCCGCTCGGCGACCCGGCGGGCCAGCCGGATGGGGGTGACGATCTGCCTCGTCAGCAGCCAGGTGAGGGCCGCGATCAGGAGCAGGAGCAGCACGCCCGCGGTGAGCAGGGACCTGGTCACCAGGGCCAGCGACTGCTGTACGTCGTCGAGGGGGAACAGGTAGTAGACCGTCCGGGTCGAGCCGTCGGCCGGGATCAGGAACTGGCTGCCGACCGCGATGCCGGGCACGGACGTGAACGACCCGGGCCCGGTCTTGGTGTGGATCGTGGTGTAGGTCCACGCGGGGTGGGGGGCCAGCTCTCCGGCGGGCACGAGGTCGAAGTGGCGGACCAGCGAGGTCGGGACGCTGTCGACGGCCTGGTGGGTCGAGGCCTCCGGGCCACGGTCGTCGAGCGGCTGGTCGCCTCGGCCCGACTCGACCACCACGACGCTGAACCCGCGGGCCGAGCCGCTGGTCTGCAGACCCTGGTACAGCGACTGGGCCTGCCTCGACGCGTCGCTGTCGGTGGCCGGGATGGCCTTCAGGGACTGGCTGGCCTGGCCGTCCTCGTTGGCGACCTCGACCAGCACGGCGTCGACCCGGTGGTCGACCAGGCCACGCTCGACCTGGCGGAGCAGGAGCCAGCCGACGGCGGTGACCACGATCGCCGACAGCAGCACGGTGCTGACGACGACGCGGGCCTGGATGGACCGGCGCCAGAACGTCAGGCCGCGCCGCAGGGTCTGCGGGACGCCTCGGGCCACCACCTCAGCTCACCGCCGCGCTCACGGGTCGGCCTACTGCTGGCCGGCCGTGCCGGCCTTGTATCCCACACCACGCACGGTGAGGACGATCTCGGGGTTCTCCGGGTCGGACTCGACCTTGGAGCGGAGCCGCTGCACGTGGACGTTGACCAGGCGCGTGTCGGCGGCATGGCGGTACCCCCAGACCTGCTCGAGCAGGACCTCACGGGTGAACACCTGCCAGGGCTTGCGGGCCAGGCAGACCAAGAGGTCGAACTCGAGAGGTGTGAGGCTGACCGGCTGACCGTCGCGGGTCACCGCATGACCGGCGACGTCGATGGTGAGCGGTCCGATGGTCAGCGTGTCGGAACCGGGCACCTCGTTGCGGCGGACCCGGGCGCGGATGCGCGCGACCAGCTCCTTGGGCTTGAACGGCTTGACGACGTAGTCGTCGGCCCCCGACTCGAGGCCGACCACGACGTCGATGGTGTCGCCCTTGGCGGTGAGCATCACGATGGGGACGCCGGACTCCGCACGGATCTCCTTGCACACGTCGATGCCGCCCTTGCCGGGCAGCATCAGGTCGAGGAGCACGACGTCGGGCCGGTAGACGCGGAAGGCGTCCATCGCCTCGTCGCCGCGATCCACGACCTGGGAGTCGAACCCCTCCTGACGCAGCACGATCGACAGCATCTCCGAGAGGGATGCGTCGTCGTCGACCACGAGCACACGCGCGCGGGAGTCCTCAGCCTGGGTCACGACGTCAATCTTGCCAGGTGAGAATCGGTTTTCCGTTCAGTAGCGGTACTGCTCGGCCTTGTAGGGGCCGTCGACCGACACACCGAGGTACGCCGCCTGGGCGTCGCTCAGCGTCGTGAGGCGTACGCCGAGGGCGCCGAGGTGCAGTCGCGCGACCTCCTCGTCGAGGTGCTTGGGCAGCACGTAGACGCCGACCGGGTAGGCCTCGGGCTTGGTGAACAGCTCGAGCTGGGCCAGCACCTGGTTGGTGAAGGAGTTCGACATGACGAAGCTCGGGTGTCCGGTGGCGTTGCCGAGGTTCATCAGGCGACCCTCGGACAGCACGATGATGGAGTTGCCCCCGCCGCCCTCTGTCGCGGGGAAGGTCCAGAGGTCGACCTGAGGCTTGACGTTCTTCCGCTCGACACCGGGGAACGACTCGAGGCCGGCCATGTCGATCTCGTTGTCGAAGTGACCGATGTTGCCGAGGATCGCCTGGTGCTTCATCCGGGACATCTGCTCGACGGTGACGACGTCCTTGTTGCCGGTCGCGGTGATCACGAGGTCGGCGGTGGGCAGCACGTCCTCGAGGGTCGCGACCTGGTAGCCGTCCATGGCCGCCTGGAGCGCGCAGATCGGGTCGATCTCGGTGACGATCACCCGAGCGCCCTGACCCCGCAGGCTCTCCGCGCAGCCCTTGCCGACGTCGCCGTACCCGCACACGACGGCGACCTTGCCGCCGATCAGGACGTCGGTGGCGCGGTTGATGCCGTCGATGAGGCTGTGGCGGCAGCCGTACTTGTTGTCGAACTTCGACTTGGTGACCGAGTCGTTGACGTTGATGGCCGGGAAGAGCAGCGAGCCTTCCTTCATCATGTCGTAGAGGCGGTGGACGCCGGTGGTGGTCTCCTCGGTGACGCCGCGGATCTCAGCGGCGATCTGGGTCCAGCGGTCGTCGCTCTCCTCGAGCGCCGCCTGTAGGACGCCGAAGACGACCTTCTGCTCGTGGCTGGCGGCGGTCGCCGGGTCGGGCGCCTCGCCGCGCTTCTCGGCCTCGACGCCGAGGTGGACGAGCATCGTGGCGTCGCCGCCGTCGTCCAGGATCATGTTGGCCTTCGTGCTGCCGGGCCACACGAGGATCTGCTGGGTGCACCACCAGTACTCCTCCAGGCTCTCGCCCTTCCAGGCGAAGACGGGGACACCCCGGAGGTCGTCGACAGTGCCGTCCGGGCCGACGACCACGGCGGCGGCCGCGTGGTCCTGGGTCGAGAAGATGTTGCACGAGGCCCAGCGCACCTCGGCGCCCAGGGCGACGAGGGTCTCGATGAGCACGGCCGTCTGGATGGTCATGTGCAGCGAGCCGGCGATCCGCGCGCCGGCGAGCGGCTTGGTCTCGCTGTAGCGCTCGCGCATCGCCATCAGACCGGGCATCTCGTGCTCGGCGAGGGTGATCTCGGTCCGGCCGAAGTCGGCCAGCGAGAGGTCCTTGACCTTGTAGTCCATGAAGTTCTCCTCCTCAGAGGTGGTGCCGTCTGCGCTGCGCATCTGCGCATCGTCGAGATCTCCCGGCGCGGACCCCAGAAGCCTAGGACGACCGTGCCCGGATTCAGGAATCCTCGACCGTGGCAGTCGCGAGCGACGCCCGACCGGGCAGCCAGCGCGCCACGGCCGCCGCGACCACCAGGGCCGGGACGCCCAGCAGGGCGACCAGAGCAGGGAAGCCGAGTGCGTGCGAGGCCAGCGCGAAGGCGACGTACACGAGCAGCGCGACGACCTCTTCGAGCAGGCCGAGCACGCTGGTCACCGTCGCGCGGGCGGGTCCGGTGATCGTGTCCTGCAGGCGCGTCTCCCCCACGAGCATCGCGTTGTTGAGCATCCCGTAGCCGATGCCGATGGCCACGAAGCCGGCGTACGGCGTGACCAGCGCGCCGGCCGACACGAGGACCGCGCCAGCCCCCAGGACGGCACCCACGGTGCGTCCGCCGGCGCGCGCGGACCAGCCGGTCAGGGCGGTCCCGATCGCCTGCCCGGCCACGGTGATCGCGACCAGCAGAGGAATCGTCGGGGTCGCGACGTGGTGGGCGCGCGCGACGAGCGGGAAGTACTCGTCGTACGCCGTCAGGCCGACCATCGTGGCGGCGAGCAGGAGCACGCGGCGGACGTCGGGATGCCGCCGTGACTCGGCCAGCCCGGCCCGGAGCATCCGGACGTACTGGGACGCCGCCTCCTCGGTCTCGACCAGCCCCCCGGGGATCTCCGTCGCTCCCTGGCGCGGCGCGTGGCGCGCGCGGTGCGAGACC
Source organism: Nocardioides sp. (assembly GCA_036271155.1). GTDB lineage: Bacteria > Actinomycetota > Actinomycetes > Propionibacteriales > Nocardioidaceae > Nocardioides. The sequence continues at coordinate 2,276 of DATBBE010000072.1, read as the reverse complement.
GGGAGCGTCGCGGCGAGCACACCCTGGACCACGGCGAAGGCCACCGACGTCCAGGCCACCAGCTGGTAGCCCGAGACGTGGAGCAGCAGGGCGGCCGAGGCGGTCGCGGCGAGGTTGGCCAGCAGGGCCGTCGACTGCGCCCAGCCGATCAGGGCCGGGTAGCTCTCCGGCGCTCCCCGCTCGACCAGCTCGTCGTAGAGCAGGGCCTCGAAGGTGCCGGACATCAGCGCGCTCGACAGCCCCCACAGGACGAAGCCGACCGCGAACCCGGCGAAGCTCTGCCACAGGGCCCACGAGGTGAAGCCGGTCGCGTAGATCACGGCCGAGAGCACGAGCAGGCGACGCCGGTCGAAGCTGTCGGCCCAGGCGCCGGAGGGAACCTCGCAGACGAAGCTGGTCAGCGACCAGATGACGAACAGCACCGAGATCTGGGCAGCGGTGACGCCGTGGTCTGCGAACAGGAGGGAGTACACCGCGTAGAGCGGCACGAAGTCGCGCGAGGCGTGGTAGCCGAGGACGTGCGCCACGAAGCGGCGGTGACGTGCCCCGGCCGGGACTCATATGTGGCCGGAAGGATGACGCATGACCTCAGGCTAGAACCTGCCCTCAGCCGACGTCGAGGGCCGGCATCAGGTCTGCGGCCTGGCGGTACGGCGAGGCCTTGCCGGTGGCCACGGTGAGGAGGCACGCCCGGCCGCTGGTGCCGTCGGCCGTGATGTCCACGGTGGTGACCGCGCCGTCCGAAGCACCGACGCGCCCACCCGTCGCGACGTGCGGGAAGCGACCGGTCAGGCGGATCCGCACCATGCTTCCCGAGTCGCATCTGCCTGCCAGGTTCGCCTGGCTGACCTGACCGGGCCTGACCACGGCGGTCGCCGTCGCGAGCCGACCCCCGAGCCGGTCGGCCTGGTGCTGGGCGACGGTGACGGCCGCGGCGTACTGGTCCGCCGAGAGCGGCCCGTAGTCGGCCGCGTCACCGACCGTCCGGTCGCGTCCGGCATCGGCACGCACCATGACCGCACCCCAGGTGCCGGCGGTGGCCAGCAGAGCGCACGCCGCCACGAGGATCGTGGTCGTGCGGGTCCGCCGGCTCAGGGACAGGCCTCTCATCGCCACACCGTAGGCCCGATGTCCGGCCCCGTCGAGAGCCCGTCGAGAGCCCGTCGAGAGCCCCGTCGGGATCAGGTGCGGGCGATGTCGGGCTCGAGGTAGATCACGCGGGCGATGGGCTCGACCGCACGGATGGAGGCCTCGGCTGCGTCGATCGTCTCGGCGATGGTCTGCGCCGACACCGCCGGTGGGACGGCGATCTTGGCGGCCACCAGCAGCTCGTCGGGCCCGAGGTGCAGGGTCTTGAGATGGACGACGCGGTCGATGCCCGGCGTCGCCTCGACGGCGTCCATGATCCGACCGACGACGACCGTGGAGGCACCCTCCCCGAGCAGCAGGCTCTTGGTCTCGATGCCGAGCACGATCGCGACGACGACCAGCAGCAGCCCGATCAGCCCCGTGCCGACGACGTCCCACCACAGGTTCTGGGTCAGCAGCGAGAGACTCACCCCGAGCAGCGCGAACACCAGCCCGCACAGGGCTGCGAGGTCCTCGAGCAGGATCACCGGCAGCTCGGGGCCCTTCGCGTGGCGCACGAACTCGACGTACGACGCCTCGCCCTTGACGTGGGCCGTCTCGCGGATGGCGGTCCGGAACGACAGGCCCTCCATCACGATCGCGGCGAGGAGCACGACGATCGGCACCCAGGCCCACCGGCTGTCCAGCAGCGAGTCGGGCGGGTGACCGTGGGTGGCGTGGAGCTCGTGGGCCTTGTGGTAGGCCTCGTAGAGCGCGAACAGGCCCCCGACGCTGAACAGCACGATCGAGACGATGAAGGCGTAGACGTAGCGCTCGCGGCCGTAGCCGAAGGGATGCTCCTCGGTCGGGTCACGACGCGACCGGCGCCCCCCGAGCAGCAGCAGCCCCTGGTTGCCCGAGTCGGCCACCGAGTGGATCGACTCGGCCAGCATCGAGGACGCACCGGTGAGCAGGAACGCCAGGAACTTGGTCACCGCGATCCCGCTGTTGGCGAGGAGCGCCGCGACGACTGCCTTGTTGCTGCCTTCGGTGGACATGCGCGGCAGGCTATCGAGGTGGTGGGGTCCTGCGGTGGGGGTGGTCGGTGGACGGTTCATCACGCTGAGTGGTCGAACCCGCACTGGGCCAGGTGAACTCCGCTAGCCATGTTCCGGGTCACCCACCCAGCGTGATGAACCGTCCGTGGC
>DATBBE010000071.1:0-15195 GCA_036271155.1 Nocardioides sp. | reverse complement strand
TAGGACTTGTGGACGTCGTCGATCTCGAGGAAGGACATCGCTACTTCCCTGCCCTTCGGGCCGCGTCACGGTCGATCAGGTAGTCGACGAACCGGGCCTGCGGGATCGTGATCACGATGAAGAAGATCGCCGCGAGCACCACGGGAGAGATCTTGAAGTAGGTGTTCTGGAAGAACGTCGTGGTCAAGAAAACCTCGGCCACCGCTCCGATCGACAGCAGGGCCGTGTCCTTCTGGAGCCCGATGAAGTCGTTGAGCAGTGGTGGGATGACCCGCCGAACCGCCTGTGGCACCAGGACGGTGCGCAGTGTCATCGAGTAGCTCAGGCCGAGGGACCGCGCCGCGGCACTCTGGCTGGGGTGGATGGAGCTGAGACCGGCGCGGTAGACCTCCGCCACATAGGCGGTGTAGGTGATCGTGAGGGCGATCGCGCCGAGGAGAGCGCCCGGCCACCTACCGGCGGCCGGAATGGCCAGCGGGGTGCCGAAGACGATGATGTAGATCAGCACGATCGCCGGGATCGCGCGGAAGATGTCGCAGTAGAGCACCGCGATCAGGCGCAGCGGGGCTCCCGCCCGCCCGGGCAGCATGCGCATGATCGCGAAGAGCAGGCCGAAGATCAGAACGCCCACCTCTGCGACGCAGGCGACCCAGATGTTGGTCCAGAACGCCTTCAGGCTGTCTCCGAAGGCCTTTCCGATCGGCCCCCAGTCGAAGAACGTGTTGGCGACAGCGCCGTCATTGCCGAAGACGAACTGCAAGATCCCGATGACGACGAGACCGGCAACGGCGTACCCCAGTGCGATCTGGGCGTCCTCACGCCCCCTGGCGGCGAGCCGTCGGGCGTCGACCAGCTTCCCCGCCCTGATGAGGGAGGATCGAGCGGGGATCGCGCGCAGCGACTTGACGCACGACCACCACGCCAGAGCGCTCGCGAGCACGATCAGGACCGCCACGATGGTGGAAACCGCGCTGTTGTGGTTGTAGGACCGGATCAGGGAGCCCTCGTACGCCGCTCCCGCGGTCGCCACCGCCGTCAGGACGACGGCGACGACCGCGATGCGGGTCACGTCAGGTGGTGCCGCCGGCTCGGGGCTCGGCTGAAGCTCGTCCGTGACGAGCCCGGTGGAAGACATCGTCGTCTACTGCACGGTCCACATAGGCACGTCGTTCGGGTCTCCACCGAAGGCTGGGCCCAGGTAGGTCTTCGAAAGGTTGTTGAGCGTGCCGTCGGAGAGCAGGGTCGAGATTCCCTGGTCCAGAGCCTGCTCGTTCGCCGACCCCTTGGGGTAGATCGCGCCGTACTTCTCACCGGTGCTGTACTGCCCCACGACCTTCAGCTGCCCGTTCGACGCCTTCGCCTCGGCCAGCACGATGGCTGTGTCGAGGAAGGCCGCGTCGGCGGAGCCTGAGAGCACGCTCTGGTACAGGGCCTGGGAGTTCGGGTAGACCTTCGGCGTGACACCGAGGGTGTCCTTGAGGAAGTCGACGGACGTCGTGCCGCTGTAGGCCGCGTCGCGCTTGGTCTTGATGTTCGACTCACTCGCGTCGGAGTCGGACTTCACCAGCACCCCGACGTTGGAGTCGAAGTACGGCTTGGAGAAGTCCACGACCTTGGCTCGCTCGGGAGTGATCGAGATCTCTGCCAGCGCGAGGTCGAAGTTGCTGGTGTGACCGGCGGTCAGCTGGGCGAAGTTCACGTTCTTAACCGTCACCGACTTCAGCCCCGCCATGTTGGCTAGATCGGCAGCCATGCAGTACTCGTAGCCACTGGTGATCTTGGAGGGCGTCTTGCCGTTCCACCAACCCTGGGCTGGCAGCGTGGTCTCCACGGTGAGCGTCCCGGACTTGGCGGGACTGATCTTGATGCTGTTGGCCTTGCTGGTGATCTTGCAGTCGCCGAAGCCGGCCGAGGACCCGCCCCCTCCACAAGCCGCGAGCGAGGCGGAGGCGACGAGCAGGGCGCTCGCGAGTCCGATGGTCCGCTTGAGACGCATGCGTGATGTCCTTCCCTACGACAAAGGCCACCACGAGGCGCGGGCGGCTTGGGAGCAGAGTTGCCGCACCTGCCTGTGGAGTCAAGGACATTGCCCACGAAATAGGCATCGATCCGGGCGCCGCACGACGGCGCCATCAGTGGCGCACCGCCCGCTCGTGTACCTAGGAGGTGCCGATGCGAACCATCACGGCGGCCTCGGACCCGTTCGCTTCTAAGTCGACCACCAGGCCCTCGTCGTCCAGGGCGCATGTGCACCGAGGCGAGCGCAGACCCCCGCTGACGCGGGATAGGTTGGCCGACATGAGCGACATCGCGAGCCTCACTCGGGAAGAAGCCGCCGAGCGTGCGGCGCTGATCAACGTCGAGCGGTACGACGTGAACGTCGACCTGCGCGGCCTCTACGAGGGCGAGCTGTGGGCGGCGACGTCCACGGTCTCCTTCAGCTGCCGCGAGCCGGGCGCGAGCACGTTCGTCGACTGCGTCGGTGACGTCTCCTCGGTGACCCTCAACGGCGAGCATCTCGACCCGGCGACGGCCGAGCGCGGCCGCATCCCGCTGCCCGGGCTGCGGGCCGACAACGTCCTGGTGGTGTCGCACACGCAGTCCGACACGCATTCGGGCACGGCGATCCTGAAGACGGTCGACCCGCTCGACAAGCTCGTCTACATCTGGTCGAGCTTCGAGCCCGACCGGGCCCGCTACGCCTTCGCCTGCTTCGACCAGCCCGACCTGAAGGCACCTCACGGCTTCGTGGTGGACGCCCACGAGACCTGGACGGTGACCAGCAACTCAGCACCCGATCGGGTCGAGCCGCTCGACGACGACGCGGGGGGTGGCCGGCGCTGGACCTTCGCGGACACGCCCAAGCTCTCGACGTACGTCACGGTCGTCAACGGCGGGCCGTTCCACGAGATCCGCTCCCAGCGCGGCGGATTCGACCTGGGCCTGTTCAGCCGGCAGTCCCTCAGGCAATTCCTGGAGCGCGACGCCGAGGAGCTGTTCGACCTCACCGACCGCGGCCTGGCCTTCTTCGGCGAGCGCTTCGGGGCGCCGTTCGCACAGGAGCGCTACGACCAGGTCTTCGTGCCGAACATGGGCGGCGCGATGGAGAACTGGGGCTCGGTGACGTGGACCGACAGCGTCCTCTACCGCAGTGCCCCGACCTACGGCCAGCGGGCGGTCCGCGCCCAGATCCTCCTGCACGAGATGGCGCACATGTGGTTCGGCGACCTGGTCACGATGCTGTGGTGGGACGACCTCTGGCTCAACGAGGCCTTCGCGTCGTGGGCGTCGAACTGGTCGGGCGTCAACTGCACCGAGTTCACCGACGAGTGGGCCACCTTCCTGGCCGGCAACAAGATGGCCGGCTATCGGCAGGACATGTCGCCGGCCACCCACCCCATCCGGGGCGAGGTGCCCAACGTCGCGCAGGCGATGGCGAACTTCGACGCCGTCACCTACAGCAAGGGCGCCAGCGTGCTCAAGCAGCTGATGGCCTTCGTCGGGGAGGAGCGCTTCGTCGAGGGGCTGCGCATCTACTTCCGCAAGCACGCCTGGGGCAACACCGTCCTCGACGACCTCATGTCGGCGATCGGCGAGGCCGCCGGCCGCGACCTCGACGACTGGACCGTCGCCTGGCTCGACCGGGCCGGCACCGACGTCCTGCGTCTGGGCGACTCCACGCTGACCGCCACATCGCCGGACGGGGACCCGCCTCGCCCGCACCGCCTCGAGATCGGGTCGTACGCCGTCTCCGGCGAGGCCCTGACCCTGGTCGGCACCACGTCGGTGGAGACGTCGGGCACCGAGACGGCCGTCGAGCTTCCTGAGGCAGACCTGCACCTCCTCAACGCGGCCGACCACACCTTCGCGGCCGTCCGGCCCGATGCCGCCTCGGTCCGGGTGCTCCTCGACCGGGCCGCCGACCTGCCGGAGGCGGTCGACCGCGCCCAGGCCGTCGTGACGTCGTTCCAGATGCTCTCCGACGGCGAGCTGCCCGCCGACGAGCTCTTCGACTGCGTGCTCGACGTCCTCGAGCGGGAGAAGAGCCCCGCCGTCGTCGAGGCGTTCCTCGCCATCGCCCTCGAGATCGCCCAGCGCTGGATCGCCTCGGAGCGCATCTCGGGTGCTCTCGCCCGACTCGCGGGGGTCGCGGACCGTCTGGCCGACGACCCCGACCACACGACGCCCGGGCTGCGCACCCTCGCGGCCTCGGCGTCCACGGCCGAGCACTTCGCCCGCCTCGACGAGGCTGCCCGGTCCGACGTCGACCTCGCCTGGCGGGTGGCGGTCCGGCGCTCGGCCATCGGTGAGTACGACGAGGAGGCCGTCGAGGCACTGCTCGCCCGCGATCCCGACCCGGACGCCGGCGTCCGCGCCCTCGCGGTCCGCACCGCACGACCGCTGCCCGACGCCAAGGCCGAGGCCTGGGCGGAGCTGTTCGAGAAGCGAAACATCCCGGGCGGCGCCATGCTCGGATCGATGATCGGCGCATTCTGGCAGCCTCAGCAGGACGACGTCTTGCTCCCCTTCGCCGAGCGGTTCCTCGACGAGATCCCGGCGCTGGCCGGCGGCGGGATGCTCGCCGTCTTCGGCCTGATGTTCGGGATGTTCCCCAAGGTCGCCGACGACGCCTTCGTCTCGCGCGCCCAGGAGATGGCGGCCGACCCGGGGTGCGACCCGACGGTCCGAGCCGCCCTGCTGATCGGCACCGACACGCTCGGCCGCATGGAGCGCGCCCGCGCCGCCTGACCACGAGGTGGGAGTTTCAGCCCCTTGAAAGGGGACTTCTCCCCGACCTCGGTGCGCTCAAACTCCCACTTCGTCGGGCTCGCGCCGCAGGTTCGACTCATCGATGGGGAACCGCTCGGCCTTCTGCCGCTCGATCGCCGCGCCGATCAGGCCCGCGAAGAGCGGGTGTGGTCGCGTGGGCCGCGACCGGAGCTCGGGGTGGGCTTGGGTCGAGACGTAGTAGGGGTGCACGTCGCGCGCGAGCTCGACGAACTCGACCAGGTCGAGGTCGGGGTTGGTGCCGGAGAAGACGAGCCCCGCCGAGGCCAGCTGCTCTCGGTAGTGGTTGTTCACCTCGTAGCGGTGGCGGTGGCGCTCCTCGATCCTGGCCTCGCCGTAGGCCTGCCGGACGATCGAGCCGGACACCAGCTCGGCGGGGTACAGCCCCAGCCGCATGGTGCCGCCCAGGTCGCCGGCACCCTCGACGTAGGACTTCTGCTCCTCCATGGTGGCGATCACCGGCTCGAGGCAGTCGGGGTCGAACTCCGTGGAGTCGGCCTTCTCGAGTCCAGCGACGTTGCGGGCGTACTCGATGACCATGCACTGCAGCCCCAGGCACAGACCCAGGGTCGGGATGCCGTGGGTGCGGGCGTAGGTGAGCGCGCCGATCTTGCCGTCGAGCCCGCGCACCCCGAACCCTCCCGGCACGCAGACCGCGTCGACGTCGTGCAGCTCGCGGTGCGCCCCGGACTGCTCGGCGCACTCGTCGGCGGGCACCCATCGGATGCGGACGGCCGACTCGTGCGCGAACCCGCCCGCCTTCAGCGCCTCCGCGACCGACAGGTAGGCGTCGTGGAGGTCGACGTACTTGCCGACCAGGGCGACGGTGACCTCCTCCTTCGGGTGGTGGACCTTGCGAAGCAGGTCGTCCCACGTCGTCCAGTCCACGTCACGGAACGGCAGGTCGAGCCGGCGTACGACGTAGGCGTCGAGCCCCTCGCGGTGCAGCACCTTCGGGATGTCGTAGATCGACGCGGCGTCGGCGGCCGTGACGACGGCGTCCTGGTCGACGTCGCACATCTGGGAGATCTTCTTCTTGATGCCGTCCGGCAGCTCACGATCTGCACGACACACCACGGCATCGGGCTGGATGCCGATCGAGCGCAGCGCCGCCACGGAGTGCTGGGTCGGCTTCGTCTTCAGCTCTCCGGACGGCCCGATGTAGGGAACCAGCGAGACGTGCAGGAAGAAGCAGTTGTCGCGGCCGATGTCCTGACGGACCTGCCGTGCGGCCTCGAGGAACGGCAGCGACTCGATGTCACCCACCGTGCCGCCGATCTCGGTGATCACGACGTCGGGGCGCTCCTCGCCGGCCTCGGCGTCGGCCATCGCCCGGATGCGTGCCTTGATCTCGTCGGTGATGTGCGGGATCACCTGCACCGTGTCGCCGAGGTAGTCGCCCTTGCGCTCCTTGGCGATCACGCTGGAGTAGACCTGACCGGTGGTGACGTTCGCCCGCTGGCTGAGCTCGCGGTCGAGGAACCGCTCGTAGTGGCCGATGTCGAGGTCGGTCTCCGCGCCGTCGTCGGTGACGAACACCTCGCCGTGCTGGAAGGGGTTCATCGTGCCGGGGTCGACGTTGAGATAGGGGTCCAGCTTCTGCATCGTCACCCGCAGACCGCGCGAGCTGAGCAGCCGACCGAGGCTCGAAGCCGTCAGCCCCTTACCCAGAGAGGAGGCGACGCCTCCGGTGACGAACACGTGCTTGGTAAGGGGCGCCTGCTTCACGGAGTTCCATCCTACCCGAGAGGGACGGCGCCGTCGGCACCCGACGCTCCGAACGCACCGCCAGGGGCCTGCCAAGCGCGTAGGAGACCGAGGACGGCGGCGATCCGGCCGGCTCCAGTCTCGCTGCCGTCGACGGTCATGACGTGCTTCGTCACGCCGTCGGCGGCCAGGCCGGACAGGTTGGTGTCCCGGGTCGGTGCGACCGCGACGACTGCTCTCGAGCGCGCTGCGAGGCCCGTGAGCAGCCCGTCGGCGATCGCCTGGTCGATCGGTGACCCGAGCACCACCAGCAGCAGCGGCGCCGTCTGTGGGTTGCCCGACGGGACCGAGAGCAGCTTCGCCGCCGTCAGGCTCTGGCGCACCGCGACGGCGTCCGACCCGGGAGGCGCGCCGGCCGAGCCGCGGTTGCCCACCGCCAGTGCCACCAGCTCGCCGATGCGGGGATACGTCGAGGCCTGGGAGTCGGTCTTGCCCTTGAGCTGCCGGGCGAGCTGGCTGCCGAGGGTGTCGACGAGGTTCTTCTGCTGGGCGTCGACCAGCTGCCGCTGCACGGCGTAGGTGCCGGTGAGCTGACCTCCGGCGGCCGTCACCTGAGTGGCGAGTGCGGACACCGTGGCCGGGTCGGCACCGGGCAGGGTCACCAGCGCCACCGGACGCCGCGACAGCCCGTGGTCGTAGAGACGCCCGGCGACCGAGGCGGCGAACGCGTCGGCGTAGCCGGAGCCGGCCGGCCGCGACACCGTTCCTGGATCTGTCGAGGCGCTGGAGCGGGTGTCGGTCAAGGGGCCGGCTCCCAGGGCGATGCCGGTGGCCAGCGCCAGCAGCACCGCGGTGAGTGGAACGGCGTACGAGCGGGATCGGATCACGACAGCCTTCCACCGAGGAGCTGGTCCAGCTGGTCACGCAGGTCGAGCACCCACTGGTGTCCGACGTCCGTCGTGGCGATCGCGGCCGCGACGACGACGAGCCCGATCAGCAGCACGAGGTAGGCGTGGCGGGCGCGGAGCTGGCCGGAGTACAGCATCGGCACGGCCGTCGCGTCGACCAGCCGCGGACCGACCTTCAGCCGGGTGACGTAGCCGCTGCCGAGGCCCTCACGGGCGCCGTCGAGGAACTCCTCGACGGTGCCACGGAGCCCGACTGCGACGATCGGGGTGGCTCCCCCGGCGTCGGCCAGGAGGAGCGCGGCATCGGCGGGCATCGCGGTCGTCTGCATCGAGAGGGCGCGTACGCCGATCCGGTCGAACCGCTCGGAGGCCGCCCCTCCGGCTCGCACCGCGCCCGCCGGCTCGGTGACGACGACGTCGCGGCACGATCGCAGCAGCTTGGCGGCAGGCAGCTCCTCGGTGCGGCCGTCGAGGACGACGATGTCGGGAGTCAGCCCGGCACGGCGGGTGACGTCGAGGGCCTCACCGGTGGAGATGATGATCGGCTTGACCTCGCGCAGGTACCGGCGCAGGCGGCGCAGCTCGGCAGCGTCGTCCGGGCCCTGCCCGACCACGACGGCAGGGCGGCCCTTCACTCGGGTGCGCAGCCGCGGCACGCCCTCCCCGTGCAGGACCAGCGCCTCCTCGCGGCGCAGGAACTCCACGCTGTTGTGGGTCAGGGTGTGCAGTTGGGTCGTGAGGCCCGTCTCTGCCTCGGCCAGCTGCCGCTCGACCTCGCCGGCGGCGAGCTCACGGCCCTCGGCGACGACCTGCTCACCATTGAGCAGGGTGCCGCCCCGGAGGACGAGTCGCCGACCGTCGGAGACTGCCGTGAAGAGATCGCGCCCGCCGGGACCCTCCGCCTGGTCGACCATCCGGACCCCCGCGTCGAGCAGGAGCTGCGGCCCACGGTTGGGGAATCGACCGGAGATCATCGAGGCCCTGTTGACCACGGCGACCACGCCGGCGTCCACCATCGCCTCGGCGGTCGGGCCGTCGAGATCGACCTGGTCGAGGACCGCGATGTCGCCCGGGCGGAGCCGCGAGAGCAGGGCGGTGGTCCGGCGATCCGTCCTGGCGGTGCCGGTGAGCCCGGCGTCGGTCTGAGGTCGCGTCCTGAGCTTCACCACCGCCTCATCCTTTCAGCCGGGACCTGCCCGACCCGGCAGGCGCGGTGCCCCGGCGCGTCGGCTCAGCCGCGGCTCCGACCGGCGGCCTCGAGCAGCTCTCGGGCGTGCGCGAGGGCCGTCTCGGACTCGTCCATCCCGGCGAACATCCGCGAGAGCTCACGCTCCCGGCCGGCCGCGTCGAGCACGGTCAGACCGGACGTCGTGACCGAGCCGTCGCTCGCCTTCTCGACCAGGACGTGCCGGTCGGCGTACGCCGCGACCTGCGGGAGGTGGGTCACCACGAGCACCTGGGCCGACCGGGCCAGCGCGGCCAGCCGGCGTCCGACCTCGACCGCCGCCTTGCCGCCGACCCCGCTGTCGACCTCGTCGAAGACGAAGGTGGGGACCGGGCTCGTGCCCGCCAGCGCCACCTCCAGCGCGAGCATCACCCGCGACAGCTCGCCCCCGGAGGCGCCCTTGGCGAGCGGCCTCGGCTCGGACCCGGTGTTGGCGGCGAGCAGGAACTCGACCTCGTCGACCCCCGACGAGCCGAGCCTCACCCGTCGGCCGGCCACGGGCAGGCCGTCGTCCGAGGGCGTCTGCCGCACGGCCACCTCGAGCACGGCATGGGGCATCGCCAGCGAGTCGAGCTCGCCGGTGAGCTGCTCGGCCAGGGCCGCGGCGGAGGTGGTGCGCGCTGCTGAGAGGGACGCCGCCGCCGGCGCCAGCCGGTCGCGCAGGTCGTCACAGCGCTCGCGCAGCCTGGTGACGCGGTCGTCGGTGTCGTCGAGCTCGGCCAGGCGAGCGCCCGAGGCCTCGGCCCAGGCCAGGACCTCACCGGCCGTCTCGCCGTACTTGCGGGTCAGCGAGGTCAGCGCCGCACGTCGCTCGGAGACCGATGCCAGCCGCGCTGGGTCGGTCTCGAGGCCGTCGGCGTAGGACGCGACATCGGCGGCCACGTCGGAGAGCAGGTAGGTGACCTCGGCGATACGGTCGGCCAGCTCGCCGGCCGAGGGATCGTGGTCGCGTACGCCGTCGAGCAGGGTCCTCGCGGCCGACACGGCCGCCAGCGCGTCGGGATTGCCCTCGTCGGACGACAACGCCTCGCGGGCCGACTCGGCGGCCGAGCGCAACGTGTCGGCATGGCCCAGGCGCTGCTCCTCCTCGGCGAGGGAAGAGTCCTCGCCGGCCTGGGGCGCCACCGCCTCGATCTCGGCGAGCCCGAACCTCAGCAGGTCGGCCTCGCGCGCCCGCTCCCGGGCATGGGCCACGACGTCCGCGAGCTCCTCCTCCGCGCCCCGCAGCTCGGCGTACAGCGCGCGGTAGGTCGACAGCAGCTCGGCCGTCTGCTCTCCGCCGTAGGCGTCGAGGGCGTCGCGCTGAGCTCGTGGCTGCAGCAGTCGATGCTGGTCGGACTGACCGTGCACCGCCACCAGCGGCTCGGCCACCTCGGCGAGCTGGGAGACCGGGACCGACGCGCCGCCGACGTAGGCGCGCGAGCGACCCTCCGCGGAGACGTTGCGGGCGAGCAGCACGTGGTCGTCCTCGACCACTCCCCCGGCCGCGTCGACGGCGAGGGCGACGTGTGGGAGGCCGGTCACGCGCAGGGAGCCCTCGACCCGAGCGCTCGCCGTGCCGACGCGCACCGCGCCACTGTCGCCGCGGCCGCCGAGCAGCAGCCCGAGCGCGGTCACCACCATCGTCTTGCCGGCTCCCGTCTCACCGGTGATCACCGTGAGACCGGGGCCGAGCTCCAGCGTCGCCGACTCGATCACCCCGAGCCCGGTGATGCGCAGCTCCTCAAGCACCGTCCTCACCCCGTCGGCGTCGCTCGCCGGCACCACGCCAGCCCTCGACCGACAGCCCGAACTTGGCCACCAGCCGATCGGTGAACGGGGCCTCGTGCAGCCGCACCAACCGGACCGGTCGCACGCCGCGGCGGACTTCGATGCGTGCGCCCGGGGGCAGCTCGACCGAGCGGCGACCATCGCACCACAGCACTCCCGCGGCAGTGGCCGGCGCGATCACCTCGACTGCCAGCACGGAGGTCGGAGCCACCACCAACGGCCGCGCGAACAAGGCGTGGGCGCTGATCGGAACCATCAGCAGCGCCTCCACCCCGGGCCAGACCACCGGACCGCCGGCGCTGAAGTTGTACGCCGTGGAGCCGGTGGGCGTGGCGCACACGACGCCGTCGCAGCCCCATCGCGAGAGCGGTCGGCCGTCGACCTCGACCACGACCTCCAGCATCCGCTCACGGGCTGCCTTCTCGACACTCGCCTCGTTGAGGGCGAAGGTGTGCCACACGAGCTCGCCGTCGCGCAGCACCGACACGTCGATGGTGAGCCGGTCCTCCGAGGTGTAGCGGCGCTCCACGATCGCGTCGATCGTCGCCGACACGTCGTCGTACTCGGCCTCCGCCAGGAACCCGACGTGTCCGAGGTTCACACCGAGGAGCGGCGTGCCGCTCTCGTGGGCCACCTCGGCGGCTCGCAGGATCGTGCCGTCGCCGCCGATGACCACCACGAGCTCGCAGTCCGAGCTCGGGTCACCGTCTCCCGCGAGCTCGACCTGGGGGTTGTCCGCGAGGCCGAGGGCCGCCGCCTCGTCGGGCAGCAGCCGCACGTGGATATCGTGGCCACTCAGCGCCTCGACGAGCTGGTGGGCCACGTCGCGAGCCGGGGCCCGGCCCGGGTGCGCGAGCAGGAGCACGCGGCGCTGGTCGGTCACCGGTCCACCTTCTCACCCGGCGCCCCCACCGGCCCGGCCGACACCGTCGCGTCGATCGTCGCCCGGTCCACCTCGGCCGGTCCGCGGCGGAGCCAGAGGAAGAACTCGACGTTGCCGGACGGGCCGGGCAGCGGGCTGGCGGTGACGGCCCGCGCGCCCCACCCACGGCCGGCAGCGGCTGCGGCCACGGTCTGCACCGCCTCGGCCCGCAGGGCCGGGTCGCGCACGACGCCTCCCTTGCCGACGCGGTCCCGCCCCACCTCGAACTGAGGCTTGACCATCAGCACCAGGTCGCCGGCCTCGGCCGTCACCCCGATCAGGGGGTCGAGGACGAGGGTGAGCGAGATGAAGGACAGGTCGCCCACCACGAGGTCGACCAGGTCACCCACCACCGCTGGGCCGAGGTCGCGGATGTTGGTGCGGTCATGCACGGTGACCCGCTCGTCCTGGCGCAGTCGCCAGGCCAGCTGGCCGTACCCGACGTCCACCGCCACCACCTCGCGGGCTCCGTGTCGCAGCAGGACGTCGGTGAAACCGCCGGTCGAGGCTCCCGCGTCGAGGCATCGGCGGCCCGCGACCACGAGACCAAGGGGCTCGAAGGCACCGAGGGCGCCGGCCAGCTTGTGACCGCCCCGCGAGACGTACTCCTCGCCTCCCGGGATCGCCGGGTCGGCCCTCACCACCAGGGCCACGTCGGTCGTCACCGCCGTGGCCGGCTTCGTGGCGCGGGCGCCGCCCACCGACACGCGGCCCTCCGCGATCAGCTCGGCCGCGTGGTCACGCGAACGCGCCAGCCCTCGACGCACCAGCTCGGCGTCCAGCCGCAGGCGTCGAGGCGCCACCGTCAGGCCGGGTCGTCCGGTCCGGCGTCCAGGGCCGAGCGCAGCGCCGTGTGGGCGCGCTCGAAGGCCTCCTGGTGCAGGTCGAGAGGGAGGCCGTCGACCCGGTCCACGTCGGCCAGGACCTGGTCCACCGCAGGCACACCCGTGGCCGCCACCTCATGCTCGGACGCGGAGTCATCCAGGTCTGGCTCCCGGCCCGACGGCACCTGTTCGGTCATGCCGGAAGGCTACCCCGGGGCGCTCTCCGCGCCGGGAACGGTCAGGCCGTCGCCGTCGGCGACCGATCCCGTGCGGTCGAGGTGTGCCCATGCGGCCGCCGCTACGACCGTCCACCAGCTGTCGGCGTCCTCGGCCGCGGAGCCGTCTCCGCTCACGGTGAGCCGGCCGTCGGTGCTCTGGACGGTCCAGGGGCCCGCCTGCCATCGGTCGTCCGCCTCCACGGCGCGACAGCCCGGGCGCGTCAGGGACCTCAGGTCGTGTCCGATCCAGGTCGGCCGCTCGTCGGGTCCGGCCGCGAGCACGTCGGGCAGCGCGCTCACCCCGGTCATGACCAGGAGTGAGTCCGTGCCCGCTCTCCGCGCGCCGGCGATGTCGGTGTCGAGCCGGTCACCCACCATCAGCGGGCGCTCTCCCTCGACGCGGAGTCGGGTCTCGTCCAGGAGCGGACGCTGTGGCTTTCCCGCGACCTGTGGCTCCACGTCCGCGAAGTCGCTGATCAGCCTGACCAGCAGCCCGTGTCCCGGCGCCAGCCCGTGGTCGGTGGGCAGCGTCAGGTCGGTGTTGGTGGCGACCCAGGGCAGGCCGTTGCGGATCGCGGTGGCCGCCTCCATGATCACCCGCCAGCGCACCTCCGGGGCGTATCCCGAGACCACGGCCACGGCCCGCGGGTCTCCGACCTGCACCGGCTCGAGCCCTGCCTCCACCAGCGCGCCCACCAGCCCGTCCGCTCCCAGCACCGCGATCGGGGCCCCTGGTCCGTGGGCCTGGAGCAACAGCCGCGCCGCGGCTTGCGAGGAGGTGACCACGTCTCGCGGCTCCGCCTCGACCCCGAGCTCGCGTAGATGACGTGCCACCTCTTCGGGCGTGCGCGAGGCGTTGTTGGTGATGAAGGCGATGTGGGCGCCGCCCTCCCGTGCTCGGGCGATGCTCTCGGCGGCGTGCTCGACGGCGTGACCGTCGACGTAGACCACGCCGTCCAGGTCGAACATCAGCAGGTCGTAGGCGGCTGAGAGACTCTCGTCGCGCGGTCTCGCCACCCTCAAGCTCCTTGGTCGTAGCCCCTACGATGCACCGATGGAGTCCGGTCCTCCCACGGTCCCGCCGTACGTCGCCGGGCCGCTCCGGCTCGCGCCGTTCCGAGCTCTCTGGCTGGCTCCGCGCGGCGTCGGCGACCCCGCGTCGGCTCGGGTCTTCGCGCGACCCTACCGTGGGGTCCAGCAGCGGCTGGAGGCCTGGCAGAGGCGCGGACTCGCGACCCGTGACGACGAGCCCGCGCTCTATCTCCACGAGTACACCGACTCCGGCCT
Organism: Nocardioides sp.; assembly: GCA_036271155.1. GTDB lineage: Bacteria > Actinomycetota > Actinomycetes > Propionibacteriales > Nocardioidaceae > Nocardioides. The sequence continues at coordinate 1,546 of DATBBE010000071.1, read as the reverse complement.
GACCGTCCGTGGCCTGGTGGGTTGTCTCGACATCTCCCAGCCGGCCGACGCTGCGCACGAGCGTCAGGTGTTTCCTCACGAAGGGGTGCATCCCCCACAGGTGACCGAGCTCGCCAACCGGATGGGCACGATGCGGATCAATCCCGCGCCGATCCTCCTCGTGCACCGCGGCCCCGCCTCGGTCCGCGAGGTCAGTCGCGCGGTGCGCAGGCGACCCCCGCACCGGGAGTACCTCGACCATGCCGGCCAGAAGCATCGCGTCTGGGTGATCGACGACCCGTCGCATGTCGACGCAATCGCCTCCGGCCTCGCCGAGGCCCGGCTGCTGGTCGCCGACGGCCATCACAGGTACGCCGCCTATGTCGCGCTGCACGGGCGGGAGCCGGACGACTCACTTCGCAGCGGGCTGGCCATGGTCATCGACCAGGAGGAGACGCCGTTGTTCCTGGGCGCGATCCATCGGCTCTTGCACCAGACACTCGTGCGGGACGTCCTGGAGTCCGCTGCCGCCGCCGGGGCGGAGGTGCGCACCACCGTCGAGAGCGATGCCATGGCCGCCCTGGGGCCTGACACCGTGGTGCTGACGGACGGACAGAGATGGGCGACCGCACGGTTCGACGTCCCGACCGGCAAGGCGATGGTCCAGCTCCTCGACGAGCCCCTGCTCAGCGGACTGCGGCGGCCGCCTTCGCGGGTGGGATACGCGCACTCGGTCGCCCAAGCCCTCGACGAGGTCCGGCCAGGTCGGGTGACGGCGGCGCTCCTGCCGGCGGTCTCGCTGGACGTGGTGCTCGACCTGGCCCGAGCCGGCGCGCTGCTGCCCGAGAAGGCCACGTCGTTCCAACCCAAGCCGAGCCTCGGCTCGTTCATCCGCCTGCTCGACGGATGAGTCTGGCCGAGGTCACCTCCACCTCGCATCGAGACACCCGTCCACCGCCGGCCGGAGCGAAGAAGCGTCGTCGAAGACTGCCCTTGACCTCCACGAGGTCGCCGGCCTCCCACTTGGCGACCGAGCGGCCCGGCCGCTTGGTCCACACCACGCAGTCGAGCGAGTCGACGGCGACTCTCGAGACAGGCGTAGGTGGCCGACTCACGATGACCCGGAACTTCCACAGCTCCGACCCACTCGGCAGCACCTGCTCCTCCGCTGGCTGGGAGAGCCGTCCCACCAACGTCACCTCGTTCACCTCGTCGTCCCGACGACCATCCTGTGCCGGCATCACAGACCACCTCCTGCCCTCAGCCTCGTGCCTCTGGTCACCCGAAGGTCGGGGCCGACGTGGGGCCTGTGGAAAAGAGGGACTGGAGGAGAGCCTGGGGATCACAAACGGGCTCTTTCAAGGGCGCTGAAAATGCACGAGAAATGCACAAGGGGCCACCGTGAGGTGGCCCCTTGTGAAGAAGATGTTCGGCGGCGTCCTACTCTCCCACAGCCTGTCGGTTGCAGTACCATTGGCGCTGGCTGGCTTAACTTCCGGGTTCGGTATGGGTCCGGGTGTTTCCCTGCCGCTATGGCCGCCGTAACGTGGTGAACCGTTGTGTTGTT
>DATBBE010000070.1:0-5011 GCA_036271155.1 Nocardioides sp. | reverse complement strand
AGCTGGCTGACGAAGAGCCCGGACAGTGCGTCGAGGTAGCGCTTGCCGTGGACGTCGTAGATGTAGGGACCCTCGCCCCGGACGATGATGGGCACCTCGGCCGTCTCATACGTCGAGTGTCGGGTGAAGTGCATCCAGAGGTGCTCACGCGCCTGGTGCTGGAGTCGGGCGTTGTCGTATTCGATTTCGCCGGGCATGGATATCGATTCCTCGCATGTCGAGTGGTCCGACCATCATGATGCTTCGCCGAACCCCCTGCAAGCGAATCCGTAGGTCTCGACGGCGATCCGTCACTGAATCCGTAGGTAGTCGGCAAGCAGACGCGACTGGTAGGAAGGGCCCATGACGAGGTACGGCGCCCAGTTCGGTCCCGACATCACCTTCCTCGGCGTGCCGGCCGTCGACGTGGACGACGCGACGGCTCTGGCCGCGGCCGACGTGGTCGTCGTCGGCGCGCCGTTCGACGGTGGCACCTCCCACCGGCCGGGCACGCGCTTCGGGCCGACCGCCATCCGGCAGACCGACTACCTGCCCCAGGACGGGTCACGTCCTCACCTCGCTCTGCGCGTCGACGCGCTCCAGGATCTCGCGGTGGTCGACCTGGGCGATGTCGAGATGCCGCCGGGCGAGATCGAGAGGGCACTCCACGCGCTCGAGGACGCCGTCTACGCCGTCGCCTCCGCCGGCGCGGTGCCGCTCGTGCTGGGCGGGGACCACTCGGTGACCCTGCCGGACGCGACCGGGGTGGCCCGCCACCTCGGCTTCGGCCGGGTCTCGATGATCCACTTCGACGCCCACGCCGACACCGGCGACATCGAGTTCGGCTCGTTGTACGGGCACGGCCAGCCCATGCGGCGCCTGATCGAGTCCGGGGCGCTGCGCGGCGACCGCTTCCTCCAGATGGGTTTGCGCGGCTACTGGCCCGGCCCCGAGACGATGAAGTGGATGGCCGACCAACACATGCGCTCCTACGAGATGACCGAGATCGGCAAGCGTGGGCTGGCAGCCTGTCTCGACGAGGCGTTCGAGATCGCCATGGACGACTGCGACGCGGTGTTCCTCTCGGTCGACATCGACGTCTGCGATCCGGGCCACGCGCCGGGCACCGGCACTCCCGAGCCCGGCGGGCTCTCGTCGCGCGAGCTGCTCGACGCCGTACGCCGCATCTGCCTCGAGCTCCCGGTCGCCGGCATCGACGTGGTCGAGGTGTCACCGCCCTACGACCACGCCGAGATCACGGCGTACCTCGCCAACAGGGTGTGCCTCGAGGCGCTCTCCGGGCTGGCGGTGCGCAAGGTGGGGATCACCCACGACCCAGCCGGACCCCTCCTCGAAGGACGCTGACATGCCGACCCTCTTCCGCGGTGGATCCGTCTTCGACGGCAACCGCCACCTCCCCGGCTACGGCCTGCTCGTCGACGACGGGACGGTGGTGGCGGCCCTGGATCCCGGTGGTCTCGACAAGCTCGACCCGCACGACCACGAGGTGGTCGACGTGGCCGGCGGGCTGGTCGCCCCCGGCTTCACCGATGCCCACTGTCACCCGATCCAGGGTGGCCTGGAGCGCCGGCAGTGCGACCTCACCGACGGCCGGACCCGCGAGGAGTACGTCGCCATGGTGGCGCGCTACGCCGCCGCCCACGACGGCCCCTGGATCACCGGTGGCGGCTGGGCGATGGCGCCCTTCCCGGGCGGCACCCCCTCCGCGGCCGACCTCGACGCCGTGGTCGCGGACCGCCCCGTCCTGCTGCACAACCGCGACCACCACGGGGCCTGGGCCAACTCCCGCGCCCTCGAGCTCGCCGGGATGACGGCGCAGACCCCTGACCCACCGGACGGCCGGATCGAGCGCCTCCCCGACGGCAGCCCCCAGGGGACCCTGCACGAGGGCGCCGTGGACGCGGTCGCAAGACTGCTGCCCGAGGTGTCACCGGCCGAGTACGCCGCCGGGCTGGTCGAGGGGCAGCAGTACCTCTTCTCGCTGGGTGTCACAGGCTGGCAGGACGCCATCGTCGGCGCCTACGCCGGCATGGCGGACACCGGCTCGACCTATCTGGACGCGATCGCCAGCGGCGACCTGGTCGCCGACGTCGTCGGTGCCCTCTGGTGGGACCGGGAGCTCGGTCTCGGCCAGGTGGCCGACCTCGTCGAGCGCCGGCGCGCCCAGTCGGGCGGCCGGTACCGCGCGACGAGCATCAAGATCATGCAGGACGGCGTCTGCGAAAACTTCACCGCGGCCATGCTCTCGCCCTACCTCGACGGCCATGGCCACCCGACCGGCAACGCCGGTCACTCCTTCGTCGATGCCGAGAAGCTGAAGGAGGCCGTGGTGGCGCTGTCCGCCGAGGGCTTCCAGGTGCACGTGCATGCCATCGGCGACCGCGGCACCCGGGAGGCTCTGGACGCGTTCGCCGCAGCACGAGCTGCCGGGCACGGTGTCGATCGGCGCGGGGATCTGCGGCACCACATCGCGCACATCCAGGTGATCCACCCCGACGATCTGCCGCGCTTCGCCGAGCTCGGCGTCGCCGCCAACGCACAGGCGCTCTGGGCCACCCACGAGCCGCAGATGGACGACCTGACCATGCCGTTCCTCGGTGACGAGCGCTCGACCTGGCAGTACCCGTTCGGTGGTCTGTACCGCGCCGGCGCCCGCCTGGTGATGGGTAGCGACTGGCCGGTCAGCTCACCGGACCCGCTTGCCGCGATCCACGCGGCGGTGACCCGCACGGCGTACGACGACCCCCGCGAGGCCTTCCTGCCCGAGCAGGCCCTCGACCTCACGACCGCGTTCGCGGCGTACACGTCGGGGTCGGCGTGGGTCAACGGCCGCGATCGCATCGACGGCGCCGGCGTGCTCGCCCCGGGAAACGTCGCCGACCTCGCCGTCCTCGACCGCGACCCGTTCACCGGGTCGGCCGACGAGATCGGCGCGACCAGGGTGACGTCCACCTGGATCAGTGGGCGAGCGGTCTACGTCGCCGACTGACCCAGGCTGATCCGGGCGGATCCCAGGCCGAGCCTGCCCTCCCGACCGGTCAGTCGGCGACGTCGGGCGCCACGGACGGGTAGGTGAACGGGTTGCCGTGCGCGTCGAGGACCGCGAGGTGGTGCTCCGGCTCCCAGACCACGACTCCGGCCACGCGGCTCGGGTCGGACGACGTGAAGGCGGCCACCGCCACCGACCCGGTCAGGCAGTCGACCTTGTGTCCCTTCGCGTTGCGGCACCTCCACGAGCCGGCCAGCGGGTTCGGCCCCGTGGAGGTGTCGTTGTCGTAGACCTGGACGTTGTCAGCGGAGATCCCGTGCACCGGCTCGGAGAACTTGAAGGTCTGAGGAGTGCCGCGCCAGTCGGCACGGGCCACCGTCGGGGAGATGAGGTTCGCCGAGCGGATCCGCACGTTGCGGGCGGGCGCGTTGTCCCCCACCTGGTGGGTGTCCTCGGCGACGACCGTCAACCGAGAGGTGACCGGCCCCGGGACGCACCGGGGGACCCGGATCCGACCGGACCAGATGCCGTGGTGCACGGTGCCGGAGACCTGGTGCAGGTGGATGGGACGCAGGTTGAGGTCCCTCAGATTGATCCGCACGAACGACACGCCTTGCGGGTCTGCGACGTGCGCTCGCACGTCGTACCACCGCCCGTGCTTGCGGACGTCGATCGAGCGCGCCGCCTGCCGCAGCTCGATCCGCGGGCCCCGGATGTCGCGGGGCCCCGAGACGACAGTGACCTGTGAGGGCAGCCCCATGGCCGCGAGCTTGCGGGTGCGCAGGTAGGTCGCGTTGCCGGCCCGGTCCGTCACGACCACGTTGACGCCCTCCCGGTGGTTGCCGATCCAGCGCAGGAACGTCGTGCTGCCCCGGAACTGGTCGGTGTTCGCGACGCGGTCGAGCACCAGGTGGTGGCTCGGAGCACGGTGAGCGGCAGGGACGATGTCGACGGCGACGGAGGCGACCCCGGTGCCGACGTCCGCTGCGGTCGCGGTGACGTTGACGAGCCGGACCTTCGCCTTCGTGTTCACGTGCTGGCTGCTGAGGCTCAGGTCGGTCAAGGTGGGTGGCGTGGTGTCGCTCGGGGAGCTGCTGACCTGGGCGACCGCGGTGTACCGGTGACCGGTCCCGTGGAACCCCGCGCCGTACCCGAACCTGCCCGCCGTCGGAAGCATCGGGTTGTTCACCTGGTCCGCGACCGAGACGACGGCGTCGAGGGTCCCCACCGTGCCTCGCGGCAGCGTGGCTGTCGCATGCCAGAGTCCGTCCGATCCCAGGGCTAGGGGCTGGTCCAGATAGAGCCCCGCGGAGGACGGCGTGGGGGACTCCGGCGACAGGTCGACCTGGGCCGACCCGACGCCCACGGCAGGGCCCGGCCCACCGGTGTCGTGCGCGGCGACGGTGAGGTGGACCGTCACCGGGCCCGCCGTCGTGTCGACGACCGACGGGGTCACGCTGAACGAGTCGATGACCGGTGCCCCGTTGTCGCGTGGCCAGCAGCTGTTGGGATGGATCGGTAGCGGCGCGTGCTGCGCGTGCGCCGGAGAGCCTGGCAGAGCCAGGGTGAGGGCAGCCGCGAACGCAACCGTGGGTGCAACCGAGAGGAGCCGAGAGCGCATGAGAGAGAGAGCCTTTCGTGGCGTCGCACAGTACGACGCCCGCATCGGCTCCGCGGTTCGCTCCGATGTCAGCTGGCTGGCCGACCCGGGCGGGCGTCTCTTGAGAGCATCGGTGTTCAGTCGTCGTCGAGCGCCATGCGGTAGTCGAAGGCCGGGTTGCCGGCGGCGTCGAGGACGTCGAGGTGTCCGGACGGCTCCCAGTCGACCTCCCACGGCTCGAAGGTGGCGGGCGTCGTGGGCGAGAACGTCGCCTTCGTGACGGCGCCCCTCAGGCAGGAGACGGGCGAGCCGGAGGCGCCGCGACACGACCAGGTGCCGGCGACCGTGGCCTGCTGGGGATCCCGGACCGCCACGTTCGACGCCGAGATCCCGTGCACGGGCTCGTCGAACCGGAAGAGGAG
>DATBBE010000069.1:0-4345 GCA_036271155.1 Nocardioides sp. | reverse complement strand
TGACCCTCGTGACCGGCGTCGCGGGCGCGATCCTGCGGGCGCCGTTCAGCATCGCCGGCCAGGTGGTGGCCACCGGCTCGAGCGACACCGGGCACGGCCTGCTGATCTACCTCCTCCTGACCGCTGTCGGCACGGTGATCTCCTCGGCCGTGCTGCAGCCGTTCACCGCGGCGGTGTCGGCACTGCTCTACATCGACCAGCGCATCCGCAAGGAGGCCTACGACGTCGAGCTGATGGGCCGGGCGGGGATCCTGCCCTCCTGATGCTCTCCCCCGGCCCCCCACTGCAACCCTCCGGCAACGAAGGGCGCCATCTTCTGCGCCAGGAGCTGCTGCACGGGGAGTACCACCGTCAGCACCTCCTCCAGCGCCTGCTCGGGTGGTTGTGGCGCAGACTGCAGGGCGGCGTGGGCGCCGCTTCGGGGACCTCGGTCGTGACGACACTGGTGACGATGCTGGTCGCCGCCGCGCTCGTCGTCGGCCTCGTCCTGCTCCTCTCCCGCGTACGCCGCGACCGCCGGCGGCGGCGGGCACGGTCGGCTGCGGTGCTCCCCGACGACCGCCCGTCGGCCGACGTACTGCGGGACCGCGCGGAGGCCGCCCTGGGCGAGGGTCGCTACGCCGACGCCGTGACCGACGCGTTCCGGGCCCTCGCGGTGCGTCAGGTCGAGCGGGGTCACCTGCACGACCAGCCCGGCGCCACCGCCCACGAGGTGGCCGCCAGCCTCGCCACGTCGTACCCGGTCCACGGCGACCAGGTCGGGCGCACGGCCGATCTCTTCGACGCGACCCTCTACGGTGACCGCGCCCCGAGCCCGGAGGACGCCGCCCGCGTGCTGGCCCTCGACGACGCCCTGGCGGGTGCGCGATGAGCGGGGTGGCCGACCGGTTCCGGGCACACCGCCTGACCGTGCTCGTCACCGTCGCGGCTCTCGTGGCGATCGCAGGGTCGGCCTGGCTGGGCCGCGACAGCCGCACCTACACGGCGGCGCTCGACCCCGGCAACCCCGACGGACACGGAGCCCAGGCGGTGGCCAGGGTCCTCGACGGGCAGGGCGTGCAGGTCGACGTGGTGCGTTCCGCAGCGGCGCTGGACCGGGCCGCGGTCGACGGGTCCACGACGATCGTGGTCACCTCCAGCGGGAACCTCGGGCGCTCGACCACCTCGCGCCTGCTGCGACACCAGGGCGACGCCGACCTCGTGGTCGTCGCTCCGGGAGCCGAGCTGATCCGCGAGCTCGGTGTCGACACGTTCCCCGCGACGACCGAGCCGCACGGCAACGTCGCCGCCGGCTGTCCGGCGTACGACGGATTGTCGGTGCGCGTGGTCACCGCAGACGCCTATCGCACCCACGGGTGCTTCCGCGGCACCGATGGCGTGCTCCTGGCGCGGCCGCGTGCCGGGCTGACCCTGCTCGGCGCGCCGGATCTCCTCACCAACGACCAGATCCTCGAGGGCGACAACGCCGCCGTGGCGCTGCGGATGCTGGGCGAGCGCAACCGGCTGGTCTGGTACGTGCCCGACCTGGCCGATCTCGCCGGCGCCGACAGCGTCTCGGTGCGCAGCCTGTTGCCCGGCTGGCTCTTCCCGGGGTTGTGGCTGCTGCTCGTGTCCGGCGTCGCCATGATCGCCTGGCGCGCGCGCCGGCTCGGACCGCTGTCCAGCGAGCCGCTACCCGTGTCCGTCAAGGCCGTCGAGACGACCCGCAACCTCGGCCGGATGTACCGGCGCTCCGGCGACCGCCGTCATGCCGCCGAGGCGCTCCGGTCCGCCGCGCGGACCCGGCTGGCCGAGCGCCTGCGACTCCCCCGGCGCGTCGACCCGGCCCGACTGGTCGACGATGTCGCCACCCGCACGGGTCTGCCGCCCGCGGAGGTCGACGCGCTGATCGGCCCGGCAGCCCCTTCACCCCAAGACGACCGCGAGCTGGCCGTTCTGGCCCAGCGGCTCACCGAGCTCGACAGAGAGGTGTCCCACCGATGACCACACCCACCAGCAGTGAACCCGGCAGTGATCCCGGCAGTGACGCGCGCGAGCGCCTGGGCGCGGTGCGCACCGAGGTCGCCAAGGCCGTCGTCGGCCAGGACGCCGCCGTGTCCGGTCTGCTCGTCGCGCTGCTGTGCGGTGGGCACGTCCTGATGGAGGGTGTCCCCGGGGTGGCCAAGACCTTGCTCGTGCGCAGCCTCGCGTCCGCACTGTCGGTGGGCACGCGGCGGGTGCAGTTCACTCCGGACCTGATGCCGGGAGACATCACGGGGTCGATGGTGATCGACAGCTCGCGGGGCGAGCTGACGTTCCGCGAAGGACCCGTCTTCACCCACCTCCTGCTGGCCGACGAGATCAACCGGACGCCACCGAAGACGCAGTCGGCACTGCTCGAGGCGATGGAGGAGGGCCAGGTCAGCGTCGACGGCGTGTCCCATGCACTCCCCCGGCCGTTCCTGGTCGCCGCGACCCAGAACCCGGTCGAGTACGAAGGCACCTATCCCCTCCCGGAGGCCCAGCTCGACCGCTTCCTGCTCAAGGTGGTGCTCCCAGTCCCCGACCGGGCCGCCGAGCTGGAGATCGTGCGGCGTCACGCGGCGGGCTTCGACCCGCAGGACGTCGCGGCGTCCGGGGTCACGGCCGTCGCCGGTGCCGCCGACATCGCGGCCGGACGCCGCGGTGTCAGCCAGGTACAGGTCTCCCCCGACGTCGCCGGGTACGTCGTGGACGTCGCCCGCGCCACCCGCCAGGCGCCGTCCCTCGGCCTCGGCGCCAGCCCCCGCGGAGCGGTCGCCCTGATGCGCACGGCCCGGGCGTGGGCGTGGCTCTCGGGGCGCGACTTCGTCACCCCCGACGACGTCAAGGCGCTCGCCCAGGCCACGCTCGCCCATCGGCTGTCCCTGCGACCCGAGGCCGAGCTCGAGGGTGTCGACGTCGGTGCGGTCCTCTCGTCGGCGCTCGGCTCCGTGCCGGTGCCACGCTAGGGAGCGGACGACAGATGAGGTCGCCCTGATGTCGGTCACGGGACGTGTCCCGCTGCTGCTCCTGCTGGGGCTGGTGGCGGTGCTGCTACGCCCGGCCGGCTCGACCGTGTGGCTGTGGCTCCTCGTCGTCGCGATCCTCGCGGGAGTCGACCTGCTCCTCGCCCCGGCAGTGCGTCACGTGTCCGTCGTACGCCTCTCACCTGGGCGGGTGCGCGCCGGGCACGACGCGGTCAGCACCCTCGCGCTGGAGAACACCGGGTCGCGACGGGTCTCGGTGCTCGTGCGCGATGCCTGGCAGCCGTCCGCCGGGGCACACGACAACCGGCACCGCCTGCGTCTGCCCGCCGGTGAGCGGGTCCTGCTCACGACCCCCTTGCACCCCACCCGGCGCGGGCTGCTCGCAGCAGACGCGGTGACGGTGCGCAGCCACGGCCCCCTGGGGCTCGCCGCGCGCCAGCAGAGCCGTGCGGCTCCCGCGACGGTCCGGTCGGTCCCGCCGTTCGACTCACGCAAGCACCTCCCGTCTCGCCTCGCCCGGCTGCGCGACCTGGACGGCCGATCGGCGGTCCGCATCCGTGGGCAGGGGACGGAGTTCGACTCCTTGCGTGAGTACGTCCGCGGCGACGACGTCCGGTCGATCGACTGGCGCGCGTCCGCCCGCAACCGGAACGTCGTCGTCCGCACCTGGCAACCCGAGCGCGACCGCCGCGTGGTGCTCGTCCTGGACACCTCGCGGGTCTCGGCGGCTCGCGTGGAGGACGTGCCGCGCCTCGACTCGGCGATGGAGGCCGCGCTCCTCCTGACGGCCTTGGCCGCGCGGGCCGGGGACCGCGTCGACGTCGTGACGGGCGACCGGCGGGTCCGGACGCGTCTGCGCCTGGCCGGAGCCCGTGACGCCACCAGCCGGCTGGAGGACGCGATGGCCGGCCTGACTCCCGAGATCGCCGAGGCCGACTGGACCGCGCTGGCCGGCGCAGTGCAGTCGTTCGGCCGACAACGGGCACTGCTCGTGCTCCTCACCCCCCTCGAGCCGTCCGCGGTCGAGGAGGGGCTGCTGCCGGTGCTGCCGGTGCTGGTCGCCCACCACCGAGTCGTCCTGGCGTCGGTGCACGATCCCGAGCTCGAGCGCCTCGCCGACTCCCGCCACGGGCTCGACGAGGTGTACGCCGCGGCCGCCGCCGAACAGGCTCTCGCGCGTCGCCGGGCCACCGCAGCCCTGCTGGACACCCTCGGCGTCGCGGTGATCGACGTACCCGCGGACGACCTGCCCCCCGCACTCGCCGACCACTACCTCTCCCTGAAGGCGCGCGGCCTCCTCTGACGTGTTGAGCCGCGGGTTTTGACCGTTGAGCCGCGGATATTTCCGCGGCTCAACG
>DATBBE010000068.1:0-10048 GCA_036271155.1 Nocardioides sp. | reverse complement strand
AGCTCCGCGGCGCCGGCGAGCTCGTCGGCCACGGCGGGGGCGGTGACGGCCAGGACGTTGCCGTAGGGATCCTCGCGCCCGGCGTGGTCGTCGAGCACCTGCAGGCCCGCCGCCCCGATGGCGATGTCGGTCTGTCCCTCGCGCCAGGTGCGGCCGGCGGTGTCGGTGACGACCACGGCGACGTTGCACCCCGCCCGGTCCGCGATGGCGCGGCGTAGCCCTCGGGCCGTGGCGTCCGGATCCTCGGGGAGCAGCAGGACGTGACCGCGCTCGACGTTCGAGGCGTCGACGCCGGCGGCTGCCATCGTCAGACCCAGCCGGTTGACCACGATCGAGAGGTCGCCGCGTCGGGCGACGAGCCGCCGGGTCTCGCGGACCACCGCCTCGTCGCGGTCACCGACGACGATCCGCCCCTCGGCCTTGCTCACGACCTTGCTGGTCACGCACACGACGTCACCGTCGGACAGGTCGGCGAGGGGGAGCAGATGGTCGGCGAGGTCGTCCCCCCGGCGTATTTCCCCGACGCCCTCGGGCGCCCAGATGGTGATCACCGAACGCCGGGGGCGACCAGAGACACCGCGGCCGCCGCCATCGCGACCGTCGCCTCGGGCGAGGTCATCAGCAGCGGGACGGCCGCACAGGCGATCCCGGCCTCGCGCACCCGCTCCACCTCGGCGGCGTCGGCGCTGTCGACCAGCCAGCCGTCGAGGACACCGCCGGCACCACGCGCTCCGTAGTGGAGAGCCACCGCGGCGGCACTCACCTCCACCCCGATCGAGGTCAGCATCTGGTGGGCCATGCCGCGCACGTGGTTGCCCCCGATGATCGGCGACAGGCCGACCACGGGCGCCCGCGTCGCCGAGACGGCATCGCGCACGCCGGGGACGCCCAGGATCGTGCCGACGCTGACGACGGGGTTGCTCGGCGGGACGACCACCAGGTCGGCGTCGGCGATCGCCTCGATGACGCCCGGCCCCGGAGAGGAGTCCTCGAGCCCGACCACGATCACGGTCTCGGCCGGCACCTCGGCGTGGAGCCGCACCCAGTACTCCTGGAAGTGCACGACCCGACGTCCGCTCGGGCTGTCGGCATCGGCGATCGCGACGTGGGTCTCCACCCGGTCGTCGGTCATGGGCAGCAGCCGGAGTCCCTCGCCGTGGGTGGGGGCGAGCCAGCGCCGGCACAACGCCTCGGTGACCTCGGAGAGCGGGAACCCGGCGTCCAGCATCTGGGTGCGCACCAGGTGGGTCGCCAGGTCGCGGTCTCCGAGCCCGAACCACGTGGGCTCCACGCCGTACGCAGCCAGCTCCTCCTTGGCGTTCCACGTCTCCTCACGCCGCCCCCAGCCCCGCTCGAGATCGATGCCGTCGCCGAGGGTGTACATCACCGTGTCGAGGTCGGGACAGATCTTGAGCCCGTGCAGCCACAGGTCGTCGGCGGTGTTGGCGACCACCGTGACCTCGGCATCGGTGTCGAGGCCGGGCAGCAGGCCCTGGCGCACGCCGTGGAGGAGGCCGCGCAGGAAGGTCGCGCCGCCGACACCCCCGGACAGCACGGTGATCTGGTGCATGTGGGTAGCCTGCCGCACCCGGCGGCGGAGGATGCTAGCGGGTCCGTCCCGCGTTCGCATCAGAATCCCAATACCAGATCCCACCTTGACTTCCGGTGTACGACAGGCGTGTAATTCCCACAGTGTTCTTCGGATCGTATGGGCGATCCGACCTAGCCACACTGGTGAGACACAACGAGGGTCGAAAGGGCGAGAGCCGTGAGGGAACTGTTTCTCCTCGACGCGGACGCCGAGGAAGCGGGCTGGCAGGAGCGCGCTCTGTGCGCACAGACCGACCCGGAGGCGTTCTTCCCCGAGAAGGGCGGCTCGACCAGGGAGGCCAAGAAGGTCTGCCTGACGTGCGAGGTGCGAGGCGACTGCCTGGAGTACGCGTTGATGAACGACGAGCGCTTCGGCATCTGGGGCGGGCTCTCCGAGCGGGAGCGCCGCAAGCTCAAGAAGCGCGCGGTCTGAGGCACGCGTCGCCGGCCCGTCATCGGGCCGGCTGGCGGGCCTGCCGTCGGGATTCGGGGAGCCTTCCACCCCGCCGCTAGGGTGGGCGACCGTGCAGCAGGCAGTCGTGGCTCTCCTCGTCAGCCACGACGGGGCCAGGTGGCTCCCCGCCGTGATCGACGGTCTGCGCTCGCAGACCTCGCCGGTCAGCGCCGTCGTCGCCGTCGACACCGGCAGCCATGACGAGAGTCCCGATCTGCTGCTCGACGCCTTCGACGAGGTCGTCACGCTGACCAGCCGGGCGGCGTACCCCGAGGCCGTCCGCACCGGGCTCCAGCAGGTCGCTCCGGAGGACGCCGAGTGGATCTGGCTGCTCCACGACGACAGCAACCCCGCGCCCGACGCCCTCGAGCGGATGCTGGCGGTGGCGAGTGGCGGTCACCGCTCCGATCACGGCGCCGACATCCTCGGCCCGAAGCTGCGGGAGTGGCCCTCGCTCAAGCGCCTGCTCGAGGTGGGCGTGACGATCTCGGGGACCGGGCGCCGCGAGACGGGGCTCGAGCCCGGCGAGTACGACCAGGGGCAGCACGACGAGGTGCGTCAGGTGCTCGCGGTGAACACCGCGGGCATGCTGGTCCGCCGGCGCGTGCTCGACGAGCTCGGTGGGTTCGACGACAACCTGCCGATCTTCGGCAACGACATCGACTTCGGCTGGCGGGCCGCGAGGCTCGGCTTCCGCACCGTGGCCGTGCCCGACGCGATCGTGTTCCACGCCGAGGCGGCCCACCGCGGCGCCCGGCGTACGCCGTTGACCGGCCGGCACACCCACTACCAGGAGCGTCGCGCCGCCCTGTTCACCCTGCTCGCCAACGTGCCCGGGCGGTCGTTGCCGTGGCAGGTGGTCCGGCTGTTCTTCGGCACGCTGATCCGGATGGTCGGCTTCCTGGTCGTCCGCTCGGCCGGTGAGGCGCTCGACGACCTCGCCGCGTTGTTCTCCGTCTACTTCAGCCCGGGGGAGATATCCCGGGCCCGGCGCGCGCGACGGGCGCAGGCCGAAGCGGCGACGGGGCACGACCCGCGCCCGCTGCTGGCGGCCTGGTGGGTGCCCTACCGACACGGGCTCGACGTCGTCGGCGACATCGTCAACGCGGCCTTCAACCAGGCCCAGGACGTGGCGGACCGGCGCCGCTCGGCCAAGGAGGCCGTCGCGCCGGTGCCGATGCGCCGTCCGGCCGTCGTCGACGACGACACGCCCGAGGAGGACACCGGTCTCGTCGCGCGATTCTTCACCAACCCGCTCGCGGTGGCGCTCTCGCTGGTCGTGGTGCTCTCGGTGTTCGGGGCGCGTGAGGCGTTCGGTCACGTCACCGGCGGGGGCCTCGCTCCGGCCCCTGACCGTGGCACCCAGCTGCTGCACCTCTGGACGCAGTCGTGGCACCCGCTCGCCACCGGGACGGCCGTCCCGGCCCCGGCGTACGTCGCGGTCCTGGGCATCCTCGGCTGGCTCCTGGGCAACAGCGCCGCGGCAGCCGTCTCCGCGGTGCTTCTGCTGGCCGTGCCGCTGAGCATCTGGGGGGCTTGGCGGATGCTCCGCGTCGTGGGCCGCCTGGTCGATCCCGGCGGCTCCCCGCGCTGGCTGGTCGCCCTCGGCGCGGTCACCTACGCCCTGGTCCCGGTGACCTCGGGGGCCTTCGGTGACGGTCGGCTCGGGGTGGTCGCTCTCGCCGTCCTCGTGCCGTTCCTGGCCCATGCGGCGCTGGGGTTCGCCGACCCCGAGCGCGACCGTCGTTGGCGTGCGGCCTGGCGGTCCGGCCTCCTGCTGGCGCTCGGCGCGGCGTTCGAGCCGGTCGCCTGGGTGTTCGCGGTGGTGCTGGCCGTCGTCGTCCTGGTCTTCGCCGCGGTCGTGACCCGCCGTGCACCCTGGGGTCGGGAGGTCCTCGGGCCACCGTTGGTCACCTTGGGCGTCACTCCGGTGCTGCTCCTGCCCTGGTGGCTGCCCGCGATCCAGCACCATGCCTGGTCGTTGCTCCTGATGGAGACCGGCCGACAGCCCTACCCCTCGCTGACGTTCGGCGAGATCCTGCTCGGGCGCTTCGGCGGCGGTGTCGGCGGCCCGGGCTGGCTCGGGGCACTGCTCGTCGTGCTCGCGGTCCTGGCGCTCGTGCCCCGCGCCACCCGCATCCCGGTGCTCGTCGCGTGGCTGGTCGCGGCCGTCGCGGCCGTCACGGCGACCGCCCTGTCGTTCCTCCACCTGCCGCTGCCCGGGGGCTCGGTCGGGCCGGGCATCGCGGTGCTCATGGTGGTCCTGCACGGGTGTCTGGTTCTCGCCGCGATGCTGGGCGCCCAGGGGCTGGTCACGATCCTGCGCCGGTCCGGCCGCGAGCACCACGAGGTGATCCTGGTGGGCCTGGCCGTGGTCGCGGCGATCATCCCCGCGGTCGGTCTGGGCTGGTTCGTCTGGAAGGGGCCCGGCGACCTGGCCAACAGCGAGCAGACCGGCATCCCGCCCTTCATGACCGACGAGGCCATCACCGGGCCCGCGAACGGGATCCTGGTGATCCGCGGCGATGTCGCCACCGGGCTCACCTACACGATCCGGCGCGGTGCCGGCGACACCCTGGGGGAGAGCGAGATCCTGTACGCCTCTCGTCCCGACCCCGCGTTCACCGCCGACGTCCGGGCGCTCGTCTCGCGGCCGACCGCGGCTGTCGTCGACGACCTGGCCGCGGCCGGCATCCGCTACCTCGTCCTCCCCGCCCCCTACGACGGGTCGGTCGCGGCCGGCCTCGACGCGACCGACGGGCTCGGCCAGGCCGGCACCGAGAGCCAGTCGACCCGCACCTGGCAGATCGAGACCACGGTCGACCCGCACGCCGTCGACGGGCCGCACACCGTCCTGCGGCCGGTGCTGCTCGGGGTCGGGGGAGCGGGTCTGCTGGTGGTACTCGTGCTGAGCCTGCCCACCCTGCGGGCCGGCCGCCGTACCGAGGAGGACGCCTCGTGAGCCCCGGACGCCGGGTGCGCGACGCCGACGTCGTACGCCGCAGTCGTACGCCGCGGCTCGACGCCCTCAGCGCGCTGGCCCTGGTGATCCCGCTCGTGACCGTGGCTGTGCTCGCCCTGGTGCGTCAGCCACCCGTGCACGACCTGACGCAGCCGCCGGCGCTGACCGAGCTGACGAACGCCACCCTGGTCTGCCCGGCGCCGGTGCCCACCTCGCCGGTCGGCTCGCTGTCGACCGCGAGCGGCCACGCGGGCGAGCTGTCGGTGAGCGCCGACGACCAGAAGACGTCGATCCAGGTGAGCACCGGAGCGGTCGCCGACCTCCCCGGCGCGGGGGCCGCGGTCGTCCGCGGGTCCGACGACCTCGCCCCCGGGCTGCTCGGGTTGCGGTCTGGCACCGCTCCGCTGACCGCCCAGACGTGCAGCGTCCCGTCCTCCGAGCAGTGGTTCACCGGCCTCGGCTCGGGGGCAGACCACGACTCGGTCGTCGAGCTGGTGAACCCCGACGCGGGCCGGGCCGATGCCGACATCACGCTGTACGGCACGCGGCCGTTCACCGTCCGCAAGCTGCACGGCATCACGATCCCCGGCCACAAGACCGTCACCCTCGACCTCGGCGCGATCGTGCCGCGCAGGCTCCTGCTCAGCGCCCAGGTCCAGGTCTCCCGCGGACAGCTGGCCGTCCACGTCCTCGACCGCCGGACCGACCTGGCC
Source organism: Nocardioides sp. (assembly GCA_036271155.1). Taxonomy (GTDB): domain Bacteria; phylum Actinomycetota; class Actinomycetes; order Propionibacteriales; family Nocardioidaceae; genus Nocardioides. The sequence continues at coordinate 4,329 of DATBBE010000068.1, read as the reverse complement.
TCACACAAGACGCGCACCGAGTGGCTGCCGCGACAGGACGCCCCCGCGTTGGACAACCAGCTGATCGGGCTGCCGAGCGGTGCCGGGACACGCACCCTTCAGGTGGCCAACCCCGGTGACGACGTCGTGCGGGCACAGGTGAAGATCATCACCGGAGACACCAGCTTCGCCCCGGCCGGAGTCGACCCGATCAGCGTCGCACCCGGCGCCACGACCGCGCTGCCGTTGACGAAGGTGCTCGCCAAGGCGATGGCCGACGGTGCTCTGGGCGTCGAGGTGACCGCCGACGGGCCGGTGACTGCCTCGCTGCTCACCGACCTCGGCACCGACGAGGCGATCACCGTGCCCGACCCGGTCGTCCGCGAGGCGGCGGCGACGCTCCTGCCTGTGGTCGCCCCGCCGGCCCCGGGCGCTCCCGCCGGGAAGACGACGACGCCGGTGTCGCCCACCCTCTACCTCGCGGCAGACGCCGCCGGGTCCGCCTCGGTGACGGCGTACGACGCGGCGGGACAGCAGCTGCTGAGCCAGCGGGTGGCCCAGCAGCAGGGCCACACCGTGGCGGTGGACCTGCCGAAGGGCACGGCCTACCTCAGGGTGGTGCCCCACGGCACGCTGGTGCGCGGGTCGGTCGTGCTGACCGGCGACGGGGCCACCGTCATCCCGCTCCACGAGCTGCTGACCCGCGGACTGGTGCCCCAGATCTCACCGGGCCTGAACTGACACCACCGGTGCGGAGCCGGCTCAGTCGTCGCCGGAGTAGCGGGGGTCGACGTCCTCCGCCTGGATGCCGAGCAGCTCGGCGACCTGCTCGACCAGCACCGTCAGCACCATCGCCTCGAGCTCCGCGCGGCTCTCGCAGCGATGCTCGATCGGCCGGCGGAACACGACCAGCCGGGTCGGCGTCGTGCCGTGCCCGCGCACCAGGGAGGCCAGCGGCACGGTCTCGCCGCTCCAGTCGTCCGGCAGCTGCGGGGTGTCCTCGACGGCGTACTCGACCAGGCCGAGACGGTCCTGCCAACGGGTGTCGATGTCGCGCACCGTGTCGAGCACCAGCTCGTCGAAGCGCTCCCCGCGGGTCGGGAGCTCAGGACGGCCCGGCTCGGCGGGCGTGATCGCCGGACCTCGCATGCCACGCCCGCGCCGGTCACGGCTACGGCGCATCGACGGTGCCGGCGTGCTCACACGGCGAGGGTAGTCGACCCGCGTGCCTGAGCCCGGTGGGACGGCGCCGGCGGTACCGTCGGCGCCGTGACTCCCACCCGGCGTTGTTCGCGCACCGCCTGCGACCGGCCCGCCGTCACCACGCTGACCTATGTGTATGCCGACCAGACCGCGGTCGTGGGCCCCCTCGCGACGTACGCCGAGCCGCACTCCTACGACCTGTGCGACGTGCACGGCTCCCGGCTCTCGGCCCCGCGTGGCTGGGAGGTGCTCCGGCTCGCGCCCGACCCGGACACGATCCCGCCGTCCCAGGACGACCTGCTCGCCCTCGCGGACGCCGTCCGCGAGGCGGGACGCCCGCTCGTCGAAGCCACCCGGTCGCCGGGCGAGGTGGTGCTGGCCGGCAGTGCACCGACCGGTGCCGGCCGCGAGACCGGGCGCCGTGGTCACCTGCGCAGGCTCACGTCGGAGTGAGGTCAGGGGTCGTTAGGCTCCTTGCGTGCCGACCACCCAGAGCCCGATGACACAGGGCCCGACGACGAGCGAGGCGAACGCCCGCGCCGTGTTCAAGGCCTACGACGTGCGCGGCATCGTGCCGGACCAGCTCGACGAGGAGCTCGCTCGGCGCACCGGAGCGGCGTTCGTGCCGGTGACCGGGGCCACGACGGTCGTCGTGGGCCATGACATGCGGCCGAGCTCTCCGGGTCTGGCCGCGGCCTTCGCGGAGGGTGCCGCGCGCGCGGGAGCCGACGTCGTGATGATCGGGCTCGCCGCCACCGACCAGCTGTACTTCGCCTCGGGCGATCTCGGGCACCCTGGCGCGATGTTCACCGCCAGCCACAACCCCGCGCAGTACAACGGGATCAAGCTCTGCCGGGCGGGGGCACAGCCGGTGGGGGCGGCCACCGGGCTCCACGAGATCCGCGACGCGGTGTCGCGGCCCGAGGCTCCCGCGAGTCGCGTCTCGGGCGAGGTCTCCCGGCGTGACGTGCTCGAGGACTACGCCGCACATCTCCTGTCCCTCGTTCCCGTCACCGGCCGTCGGCTCAAGGTCGTCGTCGACGCCGGCAACGGGATGGCCGGTCTGACCGCTCCCGTCGTCTTCGGGCGCTTGAACGACGCAGACGGCGCGGGGGTCGAGCTGGTGCCGATGTACTTCGAGCTCGACGGCACCTTCCCTCATCACGAGGCCAACCCCATCGAGCCGGAGAACCTCCGCGACCTCCAGGCCCGCGTCGTCTCCGAGGGCGCCGACATCGGGCTGGCGTTCGACGGGGATGCCGACCGCTGCTTCGTGGTCGACGAGCGCGGTCGGGCGGTGTCGCCCTCGACGCTGACGGCGCTGATCGCGGCGCGGGAGCTCGCCCGCGAGCCCGGCTCGGCGGTGATCCACAACCTGATCACGAGCCGGTTCGTGCCGGAGCTGGTGACCGAGCTGGGTGGGACGCCGGTGCGCACGCGGGTCGGGCACTCGTTCATCAAGGCCACGATGGCCGAGACGGACGCGATCTTCGGCGGGGAGCACAGCGGTCACTTCTACTTTCGCGACTTCTGGCGGGCCGACTCCGGGATGCTGGCCGCCCTGCACACCCTGGCCGCGCTCGCCGGCTCCGAGCGGCCGCTCTCGCTGCTGCTGGCCGACTACGAGCGCTATGTCCTCAGCGGTGAGATCAACTCCGAGGTCGCCGATGCCGCCTCCGCGACGGCGGCCGTCGAGGCGGCGTACGCCGAGACGGCGGGAGCGACCGTCGACCGTCTCGACGGGCTGACGGTCACGGCTCACGACTGGTGGTTCAACGTGCGTTCGTCCAACACCGAGCCGCTGCTGCGCCTCAACGTCGAGGGCGTCGACGAACCGACGATGACTCGCGTCCGCGACGACGTCCTCTCGATCATCAGGAGCTCACGCATGGAGGAAGGTCAGTGAACCTCGACCCGAAGCTGATGGAGATCATCCGTTGCCCTGACGACCATGGCCTCCTCGAGCCGGTCGGCGAGGAGCTGGTCTGTCAGACCTGCGGCCTGGCCTACCCCGTCCGCGACGACATCCCGGTGCTGCTGGTCGACGAGGCCCGCAAGCCCGGCTGAGGATCCCCATGGTCACCTGGTTCGACGAGTCGCGGCTGGACGACGAGTCCGCTCTCGCGAACGCCGACGTACGTCTGCGCGAGCTGGCCGAGGCGGGTGCCCGAGTACGCCGCGAGGCGGCCGAGGCGGAGCCGGGGGTGGCCGCCGCTGTGGCGACCGCGCGCGACGCCCAGCGCCCGCGCGCCATCGTCGCGGCGGGCCCCGACTCCCGGCTTCTGCGCGCGGTGCTCGAGCCCTGGTGCCCGGTGCCGTTCGTGGCCTGGCCGGGTCCCGGCCTCCCCGGGTGGGCCGGCGGCCTCGACCTCGTCGTGGTCCTGGCGCCCGACGGCTCCGACCGGGGCACGGCCGGCGCGGTCGCCGAGGCCGTACGCCGGGGGTGCCAGGTCGTGGTCGCCTCGCCGGAGGGCTCGTTGGTGGCCCGGCACGCCGAAGGTCGGTGGTCCACGATCGTGTCGACCGTGACCCGCGACCAGCTGGCCACCGCCGTCGTCGTCCTGGAGTACCTCGACCAGGTCGGGCTCGGACCCCGCGCCGATCATGCCGACGTCGCGCGTGCGCTCGACGAGGTCGCGATCGCCTGCTCGCCGCACCGCGACCTCGCCGTGAACCCCGCCAAGATGCTCGCGATCGCCCTGGCCGACACGAACCCGATCGCCTGGGGCGGCTCGAGCCTGGCGGCGCGCGCCGCACGTCGCGTCTCGGAGACGATCCGACGCGCTTCAGGACGCTCGGCGATCGCCGGCGACGCCGAGCACCTGCTTCCCCTGATTCAGGCGGCACGGCCGCGCGACGTGTTCGACGACCCGTTCGCCGAGGGTGCCGTGGAGGCGCGCCCGCTGCTGCTCCTCTTCGACGACGGGGCCGACGACGCCGTCACCCGCGAGGACCGGGAGCGCCTCCGCGCCACGGCCGGCGAGCACGGCGTCCGTGTGGAGACCCTGACGACCGAGGCCGGCACCGAGGTCGCCCGCTACGCCTCCCTCGTGCTCAGCGGGCGGTACGCCGCGGAGTACCTCCGCGTCGGACTCGTCGAGGCCTGACCCGCCCACCTTGGGCCGGTCAGGCCTGTCGCTGCGACGG
>DATBBE010000067.1:0-28650 GCA_036271155.1 Nocardioides sp. | reverse complement strand
AGCATCTCCACCGAGGTGTCGCCGCTCTACAGCCACACCTTCAACCTCGGTCAGAGCCAGACCAAGACCATCAAGCTCGCCCCCAAGCCGTTGAAGCTGAAGCTGGAGGCGCACAGCACCAGCACCACCTCCGGCGTCGTCGGGTACGGCGCATTCGGTGCCATCCAGGTCCTGTGCACCCAGTGAGGTCGACCGTGCGCACCCTCACAACCGCTGGTGCCGCAGCCTCCGCCGTGGTCGGGCTCGCGCTGAGCCTGCCGGGGACGGCGGAGGCCGCTCGGCATCAGCCGCACAAGACGCCCTGGCACGTGTCGATCAAGGCCGACAAGACGACGATGACGGTGGGCCAGAAGGTGCGGCTCACGGGCAAGGTCTCCAAGTCCGCCGCGGGTGGGCTGGTCCGCCTCTACGAGCGCGGCGCGTCCGGCCGGCCCTGGCGCTACCAGCGCAACGCCCTGGTCCACCGGGACGGGCGCTACGAGGTCGCCGACAAGCCGACGGTGAACGCCCCGCGGGACTACCGGGTCGTGATGCCGGCGAACGCACACCACCAGAAGGGCGTCAGCGCCCGCGTGCACGTCGACGTGTTCGCATGGACGTCGCTGACCGGCTTCACCGCCAAGAACGCCAGCTACCTGTTCGTCGAGCCTTCGGTGAGCATCAACGGCGTGAGCTACCCCTCGTCCCTCGAGGCCGGGATCTTCCACAACCCCGACACCCCGACGGACCAGGCCATCGAGTTCAACGTGAACCACCAGTGCACGAGGTTCCGCGGCACCTTCGGGCTGGCCGACGACTCGGAGAGCGGAAGCCGGGCCACGGTGACGGCGTTTGCCGGCAGCACGTCGTTCTTCAGCCAGGACTTCAGTCTGGGCGAGACCGCGAAGAAGGTCACGACCTTCACCACCCCTCCGCTGAAGCTGCGCTTCGAGACGTCGTCGGAGGTCGCCGGGGCCGACGGTCTGGGGGCGGTCGGGACACCGGAGGTCTACTGCGAGCGGTAGTCGCCGTTCCCAGGGATCGTCGATGAGTGCCGGTCACGAGGGGTGCCGTAGCCTTGCTCCTCGTGGCCGGTATCGACTTCGACGTGGAGATCAAGCAGCTCCGGGCGACGATGAAGACCATCGGCCAGGTGCTCGACCTCGACGGCATGCGCGCCCAGATCGCCGACCTCGGCGAGCAGGTCGCCGCCCCCGATCTGTGGGACGACCAGGACAACGCGACCCGGGTCACCGGCCGCCTCTCGGCATTGCAGGGGCAGCTCGACCGCTTCACCGAGCTGGACGGCCGCATCGACGACGTCGAGATCATGGTGCAGCTCTCGCAGGAGGAGAGCGACGCGTCCTCGTTGGCCGAGGCCGAGTCCGAGCTGGGCAAGATCCACAAGGCCGTGGAGAACCTCGAGGTCCGCACGCTGCTCTCCGGTGAGTACGACGTGCGCGAGGCCCTGCTGACGATCCGCTCGGGCGCGGGCGGGGTCGACGCGGCCGACTTCGCCGAGATGCTGATGCGGATGTACACCCGCTGGGCCGAGCGCAACAAGTACCCGGTGGAGGTCTTCGACACCTCCTACGCCGAGGAGGCGGGCATCAAGTCGGCCACCTTCGCCATCCACGCGCCGTACGCCTACGGCACGCTCAGCGTCGAGGGTGGCACCCACCGCCTGGTGCGGATCAGCCCCTTCGACAACCAGGGGCGCCGGCAGACGTCGTTCGCCGCGGTCGAGGTCGTGCCGGTCCTGGAGCAGACCGACGAGATCGACATCCCCGAGGAGGAGATCCGGGTCGACGTCTACCGCTCCAGCGGGCCTGGCGGCCAGAGCGTGAACACCACCGACTCGGCGGTCCGGCTGACCCACATCCCCACCGGGATCGTGGTCAGCTGTCAGAACGAGAAGTCGCAGCTGCAGAACAAGGCGAGCGCGATGGTGATCCTCAAGGCAAAGCTTCTCGCGGTGAAGAAGGCCGAGGAGCGGGCCGAGCTCGACGCGCTGCGCGGCGACGCCCAGGCGAGCTGGGGCGACCAGATGCGCAACTACGTCCTGAACCCCTACCAGATGGTCAAGGACCTCCGCACCGACTATGAGGTCGGCAACCCGCAGGCCGTCTTCGACGGTGACATCGACGGCTTCCTCGAGGCCGGCATCCGCTGGCGTCGCTCCGCCGAGGTCGCGGCCGGCTAGCCACGACACCTTTCGCGCCGGTCGGGCTGTGGATCCAGCGTCAGCTGGTGGCGGCCGTGTAGTGGGCCGTGATACGCGCGGCCGACAGCACACTCGGATAGACGGCCAGCTCGTCGATGGTCCCGCTGAGGTAGTTGCTGGTCGGGTTCGACGGCCACCCGGACATGGACTCCGCGCCCGCCCGCCAGCGACCGGTGAAGCTCGACGGCTTCGCCAGGGTGCCCGAGGCAGTCAGCGCTCCGTCGACGTAGAGCTTCGCCCCGGTGCTCGTGCTGTAGGTGCCGACGACGTAGTGCCAGGAGCCGTTGTTCACCGCCGCGCTGCTGGCCAGCGCAGTGGGGGAGTCGTCGTCGAGCCCGAACTCCACCTTGCCGTTCGGGGCGAGGTAGAGCTGACAGTCGGTCGAGGAGGACCCCGATCCCGCCGCCCCGTCGCCGAAGCCCAGCAGCCGGCCGCCGGAGGTGCTCGTGGTCTTGACCCAGGCCTCCACGCTGAAGGTCGTGGGCGTGGTGCTGGTCGCGGTGCTCGTGAGGTAGCCGTTGCTGCCGGTCCCGAAGGCCACGTCGCTCGGCTCGGAGGTGATCGGAGAGGTCTGTGCGAAGGCGGGCGTGTTGGTGATCGTCGCCGTACGCGCGTTGCCCGAGGTGTCGGCCGCCGTCGTTCCGCTCTTCTCCTGGAGCCGCCAGAAGAAGGTGGGCGAGTCGGCAAGAACCGCTGTCTGGTACGGGCGGAAGACCGCGGCCGCCTTGAAGGAGTCCGCCGCGTTGGTGGTCAGGCGGGTGAAGGCGGCGTCCGCGGGCGCGCCGATCGCGACGCTGACGACCGCCCCTGCCGTCGCGACGGCACCGATGCGGCGTAGCCGTCCGGGCCGGCGCGACCGACCGCCGTGACGGTGGTCGCCCTGGCCCGTCCCACCGCCGTCGCCCGACGAGCCGGACGCGCGACGCGCACCCAGGAGGACGAAGGTCATCAGCATCATGCAGACGACCAGTGGCGGGTAGTCGTGCAGGCGCAGCCACAGCAGCGGCAAGGCGATGTCCGGCACCCGCAGCACCGCCACTCCCTGAACGGCCGAGGGCGCCACGTGAGTCGAGTCGGCCTGCTGGTTCGCGTCGCCCCTGGTGACGAGCAGACCCTCGTGGTCCGCACGCACGTAGCGGTGGGTGCGGGTCCGGCCGGGATGGTCCGGGTCGGCGACGGTGATCACCTGACCGGGACGCAGCGTGGAAGCGGCGACCGGCCGGGTGACGATGACGTCACCGGCCACGAACCTCGGCGCCATCGAGTCCGACTGGATCGCCTGCGGCGTCCAGCCCCACACCAGGGGCAGCACCGACCAGACGAGCAGGGACGACACCAGCGCCAGCACGGTCCGGCACCCCGAGGTCGTGAGCACGCGACCCCACCCCGGCTCCACGATGGGAGCCGGGGTGGCGGTCTCGTCAGCAGTCGACGTCATGGCGCTCTGAGCTCCTGCGGGTCCGCACGGACCTGCGGGGGTGCTCAGGTGTTCTGGGTCTCCCACGTGAAGCCGAGCGCGGCGGTGCCGCCCTGCGAGGAGTCGGGCGTGGTCGACGACAGCGTGTAGGTGATCTTGTAGACCTTGGTCTCGCTGGCCGAGCCGGTCGGCGCCCAGGCGCCGACACCGTTGGAGTAGTTGGTCTTGCCGGTGCCGAAGGCCGCGAGCGTGCCGTTGTAGATCTGCGAGCTCGAGGTGAAGCCGGTGCAGCCGCCGGCGAACGAGCCGCCGGTGCCCTCGTCGACGGTGACGGTGAGGTAGGTGGACAGCGCGCTGGTCGTGGCGTACGACGTGCCGTACAGCTTGACCGCCGAGGGCAGGCTGCCGGTCGAGGTGACCGCGATGCACTTGCTGCCGGTCGAGCCGGGCTTGAGGTTGCTGGCGTTGAACATCGCCGTGTTCGAGTCGTCGTCCGAGAGGGCGACGGTGCCGGCGGCCCAGTTGCTGGTCGGGTTGGTCGTGGTGGCCGAGAAGGCGGAGTACGACGCGTGCCAGACCATGGCTCCACTCGCCACCATGGCGACCGGGATCGAGGCGGCCGCGGCGACGCGCTTGCTGATGTGAAGACGGACTGACATGTCCCCCTGCTTTCGGTGTGATGGGCGCCCCCTGACGCCGCTGTGAGGAGAGCATGTTGGAAAGCCGTTGCACTTCGTGGTGGTTTCGCTTTCAACTGTTCGGTCGCGGTCCCCGCTAGTCCCCCAGGGGGGAGGGGGACGGGACCTAAGTCCCGGGACCCCTGCGACCTGGGTCACAGCGGCTGGGTCGCAGCGGCTGGGTCACAGAACCGGGTCACCACGGCGGGCACACCGGAGTACGAAGGGGCGCTACGGACCGAACGTCGGGGCGGCCGCGATCTCCCGCTGCATCCACTCGGGCACCGTGGTGTGCCCGTCCGGGGACATGGTCGTGGTCGCCGGCTGCTCCAGCACGTGCTCGAGGACGGCGCCCACCTTGAGGGACGTGTCATCCGACGGGGGCGCGCTGCCGGGCGGGAGGTGGACGAGCAGGACGTGCGAGGCGACCCGCTCGATCCAGACGACGCGGGGACCCACACCGACCAGCACCGGGCGTCCGTCGGACAACGTCACGCTGTGGAACGCGTACGGCGTCGAGCACGTCGTCAGAGCCTGCTGGAGCTGGTCGACGGCCGCGACCGCCGCAGGCTCGTCGTCGAACCACTTGACCCACTCGCCGCCGTCGCTGCCGACGTTGACCGTCTCGGCCGGCCCCGGTGCGTCGTCGTCGAACCCGGCCGCGCAGGGCGGCATCTCGGGGCCGGGAAGGCCTCCGAGGTGGGGGTTCCAGGGGGTCTCCCAGCCTGCCAGGGCGGGCTGGAGCTCCTCCGCCCACACCTGACCGAGCGTCTTGGCCGGGTCTATCCGTGACCCGTGACCGGTCGTCACCGGCTCGTGCTGAGCGCTCAGGACGTCGTTCGAGTGGTCGAGGACAGCAGCCAGCAGGACGTCGGCCACCGGACGGTCCCGGTCAGCCGGCAACGGCTCGCTCTGGCCGAAGATCTTGAGCACGCCGATCCCACGCGTCGTACGGACCATCCAGAGGTACGCGGGCGTGCTCTGCGACCGCTGGGTGATGCGGTAGGTGCGGCCGACGACCCCGGACGGACCGTTGAACGAGCCGACGAGCTCGGCGCCGTCGCAGTGCGCGACCTTGCGCACCTCCTGTCGCCAGTCCGGCGCCTCATGGACCGGCTGGGCGCCGTAGTCGCCCACCGTTGCGACGGCCACGTCGACGTGGCTGTTGGTCAGCGCTGTGATCCCACCATGACCGTGGGGCGGAACGAAGAGGCAGGCCCCACCGAAGGTCTGGGACAGCTTGAGTCGGCTGGCGTCCGTCTCGGGACCCCAGGCCGGCGTCCAGCCACGGGTCGCGGCCGACAGGTGTGCCCCGTCGAACGAAGCCGGCGTCGGGAGCTGGTGGGCCGGGGTCACAGCGTCGTCGTGACCGAGGCCCGAGCCGATCACCACCCCGCCCACGGCGAGCACGGCCACCGCGGTGACGGCACCGACCGTCGTACGCCGGCGACGCCTCGCTGTGGTGACGGCCCGGTCGGCTCCGCCGGGCCGGGACCGCTCGGCGACGTCCCTCTCGAGGGCGGCGAATGCGGCGTCGAGGTCGAAGGAGTCGAGCTCAGGCATGACTGGGTTCTCCGTTCTGTGAGTCGCCCAGCAAGGGGATCAGCGCTGCTCGGCCGCGCGAGAGACGCGCCTTGACTGTGCCCTCCGGGCAGTGCTCGACGCGCGCGACGTCCGCGACGCTGAAGCCGGCCAGGTGGTGAAGGACGATCGCTCGACACTGGGCTTCCGGCAGCTGCCGGAGGGCCACGACGAGCGCGACGCTGCCCTCGTCCGGTGCGCGAGCCGGCTCCGGTGGCCTTGAGCGCGCGAGGAAGGCCCTCGCGGTGCGCCGCTTCCGCCAGCCACTGATGGCCTGCCGGGTGGCCACCTGACGCACCCACGCGCCCGGGTCGTCGTACGTCGACAGCTTCGCCCAGCGCGGCCAGGCCCGGGTGTAGGCCTCCTGGGCCATCTCCTCGGCTGCGCCGAGATCGCCGGTCACGGCGTACGCACAGGCGACGGTCCGCCCCCACGTCGCGTCGTAGAACGCGGTGAACTCGTCCTCAGCCGTCGTCATGTCTCCCCGTCCGGAGCGAACCGACCCGTTCGGTCGACTGCACCAGACACGTCCGGGCGCCCTCGAGGGTTGCACGCGAATTCTCCTACGACCTGCGGCTCCGCGGGCCGTGCCCCCCCGGCGCGCCGCGCGAATGCCCGGCCCGTTGGCCGACTCGGCTAACCTCCCTTCAGTGATTCGCTTCGAAAAGGTCACCAAGACCTACCCCGGCGGCTCCCATGCCGCGCTCGACAATGTCTCGATCGACATCGAGAAGGGCGAGTTCGTCTTCTTGGTCGGTACGTCGGGGTCCGGCAAGTCCACCGCACTGCGGCTGGTCCTGCGTGAGACGCGGAGCACCAAGGGCCGGGTCTACGTCGCCGGCAAGGAGATCAACCGCCTCGCCGGGTGGAAGGTGCCCCGCCTGCGGCGGCAGATCGGCACCGTCTTCCAGGACTTCCGGCTGCTCCCCAACAAGACCGTCTCCGAGAACGTCGCCTTCGCGATGCAGGTGATCGGCAAGTCGCGCGGCGAGATCCGCTCGACGGTCCCCGAGACCCTCGAGCTGGTCGGCCTCGACGGCAAGGGCGACCGGATGCCCGACGAGCTCTCCGGTGGCGAGCAGCAGCGCGTCGCGATCGCGCGAGCGTTCGTCAACCGGCCGATGATCCTGATCGCCGACGAGCCGACCGGAAACCTCGACCCGACGACGTCGGTGGGCATCATGAAGCTGCTCGACCGGATCAACCGCACCGGCACCACCGTGGTGATGGCGACCCACGACGCCGGGGTGGTCGACCAGATGCGCAAGCGCGTCATCGAGCTGTCCGAGGGGAGCGTCGTGCGCGACCACGCCCAGGGCGTCTACGGCTTCCAGCACTGACGTGTCGGCCCAGCTGACCCCCGACGACTAGACCGACTCCGAAGAGAGCCTCTTTCATGCAGCTGCGTTACGTCTTCACCGAGCTGGGCAACGGCCTGCGCCGCAACCTCTCGATGCACATCGCGGTGATCCTCACCCTGTTCGTCTCGCTGACCCTGGTCGGCGTCGGCGTCCTGCTCAACCAGGAGGCGGGCAAGGTCTCCGACCGCTGGGGCAGCCAGCTGACCGTCACGGTGTTCCTCTGCAGCGCCCACGACGGCAACCCTGCCTGCACCGGCGAGGTCACCCCGGCTCAGAAGGGCGCCATCCAGAAGGTCGTCGACACCAACAGCCAGGTCCACAGCTCCTACACCCAGTCCAAGGAGCAGGCCTTCGACAAGCTCAAGGAGCAGTTCCCCGGCAAGTACGACGGGCCGAACTCGCCGATCACGGCCGCCGACATGCCGGAGTCGATCTGGATCACGCTCAAGGACCCCAACCAGTTCCGCGACGTCGAGAGCGCCGTGGTCGGTCTGGACGGCGTCTCGCGTGTCCAGGACGTCCACAAGGTGCTCAAGCCCATTTTCAGCACGATCTCGCGGCTGAAGTGGGGCTCGATCTGGACCGCGGCCATCCTGGTCATCGCCGCCCTGCTGCTGGTGGCGAACACGATCCGGCTGGCGGCGTTCGCACGGCGTCGTGAGATCGGCATCATGCGGCTGGTCGGCGCCTCGACGCTCTACATCGCCCTGCCGTTCCTGATGGAGGCACTGGTCACGGCCGTGCTGGGCGTCGCCCTGGCTGCGGCAGCGCTGGGCGGGTTCATGGTGTTCGTCGTCCACCGGCAGCTGAGCGTCGACCTGAGCTTCATCCCGTGGGTCGGCAACCACGACTATCTGCTGGCGCTGATCTCGATCGCGATCCTCGGGCCGCTGCTCACGCTGCTTCCGACACTCGTACTGACCCGCAAATACCTCAAAGTGTGAGTCGCGTCGGTTAGCGTCGAGGTGGCCGCTTCCCCGACTGCGAAGGCTCCCCGGTGCGACTCTTCCCCGCCACCGTCCGCCAACGCCTGGTCACCGCCCTCACGGCGGGTGCACTGGGCGTAGGCGTCGTGTCCATCCCGCTCGTCGACCCGCACGCGTGGGCCGACGTCAAGCACCTGCGTCACCAGCAGTCCCAGGCACAGCACTCGGTCAAGCACGCGCAGGCCGACCTCGACGAGTCGAGCCAGGAGAGCCGGCACGCCTACACCGCGCTGACCCGCTCGAAGGCAGAGCTGCACGCCGCGCGGCACGCGTTAAGGGTCGCGCACGCCCACGTCCAGGCAGCCCGTGACCAGCTCGACCGGGTCCGCCGCCAGCTCGCGCGCGCCGAGGCCCGGCTGGAGCGAGCCAAGACCAACCTCCAGCGCCAGCAGCAGGCGGCGTCCGACCAGCACGACCAGCTGGTGAACACCGTGACGTCGTTCTACGAGCAGGGCGACCCGCAGCTGATGGGGCTCATCTCGCTGCTCGGGACGGCGACCCCCGACGACCTCACCTCCAAGCAGGCCAACAACAGCCTGGTGCTCGACTCACAGGACCAGATCCTGGCCAGCCTCAAGGCCACCCAGGTGCTGCTGAAGGTGCAGACCGACGAGCTGGCCGCGGCTCGCGACCAGGTGGCCAGCACGAAGGCACGCGCCGCCGCCAACCTTGTGGCCAAGCGGCGCTACCAGCAGCAGGCGGTCGACGCCAAGCGCCAGGTCGAGAAGACCGTGCACGCACGCCAGCATGCCTTCGCCCTCGCCCGCCGGGCCCGCGCTCACGACCGGGCGATCCTGGCCCGCTCCAAGCACCGCGCCGCGCGCGTCCACCAGCAGCTGATGGCGCAGATCGCCCAGGAGCAGCAGCACGGCGGGGGCTACACCGGTACGACGAGCGGGCTGCTCATGCGCCCGGTGAACGGGCCGATCACCTCGCCGTACGGCTATCGCGAGAACCCCGTCATGCACTACTGGGGCCTCCACGACGGAGACGACTTCGGTGCCGCGTGCGGTACGCCGATCTGGGCCGCCGGCAACGCCACGGTGATGTCGCAGTACTACTCGTCGGTCTGGGGCAACCGGCTCTACCTCAACCTCGGCCTGGTCAACGGCAAGAACGTCACCGTCATCTACAACCACCTGTCGGCCTACCGCAGCCACGTCGGCGAGCACGTCTCACGCGGCCAGGTCGTCGGCCTGATCGGGACGACGGGCTGGTCGACCGGCTGTCACACCCACATGACGGTGATGGTCAACGGGGTGGCGGTCAACCCCGCGCCCTGGCTCGGCCTCGCCTAACCCCTCCGCCGCCTGCCTCCTGGGCCGGCCACGTGGGAACACGGTTGCGGTGGGCTGGGAGGATGGTGGGATGCCGAAGGAACAGGGGCGCAAGGTCGTCGCGCAGAACCGCAAGGCGCGCCACGACTACCACGTGGAGGACACGTGGGAGGCCGGCCTGGTCCTGATGGGCACCGAGGTGAAGTCCCTGCGGCAGGGCCGGGCCACCCTGGTCGACGGGTTCGCCGAGATCGACGACCACGAGGTGTGGCTGCACGGCGTCCACATCCCCGAGTACTCCCAGGGCACCTGGACCAACCACGCCGCCCGTCGCCGTCGCAAGCTCCTGCTCAACCGCTCCGAGATCGAGAAGATCGAGCGGAAGGTCACCGACAAGGGCTACACGCTGGTGCCGCTTGCGCTGTACTTCAAGGACGGCCGGGCCAAGGTGGAGATCGCGCTGGCGCGGGGCAAGAAGCACTACGACAAGCGTCACGCCCTGGCGGAGCGACAGGCCGACCGCGAGAAGGAGCAGGCGATCGGACGCCGTCTCAAGGGCCAGACCGACTGATGCCGTCCTGATGTCGCTCGAGGTCGTGGTCGGTCATGACCCGGATGTCGTGCGCGAGATCCTGGCCACGGTCCCCGAGTGGTTCGGCATCCCGGAGGCGAACGCGTCGTACGTCGACGACGCCGGCACCCTGCCGTCCTACCTTGCGGTCGACGGCGACGAGGTGGTGGGCGTGGCGCTGCTGTCGGAGCACTTCCCGCACGCCCGCGAGCTGCACCTGATCGCCGTCCGCCGTGACCGGCACCGACAGGGTGTCGGACGCGCGCTGCTGCGGGCCGTCGAGGACGACCTGCGCGCAGCCGGGGTGAAGATCCTCGAGGTCCACACCGTGGGTCCGTCCAGCGCCGACGAGGGATACGCCCGCACCCGCGAGTTCTACCTCGCGCAGGGGTTCGTGGCGATCAACGAGCTCCAGCGCATCGACTGGGACGGTCCCACGCTGATCCTCGTGAAGCCGCTGACGTGACGTCCCCTCCGCATCGCTTCGCCGAGGAGCTCGGGCTGCCCGGGCTCTTCGACGCGCACACCCACTTCCTGCCGCCCCGGGTGATGGCCAAGGTGCGTCACCAGTTCGACTCCGCCGGCCCGCTGATCGGTCGACCCTGGCCGCTGGAGTACCGCGCCGACGACGAGGAGCTGGTGGCGACGTTGCGTAGCTTCGGCGTACGCCGATTCTCCTCGTTGGCCTACGCCCACAAGCCCGAGATGGCGGAGTTCCTCAACGACTGGTCCTTCGGGTTCGCAGACCGGACGCCGGGCTGCCTGCGCAGCGCCACGTTCTACCCCGAGCCGGGGGCCGCGGCGTACGTCGGGCAGCGCATCGAGTCGGGGGCCGAGATCTTCAAGGTGCACGTGCAGGTGGGGGCCTTCGACGTGCGTGACCCGCTGTTGACCGAGACCTGGGGTGTCCTCGAGGACGCCGGCACCCCCGTGGTCATCCACGCCGGCTCGGGGCCGGTCGGCACGGCGTACACCGGTCCGGGCCCGGTTGCCGAGCTGCTCGCGTCCTTTCCACGGCTCGCCCTGGTGATCGCCCACCTCGGCGCACCCGAGTACGCCGAGTTCCTGACTCTCGCCGAGACCTATGAGCACGTGCGGGTCGACACCACGATGGTCTTCACCGCGTTCTTCGACGAGCTGGGCGGGGCCTTCCCGGGCGAGCTGACGCCGCGCCTGCTCGAGCTCCAGCCGAAGGTGCTGCTCGGCTCGGACTTCCCGAACATCCCCTATCCCTACGTCGAGCAGCTGCTCGGCCTGGCCGGTCTCGGCCTGGGCGACGACTGGCTCCGCGACGTCTGCTGGCACAACGGCGTACGCCTGTTCGGTGACGTCGAGGAGGAATCGAAGTCGTCGCCTGAGCGTTGACCCCGGTAGGATGGAGACACAACTCAACAGGGGGCTGATCGGTTTCGACTTGGGACGTTAGTTCCAGGAGAAGCGGGTCGAGAAGCCGACGTCATCTCGTAAACGTTCGTCGGGAACCTATAACTGCCAACAACACGCGCAGTAACTTCGCTCTCGCTGCCTGAGCAGTGAACGAAGGGTCTGACCGGGCATCTGCCTTCGTCCCGGATCCAGGCCTCATCTAGAAGGCTTGCTGGCCACTCCCGCCGGGAGGGGTGGTCGGGACTTTTTCCCGGATGGGCCTGTCGGTGACGTGTCAGACGCGAGCACCGGGGCCGAGAAAACGCCATCGCTGACTGCACCCGGAGAAGACCTGGTTCGACGCTCGAGGACGCGGGTTCGATTCCCGCCAGCTCCACGACTGACACGGATCCCGGTGTCGGTGACGCGCCACATGCGTCACCGACACCGGGATCCGTGCGTGGGTCGGGTGTGCCTTAGCCTCGGTCCCATGCAGACAGAGATCCTCTACGGCCCGGCGTACGCCGCGGCGAAGGTCACGCTCTCCGCCGGAGAGTCGGTGCGCGCCGAGGCGGGCGCGATGCTCGCGATGACACCGACGCTCCAGGTCGAGACCTCGACGCAGGGCGGAGTGCTCAAGGGCCTGCGACGCTCGCTGCTGGGCGGGGAGTCGTTCTTCATGAACACCTTCACCGCCCAGTCCGACGGCGACGAGCTGTGGCTGGCGCCGACCATGGCCGGTGACGTGGTGTCCTGGCCGATCCAGTCGACGTTGTTCGTGGCCTCGGGCTCGTTCCTCGCCTCGTCGGCGGGGGTCGACGTCGACTCCTCGTGGGGTGGGGCCAAGACGTTCTTCTCCAGCGAGGGTCTGTTCATGCTCAAGGTGAGTGGCCAGGGCGAGGTGATCCTGTCCAGCTACGGCGCCATCCACGCCATCGACCTGCAGGCCGGCCAGACCTACACCGTCGACACCGGTCACCTCGTCGCGTGGACCGAGACCGTCACCTACAACGTCCGCAAGGTGGGCGGGTGGAAGTCCACGATCTTCTCCGGCGAGGGTCTGGTCTGCGACCTGTCGGGTCCCGGTCGGATCTACCTCCAGACGCGCAGCCAGGAGGACTTCCTGGGATGGCTGATCCCCAAGCTGCCGACGCAGCACAACAACTGACCTCGAGCTCGCCGGACCGCCCTACGTCGCCGGCGACATCGGCAGCACGGCCGGGTTGTGCGGCGACAGCTTGGGCGCCGCGTCAGCGCGCACGCCCGACGAACGCAGCACGCCGCCTCGCGCCCGGAACCGCACCCACCGGCCGGTGCTCGCATCGCCTGCCGTCTCGTCCTCCTGCCGCCACTCCAGCTCTGCGGCACCCGACAGCTGCAGCACCCTGCCCTCCGTGAAGTCGAGGAACAGCAACGCCGCCGCGGGATCGGCTTCCAGGTTTCCCAGGCTGTTGAACATGTTGTTCCCCGCGTAGTCCGGCCACAGGAGGTCGGTGCCCTCGATGCGCACGAACCCGGGGTTCCCGCCCTTGTGCGAGGCGTCCGCACCTCGTCGCGGGTGCTGCGTGCCGAGGAAGAAGGTGTCCGCCGCGCGCACGACCCGCGCCGCCGCGTCCGACAGGCGCCCGTCCTCCTCCAGGCCGCGCCGGGTGGTGACTCCGGGTTCTGCCCATCGTTGCTCGACGCTCCGCTGCTGGATGTAGGAAGGGCAGTTGCCGTAGGCCTCCTCGACCTCGATCACCAGCTGGGTCGGGCTCACCCGCGTCAGCCACCCGTTCACCCGGAAGCGCCGCCGACGGGCGAGATCGAGGGCGATCAGTGCCACCGGCTGACCCGCGGGAAGCGACCGCAACGGATCGCCCGGCTCCAGCGCTGTCTCGACCGAGAGCGTCTGCCCGAGACCGTTCAGGAAGCCCGGACGGCCCAGCAGGGGCGACGCCCACAGATCGCCCGCGTGGTCGCGGCCGACCAGCACGGCGAACGACTGGGCGGCGAGGAACATCGCGGCGCCACCGGACAGCACCCCTGGCGCCAGCATGCCTTCCAGGCGCGCGGCGTCCGAGGCGACACCGGCGCGCTCCTGCACTATCCGCTCTCCCTCGTGGAAGCCGGGCACGTGAGCCTGCCGCTGCTGGGCGGCGGACGGTATGGCACTCATGACTGATCAGCTCCCGTCTCGCCGCGGACCCGGCGATAGTGGCGAGCGGCTCTGACCCGGTTGCCGCAGCCGGTGCTCGAGCACCACAGGCGGCGCGTGCTCTGGGCGAGGAACACCATCGAGCACGACGGGTTCGCACACCGGCGGAGCCGCTCTTGCCGCACCGGGTCGGCCAGCAGCTCGATGGTCTCTGCGGCGATCGCTGCGAGGAGGGGGTTGCCGCCGAGCTCGGTGTGCCAGCGGACCGAGACCACCGGGCCATCGTCGGTGAAGGAGAGCTGAGGGCTGCTGGGCACCGACGAGGCGAAGGCGTTCACGTCTGCCAGCGAGGACGCGGCCGGCGGACGTCCCTCCAGCCGGGCGTCGAGCAGGTCGCGGACGGCGGTGCGCAGGCGGATGGTCGCGGCATGCTCGGGCCGGGACCCCTCGGGCAGTCGTGGTCGTTGAAGGGCCCACCACCGGTCGGCCCGCCCGGCATCGTCCAGCAGGTCACGTGGCGGATCCAGGACCGTGATCACCGTGTCGGCCAGGTCGAGGGCCACCAACGGCTCACCGCCCATGGGGAAGCCCGCCTCGGTGAGATCTTCGAGAGTGGGTCTCATGGTCATGTGGATATCTTACCCATGAGGTCAAGACCAAATAACGCTTGGCAAGAGTCTGCATCTCATGTCTTAGTGATCCGAAGAGCCATGAGTGCACCGAGCCGGGCGGGGGACGACGCCGGCCTGCGCCGGGTCGGCTCTAGGTTTGACCTCATGCCCACCGGCTGTGTGTTCTGCTCGATCGTCTCCGGCGAGACCCCGGCCGAGGTCGTGCTCGACGAGCCCGAGCTCCTGGCCTTCCTCGACACTCGGCCGGTGTTCAAGGGGCACACACTGCTCGTGCCGCGCGAGCACGTCGTGACGCTGCCCGACCTGCCCGCGGGGCTGCGCGACGGCTTCCTCGAAGCAGCCCAGCGACTGTCCCGAGCGGTCGTCGACGGGCTCGGCGCCCAAGGCAGCTTCGTGGCGATGAACAACGTCGTCAGCCAGTCGGTGGCCCACCTTCATCTCCACGTCGTCCCGCGCACCAAGGGCGACGGGCTCCGCGGCTTCTTCTGGCCCCGCACGAAGTACGCCGAGGGCGAGGCGGCCGACTACGCCGCGCGACTCCGGCTGGCCATGTCCCGATAGTTCGCAGCACACGGCACCCGATCTTCGGCGTGTCGTGGTGCGGTTCGCTGCGAAGTATCGACAGGGGGTGGCGTCAGGAAAAGTTGACAAGAGTGGGCACGTCAGGTTAACTTGACATCGTGAGCGACGCCGCAGACCTGTCCCAGACCGCGGCCGGCAAGGATCCCGAGCTGGGACTCGCCGCCGTCCGGGCCCTCCGCGCGCTGGCCGACCGCCTCGAGGCGGTGCAGGTCCGCAACGCGCGTGACCAGGGCTGGAGCTGGCAGGCGATCGCCGACGTGCTGCAGATCAGTCGTCAGGCGGCTCACCAGAAGCACTCCCGCGACTGACGCGGGACTGCTCGGACACACACACAGACACACAGACACTCAAGACCTGAGGAGAACACCCATGCACAGCCGATTCGACACCGAATCCAGAATCGCCGTCGCCCAGGCGGCGGACATCGCCCGCGAGCTCGGCCACCGGGAGGTCGGCCCCGGCCACCTCCTGGCCGGCCTGCTCGCCAACCCGCGAGGCACGGCGTACGCCGCGCTGCGCGACCACGGGCTCGACCTCGACGCGACCCGCGACCTCGTCGCCACGCACCACGTCGACCCCGACCCCGAGCCCGAGGAGCCCGACCGCCACACCGAGTCGGGCGGGTACGACGAGGACCGCGAGGCCCTCAAGGCCATCGGCATCGACCTCGACCGGGTCCGCGAGGCCGTCCGCGCCAACCTCGGCGCCGACCTGGCCGACGGGTGGGCCGACCGGCCGGACCGTGGCTCACGCCGCTCGCGAGGAGGAGGTCGCGGTCGACGCGGCCGTCGACACGAGCACGGTCACGACCACGAGCACGAGCACGAGCACGAGCACGAGCACGAGCACGGGAGGCGGGGCCGCGGCCGCCGCGGACCCCGCAGCCGCCGTGAGGAACTTCAGTTCTCGCGCGCGCTCCGCGCGGTGCTCCGCGATGCGCGCCGCTCGACCCTGCGCGACCGGCTCGACGTGGAGGACCGTGACGAGGCTCGCCGGCTGCCCGGTCTGACCGGCGCACGACTGCTGGTGGCCCTCACCAGGACCGACGACCCGGCCGTCCAGGCGGTGCTCGCGTCCTCCACCGGCGTCGACGGGCTGCGCGCCCAGGCGGAGGCGGCGCTCACGCCGTCCACCGGGGCCTGACGCCGTCCAGGTCATCCCAGCGACGGAGATCCGCAACTTCCGGATCTCCGTCGACATCGAACCGGCATGACACCCACACGTTTCGTCACCGCCACGCTGGCCGCGCTCGCGCTGGTCGTGCCGGCGTCCGCCGCGGCGGCCACCACGGCGCCTACGACGACGACGGCCACGACCACCAGCACCACCTCGAGCGCGAGGATCCTCGGCCCGAACCAGGTCACGATGGGCGACCACGTGCCCTGGGACAAGGTCGGCCAGGGCTGGTACCTGACCCTGGTCGACCAGGGACCGCAGGGCGAGCTCGGCATCGATGCGCGTCACCAGCTGCTGGACCTGGTCGACCCGCTGGGCGGCCGCTACCAGCTCGCCAAGACCGCGGTCGGCAAGGACGGCTCCGGATTCCGGCGCCTGACCGACTGGTCGACCGACGGCACTCGGGCGATCGAGCTGGTCGACTCGAGCGGCGCCCAACAGCGGGCCGTCCTGTACGACCTCAAGGCCGGAACGCATCGGAGGACCGTCCTCGGCAAGGGCGTCACCGGCGCGACCTTCGCCGACGACGGGTCGCTCTACCTGACCAAGGCAGGCGGCAGGAACGGCTCACCGCTGGTGCGGCTCAACGACGACGGGCCCAGCATCGTCCTGCGCCGCCACACCGACGGCGCAGCCCTCGCGACCCCGTCGGGCCGTGAGGTCGTGACCGGTACGAGCAGCCGTCGCGACCACCGGCTACCGGTGATCGGCAGCAGAGGACAGCTGGTCCGGACGCTCACGACCCCGGCCGAGTGCACCCCGAGCCGCTGGTGGGGGCTCGGCGTGGTGATGGCCAGCTGCGAGTGGCACCGCGGCACCACCCGGCTGTACGCCGTGCCGCTCGACGGCAGCCCGGGCCACTGGCTGACGGCCGACCACGGGAAGAAGAGCGCCGACCTCGGTGACCTCGACGCCCGCCGGCTGCACGGGACGACGTACCTCGAGGCAGCCGGGCCGTGCGGCGTCGTCTTCCTGGCCCGACAGCACGCCGATGGCTCGGCGACCGAGGTCCACGTGCCACGGGCGACGCAGAACGTCTATCTGCTCGGCACCCGCGGTGACAGCCTCGTGCTGCACATGGGCATCTCGTGCGACGGCGGCAGCTCCCGCGACGCGATCACCCACTTCGACCCGTCCGCCGACCGCAACCGGATCGTGGCCATGCTTCCGGTGGACGAGGCCTACGAGACGATCGTCGGTTTCGACGAGCACCCGGTCCCGCTGGGCTGAGCCTCCCACGCGGCATCTACAGTGGCGGGTGGCCGAGCGGGGACTCTCGGTCACCCGCCACTGAGCAGCTGCGAGGAGTCAGCACATGGGCCGCTTCGACGGACGCGTCGCCGTCGTCACCGGAGCCGCGCGCGGCATCGGACTCGGGATCGCCTCGCGCTTCGCCGACGAGGGCGCCTCGGTCGCGGTGCTCGACCTCGACGAGGGTCAGGCTGTCGAGGCCGCCGGCTCACTGGCCGCGACCGGTGACCAGCAGCACGTCGGCATCGCCTGCGACGTCAGTGACAGCGGGTCGGTGCAGACCGCGGTCGACCGGGTGGTCGCCGAGCTCGGAGCGCTGCACATCCTGGTGAACAACGCCGGTGTCACCCGCGACAACCTGCTGTTCAAGATGACCGACGACGACTGGGACCTCGTGATCGGCGTCCATCTGCGGGGCGCGTTCTTGATGACCCGAGCCGCGCAGCAGCACTTCGTCCAGCAGAAGTACGGCAAGGTCGTGTGCCTGTCCAGCGTCTCGGCGCTCGGCAACCGGGGCCAGGCCAACTACGCCGCGGCGAAGATGGGCATCCAGGGCTTCGTGCGCACGCTCGGCATCGAGCTCGGCCCCTTCGGCGTGAACGCCAACGCGATCGCACCGGGGTTCATCGCCACCGACATGACCGATGCCACGGCCGCTCGCGTCGGGATGCCCGTCGAGGAGTTCCGGGCCGCAGCCGCTGAGCGCAACCCGGTGCGCCGGGTCGGCTTCCCGGAGGACATCGCCGCGGCCGCCGCCTTCCTGTGCAGCGACGAGGCGTCGTACATCACCGGGCAGACGCTCTACGTGGACGGGGGAGCGAAGCTTGTCTCCTGAGGCCACCACCCCCGACTACATCCACCGCTCCGGCGCGCCGTACGGGTTCAAGCCGTACCACCTCGTCGTCGGCGCGGTCGTCTTCATCGCCTGGTTCAGCGTTCTCGGGTTCGTGCTCACCCACGGTCGCAACGAGGCGTCGTCGGTCGACGTCTACTCCTCGCTCCCGCCCGGCTTCACCGGAGCACTCCAGAGCAAGGGCATCACCTACGAGGGCCTGTCCCCGGTCGACGCGACGACGCAGCAGCAGGCGCTGGCACACCTGCCCGCCCTCGGCAACGACAACGGCGGCAAGCCGCTGGTCTTCCGCACGTCGTACGCCGTGGCGAAGGCCGCCGGGCAGCCACGCACGGCGACCGCGGCACTGATGGTCGTCGTCCCCGACCCGCAGGGCACCGACGTCACCGTCGACTTCGTCGACCCCACGAGCTACCGCGAGCTCGACTCGATCGAGTACGGCGGGAGTGGTTCGTCCGCCGGCAACTGACCGTGAGTCGGGTCACAGCCTCGGCGTGGCCTGCTCCGAGCCGGTCCACCCATCCCTCACACTGGTCACGATTCGAAAGTCAACAGCCTCGATGGAGATTCACGTGCGACGCCTTGCCCTGACCTTGTCCGCCCTGTCCGCGACCGGGCTCCTGCTGACCGCCTGTGGGTCGTCCAGCTCGAGCTCCCAGGCCCAGACTCCGCAGAAGGTGGAGGGCGGCCAGGCGATCCAGCAGTTCTGGCCGCTGACCGGGCTGAAGGTGCCCTCGGACAAGACGGCCGCCCTGGACCACCCGGTGCTGGTCACCAAGATGGACAACACGGTGGCGAGCCAGCCCCAGATCGGCCTGTCCAAGGCCGACATGGTCGTCGAGGAGCTGGTCGAGGGCGGCCTGACCCGCCTCGCGGCGTTCTACTACTCCGACATCCCGGACAACGTCGGTCCGGTCCGCTCGATGCGGGCCAGCGACATCGACGTCGTCTCACCGGTCCATGCGACCGTGGTCACCAGTGGCGCCGCGCCCAGGACGATCGCGCTGATCAAGGGCGCGAAGATCCCGTTCTACGGCGAAGGCTCGAAGGGGATGTACCGCTCGACCGACCGGTCCGCGCCGTACAACCTCTTCGTCCACCTCAACGACATCGCCGCCACCACCAAGCGCAAGGCGGCGACACCGCCGAGCTACTTCCAATGGGGCGACGGGAGCGACCTGCCGAAGGGCCTCAAGATCAGCTCGATCCAGGCGCAGTTCTCCGGCGGGCACACCACCGAGTGGCAGTACACCAACGGCAGCTACCACAACCTCAACAGCAACGCGCCCGCCGGAGACCAGTTCCCGGCGACCAACGTGCTCGTGCTGCGCGTGCGTGAAGGCAACGCGGGCTACCTCGACCCGGCCGGCAACCCGGTGCCCAAGACCCTGCTCACCGGCAAGGGCAACGCCCTCCTCTTCCACGGCGGCCGGATGATCGCCGCGAACTGGAAGAAGGGGACCGCCCCGAGCTCGCAGATCACGCTGACCACGAAGAAGGGTCAGAAGCTCGAGGTGCCGGCGGGTCACACCTGGGTCGAGCTGGTGCCGGCCGACGGCGGGAACATCGTCTTCAAGAAGTAGGGGCTCGCTCCGAGCGTGGCGGGCCGGACACCCCGCTGCCCTGCTCGGAGAGCGCCCGCAGCCCCGAGAGGATGAACCCGATCGCGAGTTCCACGCGCTCGGCCTCGTCGTCGGCGTCGTCGGCCCTCGACACGGTGCTCCCGGCCGACGACATCGCACCGAAGAAGATGCGGGCGAAGGTGTGCTCCATGGCGTCGTCGACCTGCCCTTCCCCGGCCCAGCCGTCGGCTCCGAGCACGGCTCTGACGATGTCCAGCACGTAGGCGAAGGTCGAGCGCTCCTCCTGCTGACGGAAGCGCTCGTAGCCGAGCACCGAGGGGCCGTCCTCCACGACGATCCTGCTGTACGCCGGCTGCCGCACCACCTCGAGGAACGCGCGCAGGCCCGCGATCGCCTTCTCCCAGGGGTCGCGATGGCCCAGCACCGCGGTCTGGATCTGCTGGGCGCCTTCGGACTCGACCTTCTCGAAGACCGCCTCGAACAGCGCCTGCTTGCCGGAGTAGTGGTGGTAGAGCGCACCCTTGGTCACGTCGGCCCCGGCCACGATCGCGTCGAGCGAGGTCGCGGCGTAGCCGTGCTCGGCGAACAGCCGCTCGGCCACGTCGACCAGCGCCCGTCGGGTCGAGGCGGAGTACTGCGCCCGACGGCTGGTGCCCGGCACGTGAGCGACCGTGGCCGCCAGGCGACGCGCGCTCTTGCTCACCGGCGCAGTCTAGGGGTGGCCGGTGCGGGGCGAGTGATGCGTGAGCAGCGAGCGACTTCAGTGAATGCTTGGGGGTGCCTAGGTATTACCTAGGGGTGCGTGTTAGAACATGCAGGTGATCCGACTCACCACCCGCCGTGTCGTCTCCGGCTCCGTCCTCGCCCTCGTCGCCGGGCTCGTGCCCGGCCTCGCCCTCACCTCCGCCCATGCCGAACCGTCCGGGACCCTGACGGTGGTGGGCACCAGCGACGTCTGGGACTCCAACCTGATGGAGTCGGTGATCATCCCCAAGTTCGAGGCCTACTACCAGCACAAGCACGGCACCGCGATCACCCTGAACTACATCCACACCGGCACGGGTCAGGCGATCGCGACCGCCGAAGCCAACCAGGCAAGCGGTCTGCTCGTGCACGCGGCGTCCCTGGAGAACCAGTTCGTGAAGCAGGGCTACTCGCTGGAGAAGTACGGTCGCGCCATCTTCTGGGGTGACTACGTGCTGCTGGGGCCGGCCAGCGACCCGGCCGGAGTCCTGAAGGGCCGCAGCCACGGAGACATCGTCCGGGCGTTCAAGAAGATCGCGACGGCGGGTGCCGCGGGGAAGGCCGAGTTCGTCTCCCGAGGGAGCAACCCCGGCACCACGATCCAGGAGCATGCCATCTGGGCCCTGACCAGCGGCGTGCCCTCCTGCACCGTGCCCGACGTCGATGGTGGCGGCAAGGCGCCCAGCAACACCCCGGGAGCCTGCCCGGCGCTGTCGACCTTGACTCCTATCGACTACCCGTCGTGGTACCACGCGACCGGTCTCACCCAGGCTCTCAACATCGAGGCGGCCGACAGCTGCAACTTCGGGGCGCCCAGCAACGACTGCTACGTGTTCACCGATCGCGGGACCTTCGACTTCCTGAAGTCGACCAACGCGCTGACGAAGATGGGTCTCGTGGTCGACCACAACGACCAGGCCTCGGCAGCCCAGCAGAACCTGCTGGTGAACTCCTTCCACCTGTACGCGCTCAACCCCCAGAAGTTCACCCCTGACGCCTTCGGCATCCGCACCGGTGCCATGAAGGACCTGCTGAACTGGGTCACCTCGCCGGCGGGTCAGTCAGCGGTCGAGGGATACCTGCAGAAGAACGGTGACGAGCCGTTCCGCCCGTCCGCTCGTCCCGCGGTCACGGCCAGCCCGCTGCCGAAGAAGGTGAAGGCTCACCAGAAGGTCACGATCAAGGGCAGCGTGAAGAACGTCGTGCCCGGGACGCCCGCGCTGAACGGCATCCGGGTGTGGGTCCAGGCCTTCCACCACGGCAAGCGGACGACGGTGGCCCATGGCAAGACGAACGCCAAGGGGAAGTTCGTGATCACGTTCACGCCGAAGCTGAAGCGAGCGACGTACCGCGTGGTGACGCCGAAGCGGATCGAGAAGATCGAGAACTCGACCCTCAAGCCCAAGTTCGGAGACATCCTCGAGCAGAGCGCGCTGCGGGTAGGCACGATGAAGGTCAAGCACGCCGGCCGGAGGTGATCGGTTCGGTCAAGCAGGTCGCTCGACGCGCCACCGCCGCGGGACTCCTCGCGGCGGTGGCGGCGCTCGTCCCGGCGCAGGCCGCCCGGGCTGACGTCAGCTGTGCCCACACCTCGCCGTGCGTGATCGTGCGCGTGGTCGGGGGACCTGCTCCTGCCACCTCCGAGTTCTCGGTGAGCGACGTCACCGCCAACTCCGTAGGACCGCCCACCGGCCCCTACTGGCCTTACGCGACACGCAACGACGTCGGGATCTCCGGCGACGCGCATGCCGTGACGGCCCTGCCGCTGTGGAACCTGCTCCTGATGGCCGGAGTCAACCCGCGGGGCGTCGACTACACGTCCGTCCCGACGCAGGACCCAGCAGCGCCGAGCATCCTCGACCAGTCAGACCTCGCGGTCGACGGCGACAACTTCAAGGGCAACCTGCCGCCCGCGGTCTACGTCAACACCGGTCAGCTCGCCTACATCCGGCCCCTTCGGAACGACACGGACGTCAACGCCGAGGAGTACCAGCTGATCACCGGTGGGGCGATCGTGGTCACGGCCTACCTCGACAAGCCGCCCCTGCAGGTCACCCTCTCGTCGTCGGCCACCTCGGTGCACGTCCACGACAAGACGACCTTCACCGCCGGCGTGAGCAGGACGAACGCCTCGGTCGTCGGCCCGGTCGACTACCAGTGGGACTTCGGCGGTACGACGAGGAGCACTCGCGGCGCGGGAGCCACGGTCTCGCGGACGGTGACGTGGCAGCACGCGGGCACCTACTACGTCTCGGTCAACGCCCACGACCGCGCCAGCCAGACCTACGGGCGCTCTCCGACCGCCTTGAAGATCCAGGTGGGCCCGCCGACCAAGCCGCACGGCAGCCCGCACCACCCCGGCACCGGGGACCACCCGCACCCCCACCATCCGCCGAGCGGGCCGAACCACGGTCACGGTCATCACCCGAACGGCTCGCCACCGAAGCCGCACCACCCCCAGCACGCGAACCAGGGCCAGACCTCGGGCGACCCGACCTCGACCTCCCACTCAGGTACGTCGTCCCGGCACCACCAGAAGGGAGCCCACCACCAGTCGACCAGCGACGGTCGCACGAAGCAGCACAGCTCGCCGCCCGGCCAGGGAGGGCAGAGTGTCACGGGGCAGCTGCTGGACGGAGCCCAGGTGTTCGTGGCACCGGCTCCTACGAGGTCCTTGCCGCAGGTCGAGCCCGCCCAGGCCAGGCCACGTGACTCTTGGTCGCTGCCGTGGCGGATCGTCGGCGGAGTCGGCGTCCCCCTGATGCTGATCGGGCTCGGAATGGCGGGGGAGGCTCTACAGCTGCGGCGGCGTGTGGCCAGAATGTCCGCATGACGCACGCCGTAGAGCGAGCCGGCCCATGAGCGACCGGATCTACCAGGCGATCTTCGACGTCGCCAAGGTGCTCGAGCTGCCGGTGGTGATCGCCGCCCTGATCGCGCTCGCGGTCGTCATCTACGAGCTCGGAGTCTTTGTGATGGAGACCCGCCAGCGGTTCCGTCGCCGGCTCGGTGTGCTGACGTCGGCGGCAGACGAGGCCCGAGTCGCCATCGCGCGCGACGACCGGCCGACCGCCCAGCAGGCGTTGGCCAGAGTGGCCTGGAGCGGCGCCATGTCCGGCGTGCTCGCCCGGCTCGCGAGCGAGGCGGGAGGTCCGGGTGCGGAGCCGCGCATCGCCAAGGAGCTCGCCGACTTCGACTTCCGCTGCCAACGCCGGCTCGGGTACACCCGGCTGCTGGTGCGCATCGGGCCCGCCCTCGGGCTGATGGGCACCCTGATCCCGCTGTCGCCGGCCCTCGAGGGACTCGCGAACGGCGACGTCCAGACGCTCACCGACAACCTCCGCGTTGCCTTCAGCGTGACGGTGCTGGGCCTGCTGATCGGTGTCGTCGCCTTCGGGCTGTCGCTCGCGCGCGACCGCATCTACGGCCAGGACTACTCCGACCTCGAGTACGTCGCCGCGGTACTCACCGCGGACTCCGCACCGGCCGCGACGGAGGCGTCCCCATGATCAAGGTCAGCCCTCGCGCACGTCGCCACGAGGACCGCGCGGGCGACCCGCTCGACGGCCTGGTCAACCTCTTCGACCTCGGCATCGTGCTGGCCGTGGCGTTCCTGTTGGCCGCACTCTCGTCTTTGCACGTCCTGGAGCAGGTCGCCCAGCACGGCTTCAAGGCGCCGGACCAGATCACCGTCAAGCCCGATGACCAGGTCAAGAACGTGCCGTCGAACGGGCAGCGGGTCGTGGGCCGGGGCAAGGAGGTCGGCAAGGTCTACCGCCTCTCGGACGGCCGGCTGATCTACGTCGTACCGAAGAAGTGAGCTTCCTCCTCGAGGGCCTCCGCCAGGCTCTCCATCTCCTCACCCACGACAACCCGTACATCTGGCACCTGGTGTGGGTCACCATGAAGGTCGCCTTCGTCTCGACCGTTGCCGCGCTGGTGGTCGGCCTGCCGATCGGACTCACGCTCGGGCTCGGCCGGTTCAGGGGACGAGGGATCCTGATGGTGCTCGCCAACGCCGGACTCGGTCTCCCGCCGGTGGTGGTGGGCCTGATGCTGTCCGTGCTGATGTTCCCCCAGGCGCCACTCGGCCGCTACCACCTGCTCTTCACGCTCCACGGTGTGTACATCGCGCAGAGCGTCCTGGCGCTGCCGGTCATCGTGGCGCTGACCGCATCGGCGGTCTCGGACCTCCCGCCGGGGCTGCTGGCGCAGGCCCGGGCGTACGGCGCGAGCCGGCTCCAGCTGGCGGGCCTCGCGCTCCGCGAAGCCCGGATCGGCATCATGGCCGCCACGATCGCCGCCATCGGATCGGCGTTGTCGGAGGTCGGCGCGGTCGTGCTCGTCGGCGGCAACATCCTCGGGGTGGACCAGACGCTGGCCAGTGCGGCTCTGGAGGCCGTCGACGGTGGCCACTTCGCCATCGGGATCGCCATCGGCATCCTGCTGCTCGGTCTGGTGCTGATCATCACGGCCCTGCTGACGGTGCTCCAGCAGCTGGGTGCGGCGCGCCGGATGGGTGCGTCCTCGTGACCGCCATCCTCGAGGTCGAGCGGGCGAGCGTGCAGCGGGCCCGGCGAGACGTGGTGCACGACGTGTCGCTGTCGGTGGCGGCCGGCGAGGTGCTGGCGCTGCTCGGGCCCAACGGCGCGGGCAAGAGCACCCTGCTCGAGGCGATCGGCGGGGTGATCCCGGCGCGCGGCGAGATCCGTCGCCACGGCCGGGTCGCGACGGTGCTCCAGTCGCCGGGGCTCGCGCGTCGGTCGGTGGTCGCCAACGTCGATCTTGCCCAGGCCTGGTGGGGCGTGCCCCGGGGCGAGCGCCGGCCCCGCTCGCTGGCCGCCCTCACCGAGCTGCGGGTCGACCACCTCTCCCGGCGGTACGCCGGCGCGCTCTCGGGCGGCGAGCGGCGCCGGGTCCACCTCGCGCGTGGGCTCGCCGTACGCCCGGACCTGCTGCTGCTCGACGAGCCCTTCGCCGGTCTCGATGCCGAGAGCCATGCCGCGCTGGTCGAGGACTCGACCACGGCCTTCCGAGCCGCGTCCTCGGCGACGGTCGTCGTCGTGCACGACCGGGCGGACGCATGGGCGCTCGCGGATCGCGTCGTCGTCCTCCTCGACGGTCGGATCGCGGCGCAGGGCAGCCCGGAGCAGCTCCTCGCCGATCCGCCGACCGCCGAGGTCGCGCGCTTCCTCGGCTACGACGGGAGCCTGCGTTCGGGCAACACCGTCACCTTGACCCGGGCGCGACACGTCGTCCTCGACGACGGGGGCGACCAGGAGGCCACCGTGCTCCGCGTCGTACGCCGTGAGGACGGCGCGCGGGTGCAGCTGGGGCTGGCTGCGGGCTCGGTGTGGTGCGAGGTCACGCGCGACGGCGTGGAGCCGGTGCGCCTGGCGGTCGGCGACGGCGTACGAGCGCGGATCCTCGGCGGCGTGACCTTCCGCGAGGACGCCTGACCGATGTCGCGCCGCCGGGACGGCCGTTAGGCTGCGCGGCGTGGTCGACTACCTACGCATCGGTGAGGTGGCCCAGCGCGTGGGCGTCAGCGTCGACACGCTCCGGCGCTGGGAGGCCGAGGGCAGGATCACCTTCGAGCGTCGCGGCAACCAGCGCGTGCTGCCGGCCTCGGAGCTTTCCGGCTTCCTGACCTCGCTGAGCGGGCCCGACCGCACCTCGAGCGCCCGCAACCGCCTCACCGGCGTGGTCGTGGCCGTGGAGCGCGACGGGGTCATGGCCAAGGTCGAGCTCGCCTGCGGCGACTACCGCATCGTGTCGCTGATGAGCCGCGAGGCCGCCGACGAGATGGAGCTCGCCCCCGGAGTGGCCGCGACCGCGATCGTGAAGTCCACCAGCGTGATGGTCGAGGTCTCGCGCTAGGCGCGACGGAGTCGCGACGGCCAGAGCTTGCATGCTCCACGTCATTCACATACCGTCAGTACGTTCCCACGGTATGTGAACCGCGGGCCCACCCGTGGGCCCGAGAGAGGGGCTGGCCATGACCTGGACCACCTTCCACCGCCGCCGAGAGGTGCTCGGCGCCGTGATCGCCGCTGCAGACGCTCGTCGCGACGGTCTGCTGCCGATGGACGTGCCCGGTGTCACCGAGACGTTCGGCGACGAGCTCACGCTGCTCGGCGCGCTCCAGCTGCGCTGGCACACGCGCTTGTCCGGACACCTCGAGCGTGCCCTGATGCACCAGCCGACCGACCCCGACGAGGCCGTCCTCGCCGCCTGGCGCACGACCGCCGACGAGCTGCCCGGCATCCGGAGGGTGCTCGACCATCAGCGCGCCGAGCCGGCCGACGGTCCGATGACGGCCTCCCTCGACATCGCCCGGGCCAAGGAGCGGGTGCTGCTGGCCGCGATGGCAGGATGCGCGGGGGCGACCACCGAGGCGACCGTTGCTGCGGGTCGAGCCCTCGAGGAGCGGGCCCGGGCGTCGTACCGACCCACGGCGGGCTTCGCGGCCTGACGGGAAGTCCCAGCCTTCCCCCGGGCTTCGGGGGAGCCGTCATGGAGGCATGATGGAGGGATGGCGGAGATCAGGGCGGGGATGCTGCTGCTGGCCTCACCCGAGCTGCTCGACCCGAACTTCGTCGACGCGGTCGTCCTGCTGCTCGACGCCGACGACGGCGGCGCGATGGGCGTGGTGCTCAACCGCCCGTCGCCGGTCCCGGTGATCTCCGTGCTCGCCGAGTGGGGAGACGTCGTGGCCGAGCCCGAGGTGCTGTTCCGGGGCGGTCCGGTGTCGCCGGAGGGAGCGCTCGCGGTGGCCCTGCTCCGCGAGCCGGACGCCGTGCCACCGGGGCTCCGGCCGGTCACCGACCGGCTCGCGATCGTCGACCTCGAGGGCGAGGCCGACGACATCGACTCGGCCGTCGACGGCGTCCGCATCTTCGCCGGGTACGCCGGCTGGGGCGCGGGGCAGCTCGAGGGCGAGATCGAGGGCGGCGACTGGTACGTCGTACCCTCACTGCCCCCGGACGCCTTCCAGTCCGACCCGAGCGACCTCTGGCGCGAGGTGATGCGCCGGCAGCCGGGCGGCTTGGCGTGGCACGCCAACCGCCCCGCCGACCCGGAGCTCAACTGACTCGGGATCGGCGTACCGACTGTCGTAGGGTGGAGCAGTGGTTCCCGCCGGATTCTCGCCCCTGACCGACCCCGTCGTCCGCCCTGCCATCGGCACCGCCGTCGACGAGCGGGCAGAGGAGCGCGCGGTCCCCACCGACGAGGGCGACCACGAGCGCTTCAGCCACTACGTCGACAAGCACAAGCTCACCGAGGCGATGGTGATGGGCACGCCGGTCGTGGCGTTGTGCGGCAAGGTCTGGGTGCCGAGCCGGGCGCCGGAGAAGTTCCCGGTCTGTCCGGAGTGCAAGGACATGTGGGAGTCGTTCAAGCCCGGTGGCGGCGACGGCGACGGCGACGGCGGCGGCGACAGCGGCGGCGACGCGGGGGGCTCCGGGGAGTGACCCGAGGGCCATCGACCGACAGTCCCGACACCGAGCCCGTTCCCCCCACGCCCGTCCTCACTCCGGCGTGGCCGGAGCGCGCGGCGTGGGGCACGGCCACCTCTCTGCGCGCGTGGCAGACCGCTGCGCTGACCGACTACTTCGCGAGGGCCCCACGAGACTTCCTGACGGTCGCGACCCCCGGCGCGGGCAAGACGACGTTCGCCCTGTCGGCAGCCGCAGAGCTGCTGGGCCGGCGCGTCGTCGACCGGATCATCGTGGTCACACCGACCGAGCACCTCAAGCTGCAGTGGGCCGAGGCGGCGGCGCGGGCCGGCATCCCGCTCGACCCGACGTACTCCGCCGGCTCGGGGAAGACCTCCGCCGACTACGTCGGGGTCGCGGTGACCTATGCGGGCGTCGCGGTCAACCCGCTGGCGATGCGCATCCGCACCGAGCGGTTCAAGACCCTCGTGGTGCTCGACGAGATCCATCACGCGGGGGATGCGATGTCGTGGGGCGAGGGTGTGCGCGAGGCGTTCGAGCCCGCGACCCGGAGGCTCGCGCTGACCGGTACGCCGTTCCGCTCCGACGTCAACCCGATCCCCTTCGTGACCTACGCGCCGGGGGCCGACGGCATCCCCCGTTCGGTGGCCGACTTCACCTACGGCTACGGTCACGCGCTGGCGGACCACGTCGTCCGCCCGGTGCTGTTCCTGGCCTACTCGGGTGAGATGGCGTGGCGCACCCGGGCCGGTGACGAGGTCGCCGCCCGGCTGGGCGAGCCGCTGACCAAGGAT
>DATBBE010000066.1:0-17379 GCA_036271155.1 Nocardioides sp. | reverse complement strand
GAGCTGCGCTCGGCCAGGGGTGTGGCGGACCTGCTGGCCCGGCGACCCGAGCTGCGCGGCGTCCTGCGCACGGCTGACTGGCTCGAGGAGGCGACCCTCTGGTCGGCGTAGCGGGCCAGGAGTAAGGGGCCACGCCCTAGTAGCTCTTGGGCAGCCCGAGCGAGTGCATCGCCACGAAGTTCAGGATCATCTCGCGGGAGACCGGCGCGATTCGCCCGGCTCGGGTCGCGACCAGGAGGCCGGCCATGCCGTACTCCTGGGTGATCCCGTTGCCGCCGTGCGTCTGGACGGCGCGGTCCGCGGCGTCGCAGGCAGCCTCGGCGGCGGCGTACTTGGCCATGTTCGCCGCCTCGCCCGCCGCCAGGTCGTCACCGGCGTCGAAGAGCGCGGCCGCCTTCTGGGTCATCAGCCGAGCCAGCTCGACCTCGATCTTGGACTGTGCCAGCGGGTGGGCGATCGCCTGGTGCGTGCCGATCGGCGCCTGGAACACCGTGCGCTCCTTGGCGTACGCCGCGGCCCTGTCGAGCGCGAACCGCGCCAGCCCGGTGGAGAACGACGCGGCCATGATCCGCTCCGGGTTCAGCCCCGAGAACAGCTGCACGAGACCGCCGTCCTCGTCGCCCACCAACGCGTCGGCCGGCAGCCGGACGTCGTCGATGAAGACCTGGAACTGCAGCTCGGGGCTCACGATCTCCATCGGGATCGGCCTGGCCTCCAAGCCCTCGGCGTCCGTCGGCACCACGAGCAGGACCGGCTTCAGCTTGCCCGTCCGCGCGTCCTCGGTGCGAGCGACGACGAGGACGTGGTCGGCCTCGTCGATGCCGGAGATGTAGATCTTGCGGCCGTTCAGGACCCACTCGTCTCCGTCGCGACGAGCCGTGGTGGTGATGTTGTGGGTGTTGGTGCCGGCGTCCGGCTCGGTGATCGCGAACGCCATCGTCCCGGTGCCGTCGGCGATCCCCGGCAGCCAGCGGCGCTTCTGACCGTCGGTGCCGTAGCGACTGATGAT
The DNA here is from genome assembly GCA_036271155.1 of Nocardioides sp. Taxonomy (GTDB): domain Bacteria; phylum Actinomycetota; class Actinomycetes; order Propionibacteriales; family Nocardioidaceae; genus Nocardioides. The sequence goes on along the minus strand of DATBBE010000066.1, from coordinate 16,370 downwards.
GGTGCCGCAGATCGCCGGGCTGACGACCATCAGCAGCAGCGGACAGCCCTGCGCGGCCAGCTCCTCGCAGACCGCCGCGATGTCGCCGATGCCGCCACCACCGCCGCCGTACTCCTCGGGGAGGTTGATGCCGAGGTAGCCGTTGCGCCCGATCTCCAGCCAGAGGTCGGTGGTCTTCTCACCCGAGCGCGCCTTCTCGGTGAACCACGCGCGGCCGTACTTCCCGGCCAGCTTCGCGACCTCTCGGCGTAGTGCCTGACGCTCCTCGGACTCGGTGTAGCTGGTCACTCTGTCTCCTCCACCACTGCCAGAACCTGCCCGGCCGCGACCTGCGCCCCGGGTCGTACGTCGAGCCTGGTCACGGTGCCCGGTCCGGGGGCGCGCACGGTGTGCTGCATCTTCATCGCCTCGAGCACCAGGACCGGCGCGCCCGCCACGACGGTCTGACCCTGCTCCACCGCGACGCTGACCACGGTGCCGGGCATCGGCGCGAGCAGGCTGCCGCTGGCGACGGTCTCGGCCGGGTCGGTGAACCGCGGGAGGACTGTCAGCGCGACGTGCCCGGTCACTGCGTCGACGTCGACCCGGTCCCCTGCGATCGAGACGGCGTACGTCGTGGCGACGCCGTCCCGCTCGAGCGTCACGCTCGCGGGGTGTGCGGCCACGACGGCCAGGCCGTCGACGGCGTACCCGTCGCGCCCGCCCCACCACTCCACGGTGTCCAGGTCGAAGCGAGTGGTCTGGGGCTGGGAGACGACGTTGCGCCAGGCGACCGGGATCCGCTGCTGGACGGTCCGCGTGAGTCGCTCGCACTCGGCCAGGGCCAGAGCCGCGGCGACCGCGTGGTCGCCGGCCGGCCGGGCCGGCGTCGGCGGGTGCTGCTCGAGGAACGCCGTCGAGACGTGCCCAGCCAGGAAGTCCGGATCGCGGAGTACGGCGACGAGCTGGTCGCGGTTCGTGGTGAGACCGTGGATGCGGGCCCGGGCGAGGACGCCGGCGAGGGTCCGCGCCGCCTGGTCACGTGACTCGGCATGGACGATCACCTTGGCCAGCATCGCGTCGTAGTACGTCGAGACCACGCTGCCCGACTCGTATCCCGCGTCCACGCGGAGCCCGGGGCCGTCGGGGATCTCGAACGTCGTCAGCGTCCCGCTCTGAGGCGTGTACGCCGCGGCCGGGTCCTCGGCGTACAGGCGCACCTCGATGGCGTGGCCCGACGGGTCGTGTGCCTGAGCACGGTCCATGGGCCGTCGTGGGGCACACGACCGTCCCTCCGCGACCGCGAGCTGCAGAGCGACCAGGTCGACCCCGAGGACGAGCTCGGTGACGGGGTGCTCGACCTGGAGCCGGGTGTTCATCTCCAGGAAGAAGAACCTCGTCGTCGCGGGGTCGTAGAGGAACTCGACCGTGCCCGCACCCAGGTAGCCGACGGTGAGGGCGGCGGTCCGCGCCGCTTCGTGGAGGGCCGCCCGCACCTCGCTGCCGAGTCCCGGTGCGGGAGCCTCCTCGACCACCTTCTGGTGCCGGCGCTGCACGGAGCAGTCGCGATCGCCGAGGACGACGACGGTGCCGTCCGGACAGCCCAGGACCTGCACCTCGACGTGGCGGGCGCTCGGGAGGTACGGCTCGACGAAGACGGTGCCGTCTCCGAACGCCGACTCCGCCTCGGCTCGCGCGGCGGCGATCTCCTCGTCGAGCCGGTCGAGGTCCTCGACGATCCGCATCCCGCGTCCACCGCCACCCGCCGACGCCTTCACGATCAGTGGGAGGTCGGCCGACGCCGGTGGGTCCACGACCTCGAGCACGGGTACGCCGGCGGCCCGCATCAGCTGCTTGGCCCGGACCTTGGACCCCATCGCCTCGATCGACGCCGGGGCCGGCCCGATCCACGTCAGGCCCGCGTCGAGGACCGCCCGCGCGAAGTCGGCGTTCTCCGCCAGGAAGCCGTAGCCGGGGTGGACGGCGTCTGCCGCCGCCCGACGAGCCGCTCCGACCACCAGGTCGTCGCGCAGATAGGTCTCGGCCGGCGCGCTGCCCGGCAGCCGCACGGCGAAGTCGGCCTCGCGCACGTAGGGCAGCCCCGCGTCGGCGTCCGAGTGGACAGCGACCGTCTCGATGCCGAGCTCGCGGCAGGTGCGGAACACCCGGCTCGCGACCTCCGCCCGGTTGGCGACGAGCAGGCGCCTGATCGTCGAGGTCACGTCCGGAACACTCCGTACCCACCGGCTCCCGTGAACGGGGCGTTCTCGATCACCGACAGACAGATCGCCAGCACGGTGCGGGTGTCGCGGGGGTCCAGGACGCCGTCGTCGTAGAGCATCCCCGAGAGGAAGAAGGGCAGGCTCTGCTCCTCCACGCTCGCCTCGACCATGTCGCGGAGCTGGGCGTCACCCTCCTCGTCGTAGTCCTGACCGCGCCCCTCGGCGGCCGCGCGCGCGACGATCGACAGCACGCCGGCCAGCTGGGCCGGGCCCATCACCGCGGACTTCGCGCTCGGCCACGTGAACAGGAACCGCGGGTCGAACGCCCGCCCGTTCATGCCGTAGTTCCCAGCGCCGTACGACGCACCCATGACCACGCTGAGATGCGGCACCGTGCTGTTGCTGACGGCGTTGATCATCTGGGCGCCGTGCTTGATGATCCCGCCCTGCTCGTACTCGGCACCGACCATGTAGCCGGTCGTGTTGTGCAGGAACAACAGAGGCGTGTCGGCCTGGTTGGCCAGCTGGATGAACTGGGTGGCCTTCTGCGCCTCCTCGCTGAACAGCACCCCCTGCGCGTTGGCGAGGATGCCGATCGGCCGCCCGTGGATGCGCGACCAGCCGGTGACCAGCGACGGGCCGTACAGCGGCTTGAACTCGTCGAACGGTCGCGCGTTGCCCGGGCCCGCGCCGTCGCAGATGCGGACGATCACCTCCCGGGGGTCGAAGGGCTCCTTGAGATCGGCCGGGACGAGGTCGAGCAGACCCTCGACGTCGCCGTCGGGCTCGACGAAGGGTGGGACCGGCTCTGATCGAGCCCGGCGTCGGTTGAGCCGCGCCACGATCCGGCGCCCGATCCGGATCGCGTCGAGCTCGTCCTCCGCCAGGTAGTCGGCCAGGCCGGAGATGCGCGCGTGCATGGACGCGCCACCGAGTGACTCCTCGTCAGCCTCCTCACCGGTGGCCATCTTCACGAGAGGCGGGCCACCCAGGAACACCTGTGCTTGCCCCTTCACCATGACGGTGTAGTCCGACATCCCGGGCACGTAGGCGCCACCGGCTGTGGAGTTGCCGAACACGAGCGCGACTGTGGGCTGTTTGCGGGCCGAAGCGCGGGTCAGGTCGCGGAACAGGCGGCCGCCGGGGATGAAGATCTCCTTCTGTGTCGGCAGGTCGGCACCGCCGGACTCGACCAGCGAGATCGTCGGCAGGTTGTTCTCCTCGGCGACCTGCGAGGCCCGGAAGATCTTCTTGACCGTCCACGGGTTGCTGGCGCCGCCCTTCACGCTCGGGTCGTTCGCGGTGATCAGGCACTCGACCCCCTCGACGACGCCGATGCCGGTGACGACGCTGGCCCCCACGGTGAAGTCGCTGCCCCAGCCCGCCAGCGGCGACAGCTCGAGGAACGCCGAGCCGGGGTCGACGAGCAGCTCGATCCGCTCGCGCGGCAGGAGCTTGCCCCGGGCATGGTGGCGGTCGACGTACTTTGGCCCGCCACCGGCCACGGCCCGGGCGTGCTCGGCCTCGAGGTCGGCGAGCTTGCTCAGCATCGCCTCGCGGTTGGTCTCGTGCTGGATCGTGGTCACGTCTCGAGCACCGCCTTCATCCGCTCCAGGGTCGTGCGCATGCCGCGCTCGTTGGTGCGGCCGCGCAGCGGACCGAGGACCGTCCAGTAGATCCGCATCGGCAGTGACGGCTCGATCCGGAAGTACTCCGTGACGGTCGTCCCGCCACCCGACGGCTCGAGCCGGTAGCCCCAGTTGTTGAGGGTCAGCCCGTCCGTGCCGACGGCGAACTCGAAGAGCGCGTTCGGCACGCACGCCGTCACCTGGCAGCCGGCCCAGTACGTCGGCCCGACGCCGTTGCGCTTCACGTGACCCTTGAACGACGCACCCACCTCGGGCCCGGTCGAGCCTCGGGTCCAGCGCGCCTCGAAGGTCTCCGGGGAGAACTCCCCGATCCGCGTCACGTCGCTGACCAGCGCCCACACCGTCTCCGGCGGCGCGTCGATCTCGAGGGAGACCTCGCGCGTCAGTGCACTCACAGCAGCTCCTCCGGGATGTCGACGTGGCGAGAACGGGCCCACTCGCCCAGGCCCTTGGCCTGCGGGTCGAAGCGGGTCGAGGCCGCCACACCCTGCCCGAGCAGACCGTGGAGCACGACGTTCACCCCGCCCAGGTTGGGCAGCGCGAAGGCCTCGACCTCGAGCGAGCCCGTCTCCGGCAGGAGGGCGTGCACGAAGTCCGGGGTGACGAGCTCGAGCAGCCAGGCGACCCGCGCGTCGTACGCCGGGTGGTCGTCGTGGGACACCCAGAGCCCGAGGTTGGCGTCGCCGCCCTTGTCGCCGGACCGGGCGTGCACGAAGGTGCCGAGCGGGGCTCTCACGCCACCACCTCGGTCGACCCGTCCGCGTGGTGCACCGTGTGCCGGACGGCCTCGCGCTCGATGTACTCCGCGCGGTAGACGCCGTACGGCGAGGCGCTGCCCGGAGGAGCGGTCATCGTGAAGCCGGGGTACGACGAGAGCGCCAGCTCGACGACGGCGCCACTGAAGGCACGCCCCACCGCGTCGGCGTCGGCATCGCGCACCATGCACCGCAGGACGGTCGAGGCTCCCTCCTCGGTGTCGGCGTCCGCCGGTGGCCTGGGCCCCAGCGTCCAGGTGACCGACGACGCCGTCAGGTGTGGCTCCAGCTGGCGGCGCACCCACGCCGCCTTCTCCTCGATGTCGAGCCCGGTGACCACCAGCTCGACCGAGTTGCGATGACCGCCCAGCTCGTTCACGCAGACCTTGAGGCGCTCGGGCGGCGCGGAGCCGCGGACTCCCGAGATCCGGACGCGGTCGGTGCCGTCGTCCGCAAGGGAGATCGAGTCGAGATAGGTGGTGACGTCGGGGCCGAGGTACTCGGCCGACTGCACCTCGTACATCAGCTGGGCCGTCACCGTGTCGACGCTGACCAGACCTCCGGTGCCGGTGTGCTTCGTGACCACCGAAGAGCCGTCGTCCGCGATCTCCGCGAGAGGAAACCCCAGTGGTTGAGCGGGATTCTCGATCAAGGCGAACGCCGAGAAGTTGCCGCCGGTGGCCTGACAGCCACACTCCAGAACGTGGCCGGCGACCACGGCCCCGGCCAGCTCGTCGTACGCCGTCGGGCTCCAGCCGTGCCACCACGCGGCCGGCCCCGTGACCAGCGAGGCGTCGGTGACGCGGCCGGTGACGACGATGTCGGCGTCCGCGGCCAGAGCGGCAGCGATGCCGAAGCCACCCAGGTAGACGTTGGCCGTCAGCGCCGCGTCGCCCCACCCCATCCGAGAGCCGAGAGCGCGCACGTCGTCGCCGTCGACGTAGGCGATGCGCGGCGAGAGCCCTTGCCCTGCTGCGATCTCGCCGATCCGCGTGGCCAAGCCGGCCGGGTTGAGCCCACCCGCGTTGCTGACGAGGCGCACGCCGCGGTCGAGGGCGAGGGCGAGGCAGTCCTCGACCTGTCGCACGAAGGTGCGGGCGTATCCGAGGGCGGGGTTCTTCAGCCGGTCGCGGCCGAGGATCAGCATCGTCAGCTCGGCGAGGTAGTCGCCGGTCAGCACGTCGAGAGGACCACCCTCGAGCATCTCCCGCATGGCAGAGAGCCGGTCGCCGTAGAAGCCTGAGCAGTTGCCGATCCGGAGCGGACGCCGCGCGGGATCAGCCATGCTGAGCACGTCCTTCGCCCGGAGGCCCCGCGAAGGCCTGCGCGAGGTTCAGCCACAGGTTGGCGTCGCGACCGATCGCGACCAAGGACGTGTCGGCCCGGTTGACCCGCTGGGTCACCAGCAGGCAGAAGTCGTACGCCGCGCCGGTCACGCGCTGGGGGGCGTCCTCCGGCCCCCACGACCACAGGTCTCCGGACGGAGCCGTCAGCTCGACCCGGAACTCCTCGGCCGGCGCAGGGGTCCGATGGACGGAGAACGCGAAGTCGCGGGTGCGGACGCCGAGGTGGGCGACGTGACGGATCCGGTCGGTGACCTCGGGCTCGGCACCGAGCGCGGCATGGACGTCGAGGGAGTGGGCCCAGGTCTCCATGAGGCGTGCCGTCGCCATCGACGTCGCCGACATCGGCGGGCCGTACCACGGCATCCGCAGGCCGTCGGGGTAGCCGCCCAGGGTCGCGGCCAAGCGGGCCCGCGCCGTCCGCCAGCGCTCGAGCAGGGCGGGGGGTGCGGCGATGCCGCCGGTCAGTGCGGCCCGATCGGTGGCGTGCGCCGGGTCGGCGAGGGCTTCGACCACCAGGGCGTCCCAGCGCTCCTGGTCGGACGCCGCGGCGTACGCGGCCTCGTCTGTCCACGCGAGGTGGGCGATCTGGGTGGCGACGTCCCACCCGGGTGCGGGTGTCGGCGTACGCCAGTCGCGCTCGGGCAGGTCGGCGACCAGCCGGTCGAGCTGCTCGCCCTCGAGGGCGAGGTCGGCGAGGACGGCGGTGCGCAGGTCGTTCATGCGAGCGCTCCGTCGAGGGTGCGCGCCCACTGGTCGAGGATCCGGTTTCGGCGCCGGGTGTCGTCGCTGACGGTCGCGGCCAGCCCCAGGCCGCGCACCAGGTCGAGCGTGGCCTGCACCAGCTCGCGTACGCCGGGCCGCGTCTCGTCGACGCCGAGGAGCTCCACGGTCATCCGGTGGGTCTCGCGCCCGATCCTCTGCTCCAGCGGGGCGACGGCGGCATGCAGGGTCGGGTCGGTGCGGGCCGCGACCCACAGCTCCAGGGCGGCGACGAAGACCGGCGAGGCGAAGTGGTTGCCGAGCATCCGCAGCACGTCGCGGGTGCGGTGGGCCGGCGGCACGGACGCGGCCGCCGCGGCGAGCTCGTGGCCGCGCACCTCGGTCAGGTGGGCCACCGCCGCCACGACCAGGGCGTCCTTGGTCGGGAAGTGATGCAGCTGCGCTCCCCGCGAGACCCCAGCCCGCTGGCTGATCAGCGTGGTCGACGTACGCCCGAAGCCGACCTCGACCAGGCACTCGATGGTGGCGTCCATCAGGCGCGCCCGCATCGCCCGCGAGCGCTCCTCCTGGGGCACCCGGACGCTCGACGACACCCCGCCATCGTCCCGTCGTACAAACAAACAGTCAAGCCTGTCTGTTTGAGCTTCTCCCGATAGTCCCCGACGTTTGGGTTGGTTTCAAGCACCTCAACCAACCAAAACGTCGGGGACTATCCCTTCATGCGACGTGCCACGATGCGGGGGTGAGCGTGGGGCGGAGCATGCGGGAGCGGATGCTCGCCGGCGAGCCGTACCTGTTCGACGAGTCGCTGGCCGCCGACACGCGCCGGTGCCGGGAGCTCCTGCGGCTGATCAACGACGCCTCGCCCGACCAGGACGACGCCCGCGACGCCTCCCTGCGTGAGCTGCTCGGCGCGTTCGGTGCGGGCAGCAACATCCGCCCGCCGTTCCGCTGTGAGTACGGCGCGCAGATCTACGTCGGCGACCGGGTGTTCGCCAACTTCGGGCTGGTCTGCCTCGACGTCGCCCGGATCACGATCGGGGACGACACCCGGATCGGTCCCGGCGTCCAGCTGCTCACCCCGACCCACCCCCTCGAGCCCGGACGCCGCCGCGAGGGTTGGGAGAGTGCCGAGCCGATCACCACCGGCCGCAACGTCTGGCTCGGTGGCGCCGTGGTGGTGCTGCCCGGGGTCACGATCGGCGACGACACCGTCGTCGGCGCCGGGTCGGTCGTCGTACACGACCTCCCTGCCGGCGTCCTCGCCGTCGGCAACCCGGCCCGGGTCGTCCGCTCGCTCGTCGACTAACTGGCCTACAAACGACTCGAGTCCGGTCCCGAGCGCGTCGTTCGTAGGCCAGTTAGTCGTCAGAGCACGACGGTCGGGCCCTGGGCACTTCAGTCGAGGCGGGCGACCAGGGGTAGCCGCGAGCGGGCCACGAGACCGACGAGCACGGCGGTCAGCAGCGGCAGGGCGACGACCACGGCGACGATCTCCAGCCACGGGATCGAGAGGTAGTGCGACGGGCCGGGAGGGCCGTAGGAGCGGGTCAGCGGATAGGAGACCGCGATGCCGGGCACGAACCCGACCGCTGCCCCCAGCACTGCCCCCACCACCCCGACCGACACGGCGTACGCCGCCGCCACGGCCCGCCGCATCCTCGGCGAGGCACCCACGGCCGACAGCGTCGCGAGGTCGGGCCGCGCGTCGGAGAGCGCCAGGAACGTCGCGGTCAGGGTGCCGCCCAGCATCAGGACCCCGGCCAGCGCGAACAGGATCCAGAGCACGACCTTCTGGGTGCCGGAGACCTGGTACCCGCGCTCGGTGTAGAGGTAGGCGCCCCCGTCCATGCCGCTCAGCACCTGCTGGAGATCGCCGTTCTGCGTCGTCGAGAGCGTGTCGCCCGTCAGCAGCAGCCCGACCGTCTGCACCCGCACGTGGAGAGCGCGTGCGACCGGCGGCGAGAGCACGCCCAGAACCGGAGGCTGGGAGTCGCGTACACCCACCACGAAGGCGGGCACGCGCACCGAAGGTCCGTGTCGCCCGCTCATGTCCAGCCGGGCCGAGGGCACCGAGCCCGTGGTGCGGCCGAAGACCACCGCTCCGCCACCCCGGAGCACCGCCGACGCCTGCTGCCACTCCGCGTCGGAGACCTGGCCGCGCACGAACGCCGGCACCGCTCCCCCGGCACTGACCAGAGCCTGGACGGGCAGGGGCGACATCCAGTTGTCGGACACCCGCTGACCGCGTCCGAGGTGGATCTCGAGCGCCTGCGAGCCGCGTACGCCGATGACCGGGCTCGGCGTGGCGCCCGGAGCCACCCGAGCGACCGCCGCGTCGACCTGGGCCCAGTCGGTGTGACCGCTGTTCATCGCGATCGACGACTGCCCCGGTGTCAGCTGAGGGGCGTAGTCCGCCCTGGCCTGCGCCTGGTCGCTGGTGTTGCCGATCGAGAGCGCGACGACACCGGCGACGGTCGCGGCCACGGCCGCGACGGCAGGCACGGTGCGGGTGCGATGACGTGCCGCGTCACGCACGGCGTACCGAAGCGGCAGGGGGAATCGTCGCCCGAGCCGGGCGACCCCGAGCACGACTACCGGCACCAGGAAGATCATGCCGAACACGGTGAGGATCGCCGCGACCGCGATCAGCCCCTCTCCCGAGCCCTGCTTGGCCCCGAGCGCGGCGACCACGACGCCCGCCGCGACGAGGGCCACCCCGATGAACGGCGAACGCCTGCTGGCAGCCCGGTCGCCGCGGCGACCGGCGAGCACCGCCACCACATCTTGTCGGGAGGCGATCCAGGCCGGGACGACCGCCGCGAGGAAGGCGCTGAGCAGCCCGAACGCCGCGATGCCGAGCACGTGCTCCCACCGGATCTGGAACGGCCCGAAGTACGTCTCGGACATCAACTGGAGCGACGGCAGAACCACCCGCCCGAGCCCGATGCCCAGCACGACGCCGACGACGGCCGCGACGGCCCCGATCACGATCGCCGAGCCCAGGACGACACGCCGCGACTGCACCGGGGTACCGCCGTTGGCAGCGATCAGGGCCAAGCTGCGTGACTGTCGGCGGGCCCCCACCGCGAACGCCGGCCCGGCGAGCAGCACGACCTCGATCAGTGCCATGGCCGCGACCAGCGCGAGCACGGCGTAGAGCTCAGAGCGGTCGGAGGAGCCGAAGCTGCGGACGCGCGGCGAGAGCTGAGCCTTCGAAGGCGGGTGCTCGATCACGTCGCGGGAGAGCACGGTGGCTCCGACCAGGTTGGCCGCCCGGACGTCGTCCCAGGTGACGGGCGGGCCACCGACCAGCCAGGTCGAGGGCTGGTGGGCGCGCGGCGCCGGCAGGGAGTCGAGCGGGCCGACCATCATCGGCTGGGACCGGTCGGCCGTGGACTCGGCATAGCCGACCACCGTGGACGTCGAGCCGTGGCGCATCTGGATGTGGCTGCCGATGTGGAATCCCTGGTCGGCCAGCGCTCGGTTGATGAGCACCTGGCCGTGAGAGGTGGGCAGCTGGCCGTCGGTGAGCCGGAACAGGCCGTGCGTGAGCGGGTCGGTCAGGTCGGCACCGGTCTCGAACACCGCCAGCCCACCGAGTCGAGTGCGGACGCTGACGCCGGCCGACCGCAGCTCGGCCGTCGGCCGATCGCCCCCGCCGAGCGCGGCGACGACACGCGACAGCGAGGTGGGGCCGCTCCCAGGCCCGCCGCTTCCCGCAGAGCTGGCCTGGTCGGGGTCGGCGGCCTGGGCCACGTGAGGCGACCCGGGCAGCAGCGTGACCAGCGCCTCGGCGGACCCGATTCGCCGGTCGAGCCCCTCCACCGAGCTCACGCTGGCGGTGGCCTGCGCGACGTCTGCGGCGACCACGGCCACCACCGGGAAGGTCACCATCACCAGCACGAGCAGGGTGCGCCCCTTGGCACGCCACGCCTCCCGCCAGGCCATCCGCAGCGCGAGACGCCACCCCGAGACCAGCCTCATCGCGTCTGCTCGAGCAGCGCGTCGGCGCGGTCGCTGCCGGACTCGTCGACGATCACCCCGTCACGCAGGAACACCACCCGGTCGGCCCAGGCGGCGTGTCGCGCCTCGTGGGTCACCAGGACGCCGGCCGCACCCGCGTCGCAGCGTTCGCGAATCAGCCGCAGCACGTCCTCGCCGGTCTCGCTGTCGAGGGCGCCGGTCGGCTCGTCGGCCAGGATCAGCCGCCGCTCACCGACGATCGCCCGTGCGATCGCCACCCGCTGCTGCTGCCCGCCGGACATCTCGTCGGGGAAGCGCTTGGCCAGCTCGCCGATGCCGACCTCGTCGAGGGCGGCGATCGCGGCCCTGCGTGCGACCCGCGTGGTCACGCCGTCCAGCTCGCGCGGGAGCGCGACATTCTCGACCGCGGTCAGCGCCGGGATCAGGTTGAAGTCCTGGAAGACGTATCCCACCGACGTACGCCGGACGGCCGCGCGGCCCTTCTGCCCCAGCGTCGCCAGGTCGGTCGACTCCACCCGCACCGCGCCGGAGGTCGGGCTGTCGAGGCCCCCGGCCAGCGTGAGGAGGGTGGACTTCCCGGAGCCCGAGGGCCCCATCACGGCCACCAGCTCCCCGGCGTACGCCGCGAAGCTCACCGCCCGCAGCGCGATCACCTCGGTCGCGCCCGTTCCGTGGACGCGGGTGACGGTGTCCAGCTCCAGCACGGCGGTCATCGAGCCACCTCCTCGGTGGTGTCGTCGGCCGTCACGACCACGGCGGGCTCGACGAGCGCGCGGCTCTGCGCGGCCCGCCGGAGCCGGGCCTCGCAGTGGTCCAGCCAGCGGATCTCGGCCTCGGCCGCGAAGACCAGCGAGTCGAGCACGAGGCCCCACGCCAGCTCCTGCGGGTCGTCGCCGACGGCCCGGCGCTTGAGGCGGGTGTAGTCCTGCAGGGCCGCCATCGTCGCCGTGCGCTGCTGCTGGATCACCGACCCGACGTCGACGCCCGGCACGCTCACCGCGAAGGCCAGCTTGATCGCCAGCTCCTCGCGCGGCGGCTGGGTGCGTGGCACCGGAGAGGAGAACCACGCCGCGACCTCGTCACGCCCGGATGGGGTCACGGCGTACACCAGATGCCCGTCGCCATCCGACCCCCGGCCCTCCACGAGCCCGTCGCGCTCGAGACGCGACAGCGTCGTGTAGACCTGCCCGACGTTGAGCGGCCAGGTGCCGCCGGTGCGGTCCTCGAACTCCGCACGCAGCTGGTAGCCGTAGCGCGGGCCCTGCTCCAGCAGGGCCAGCAACGCGTTGCGCACCGACATCCGGCTTCTCCTCACGTGACCTCCACGCCCCCCGTGGCCGTGGATACCGAGTATGTACGACTCAAGGTATACCCGGTATGCATCCGCCGCAAGTGTCCGTCATCGCACGATGTGCACGCGTGACGCCTCCGGTTCGGTGATACTGCTGGGGCGCACGAGCATCGGGGCTCGCGCGCTCACAAGGGGGAACGACCACATGTCGCACTACGGCACACCGCCACCGGACGACCCGGAGCACCAGCCCGACCAGCCGCCCGACCAGCCGCCCGACCAGCCGGAGCGGCGTCCTGGGGCGCACGCCGCCGAGCCACCCCCTTACAACCCCTACCCGGACAACTGGGAGTCGTCGGCGAGCCGCTCGAAGCCCTTCGTCGCGGGGTCGGGCGACCACGCTCCGGCGGGCCAGACCCCACCGCTCACCGGCGGCTACGGCCAGCTCAACCCGTACGCCGCAGCGCAGGGCGACCCCTACGCCACCAACCCGTACGCCGGCAGCCCCAGCCCGGACAAGCAGACCTTCGGCTTCGGGGGGTACGCCGGGTGGTTCACGCGGGTGGGCGCCTACGTCATCGACTACATCCTCAACCTCGTGGCCGGCTTCCCGGCGATCATCGCCCAGATCGTGGTGATCTCGTCGCGGACGACGACCCTGCAGCCGGACGGCACGGAGCGGGTCGAGTTCCACCGGACTGCGACGACGGGGCTCCTGCTCCTGATCGGGTCGCTGATGTCGCTCGGCTTCTATATCTGGAACGTCTACGTCCGCCAGGGCCGCACCGGCGCGACGTACGGCAAGAGTGTGCTCGCCATCCGTCTGGTCAACTCCGACAGCCAGCCGATCGGGCCGGGCTGGGCGTTCCTCCGCTCGCTCCTGCACATCCTCGACGCGCTGCCCTGCTGCATCGGCTACCTCTGGCCGATCTGGGACTCGCAGAAGCAGACCTTCGCCGACAAGATCATGAGCACCTACGTCATCCAGGCGACGACTCCCCAGCCGCGGGCCTACTGAGCGGGGCGGCCGTTCTGCCGTGAGCGGAATCCCGCGGCCGGGCGCGCCGACCGCGCCTAGAGTCGATCCATGGGTGACGTCGTTCCGCTGCCGGTACGCCCCGCGGGTGGGTCCGAGCAGCCGCAGGAGGAGACCGTCCGTCCGCGCCGTGAACCGCCCGGGCGCCGCACTCGAGAGGCGCCGCTGCCCGCGCGTGAGACCGTCGAGCCGCTCTGGCGCGAGTCGGTGGGGCACGAGCTCCGCGAGGAGCGACTGGCCTCCGGCAAGCGTCTGATCGACGTCGCCGAGGAGGCGGGGGTCTCACCGCAGTACCTCTCCGAGGTCGAGCGTGGCCTGAAGGACCCGTCCTCGGAGCTGCTGGCCGCCATCGCCGGCGCGCTCGGCCTGAGCGTCGCCGAGATCGCGACCCGGGTCGCGTCCAGCACGATCGACCCGCGGTCGCCAGTCTGCCTCGCCGCCTAGGTCAGCATCGACCCGAGGGTGTCGCGCTCGGTGATCACGGCGTCGACGATGCCGTAGTCGCGCGCCGGCTCCGCGGTCAGCACCAGGTCGCGCTCGGTGTCCTCGCGCACCTGCTGGGGCGTCTTGCCGGTGTCCTGGGCCAGCAGCTCCTCGAGCAGCGAGCGCACCCGCTCGATCTCGTCCGCCTCGAGGATCAGGTCGGGGATCGTGCCCCGGCCCTCCGCGGCTGGCGCGTGGAGCACCACCCGGCCGTGCCGGAGGATCTGTCGGTGTCCCCTGGCACCGCCCGCGAGGAGCACGGCCGCCGTCGCCACCGCCTGGCCCACGCACGTGGTCTCGACGGCAGGCCTGACGAACTGCATGGCGTCGTAGATCGCCAGCATCGCCGGGATCGAGCCGCCCGGAGAGTTCAGGTAGAGGTTGATCGGCGCGTCCGGGCTCTCCGACTCGAGGTGGATCAGCTGGGCGATGACCGTGTTGGCCACGCCGTCGTCGATCGGCGTCCCGAGATAGATGATCCGGTCGGCGAGGAGTCGGCTGTAGACGTCGACCGTGCGCTCACCTCGGTTGGTCTGGGTCGTCACGTAGGGGATCGAGTAGCTGCTCATCAGCGCACCCCCAGTCCCAGCGGGCGTACGACGGCCGTGCGCACCTCGTCGACCGAGCTCACCAGGTGGTCGACGAAGCCGTAGTCGAGCGCCTCGTCGGCACTGAACCACCGGTCGCGGCGCGAGTCGCGCTCCACGGTCTCGACGTCCTGCCCGGTGTCCGCGGCGATCAGGGAGAGCACCGTGTCGCGGGTGTGTCGCAGGTCGTCGGCCTGGATGGCGATGTCCATGGCGGTGCCGCCGATCCCGGCCGAGCCCTGGTGGAGGAGCACCCGCGCGTGCGGCATCGCATAGCGCTTGCCGGGGGTGCCGGCGCTCAGCAGGAACTGGCCGGCGCTCGCCGCGATGCCCATCGCCAGCGTCGAGACGTCGTTGGGGACCAGCGTCATCACGTCGCGGATCGCCAGCATCGCCGGCACCGAGCCGCCCGGCGAGCTGATCCAGAGGTGGATGTCGGCGTGCGGGTCGCGTGCCGAGAGGACCATCAGCCCCGTACAGAGCCGGTTGCCGAGGGCCTCGTCGAGGACACCGCCCATCAGCAGGGTGCGTTGCTCGAGGAGGCTGCTCGCCAGCTCGTCGTCGATCCGGCCCCAGGCCGTCGCTTCGCTCATGCAGCCACCGTGCCACCCGGCGTACGCCGTCCGAAGGCCGTGCTGCTCCCCGCGGATCGGCCCTGAGCAGATCCGCTGGTGGCGGAGCGTCCCGTGGCGCCGTCGTGCGGGAAAACGCGGACGAATCGGCCGACACACCCGGCGTACAGACGGATTCGTCCGCGTTTTCCTGCACGAAGCGGGCGCGCTGCGGCCTAGCGGTAGGTGACCAGCGGGCGGGGGAGGTGGGAGTGCTCGTTGAACGACAGGAGCCGGCGGCCGGTCGAGCCCTCGAGGATGCGGGTGACGGAGGCGTTGGCGGTGACGGTGTTGAAGGCGTTCCACAACCGGGGTACGGCGGCCGGCTCCGCGGCCGGGTCGACGAGCGACGCACAGACCCCCGCGATCGGGCCACCCGACGAGACCACGACGGTGACACCCTCACGGGCGAAGGCGCGGTCCAGAGCCTGCGACGTGCGGGCCAGGAACGCCGGCCAGGTCTCGTCGTACTCCTCGTCGTGCCGACCGCCCGACCACCGGGAGGTCGCCTCCTCGAAGAGGCGCTGGAAGGCGCGGCGGTCGCCGAGCTGGGAGCGCCGGCTCTCGTCGAGCCCGCGGGCGACGACGGCGACGTGGTCGAACTCGTTCCATCCCTCGTCCAGCTCGGGAGTGAGGGTCCAGCCTCCGGCCTCGACCATGGCAAGAGCCGTGTCGCGCTGGCGTCTCATCGCACCGTGCATGACCGCCCGCGGCGCGATGCCCTGCGCCACCAGCGCCCGCCCGAGGAAACCGCTCTGCTCGACGCCCGTCTCACTGAGCACGTCGTAGTCGTCGGCGCCGAACGACGCCTGCCCGTGCCGAACCAGCAGCACCACGCCCATCAGGCGCCCACGACGCGTCGGGTGCGCTGCTCGAGATAGCGCACGGCGTCACCGAAGCCGGCGTACGCCGGGTTGTGGGTCTGGCCGTGGCTGTAGCGGTACCAGATCTGCTGGATGATGACCGCCAGCCGGAACAGGCCGAAGGCCTCGTAGAAGCGCCATCGCTCCGGGGTCATGGCGACACCGCGGCGCCCGCAGTACCAGTCGACGACCTGCTCGCGGGTCCACATGCCCGGCGTCGTGGTGGGCTGCCGACGGAACTCGCGGAAGAACTCGTCGTCGTCGGGCTGGATCCAGTACGCCAGCGCGCCGCCGAGGTCCATCAGGGGGTCGCCGACGGTCGCCATCTCCCAGTCGAGGACGCCGGTGACGCGCAGGTCGTCGTCCGGGTCGAGCACCATGTTGTCGAAGCGCCAGTCGTTGTGGATCAGGCACTGGTCGGTGTCGCCGGGCTGGTGCTCGTCGAGCCACGCGGTGAGGTCGGCCCAGTCCCCGAGGTCGTCGCTCGCGGCGCGGGTCAGGCGCTCGGACCAGCCGGCGACCTGACGGGCGACGTACCCGTCCCCCCGGCCGAGCTCGGCCAGGTCAGGTACGGCGGTGACGTCGACCTCGTGCAGCCGCACCAGCGCCTCCCAGGCGTTCTCGCAGAGCCGCGACGCCTCCTCCGGGCCCAGGTCGAAGGGGAGGTCCTTGCGCAGGATCACGCCGTGGAGACGCTCCATGACGTAGAAGTCCGAGCCGAGGACCGTCTCGTCGCGGCACAGCCCGACCATGCCTGCGACGTAGGGATACACCGGGCCGAGGGCTCGCTGGATGACGAACTCGCGGCTCATGTCGTGCGCGCCGCCGCCCGACCGTCCCA
>DATBBE010000065.1:0-11138 GCA_036271155.1 Nocardioides sp. | reverse complement strand
GGCGGCCCATCACGACCACGCAGTTGGCCCCCCACTCCATCGGCACGTCGTAGGCCTCGGACATCGCGGCGGTGTCGGCCAGCTCGGGGTCGATCTCGACCACGGCCACGTCGGCCGCGCCCGGCCAGTCGCGCAGCGCCTCGAAGACCGGTGGCGCCAGCAGCTCGGGATGGGAGAGGACGGGCAGTGACTCCAGCGACGGCAGGCGCGGCAGCATGACGTCAACTCTGGCACGGCCTCGCTACGGTTCACCCCGTGGGAGTCGTCGCCGCATTCGATCGTGGTCAGCGGCGGCACTCCGTCCTCGGGTTGCCGATCGCGATCTTCTACAAGTACGTCGACGACCAGGGCAACTACCTGGCCGCCACGATCACCTACTACGCGTTCATCGCGATCTTCCCGCTGCTGCTGCTAGGGAGCTCGATCCTCGGCTTCATCCTGCAGAACGACCCCGACCTCGCCGCGCGGCTCCTCACCTCTGCGCTGGCCAACTTCCCGATCGTGGGCGACCAGCTCGGCCGCCCCGGCGGTCTGAAGGGTTCCGTGGCCGGGGTCGTGATCGGCGCTCTGGCCGCGCTGTACGGCTCACTCGGCCTCGGCCAGGCGCTGCAGAACGCCAACAACGTCGCGTGGGCAGTGCCCCGCAACCGCCGCCCGAACCCGATCACCCTGCGGCTCCGCAGCCTCCTGGTGCTGGTCACGACGGGCCTGGCCATCGCCGTCATCACGACCCTGACCACGCTCGGCACCGACACCGAGACCTTCGGCACCAAGGCTGACGACACCGTCGGCTGGGTGGTCCGCCTGGTCAGCGTGCTCGTCCTGGGCAGCGTGCTGACCCTGATCTTCCGGTTCACGACCACGGCACGCCGGCACACGCTGGTGCGGGCCGCGCCAGGCGCGTTCGCCACCGCCGTCATGTTTCAGCTGCTGCAGTACGCCGGCACCGTCTACGCCGACCGGGTGATCAAGGAGACCAGCGGCATGAACGGCACCTTCGCCCTGGTGCTCGGACTGGTCGGCATCATCTACCTCGCCTCGGTCATGGGCATGCTCGGCATCGAGGTGAATGTCGTCCTGGCCCGTCGGCTGTGGCCGCGGTCGCTGGCGAGCCTGTTCACCGACAACACCGACCTCACCGACGCCGACCTGCGCGCGTACGCGGGCTACGCGCGCTCCCAACAGCACAAGACGATCGGCGAGATCGAGGTCGTGTTCCACGATCCTGACACGGGGGAGATACGGCTCCCGGAAGAGAAGCCGTAGCCCACTCCTGTCAGCGGGTGCGCAGGCGGGGGGCGGTCGCGATCAGCCCGGCGGCCCCGGCCGCGACCCAGGGGATCGGCAGCAGCCAGCGGAGCCCGTGGCTGCTGACCGTGTCGGACTCGATCAGGGCCCAGTTCACGACCAGGCCCACGAAGGCCACTGCGAAGACGAGGTGCAGCACGTTGATCGGGTGCCGGCCGGCGGCCCAGCTGCGCGGGGCATCGGTGGCCTCGGGGTGCTCGGGGGCATCGGGCTGCTCGGGGAGCATCTCGGTGGTCTCGTCGTTCATCGCAGGCTCCTCGAGTGGTAGGCGTCGGTGTGCACGTCGATGCCGCCGAGGTGCAGCTCGGCGTCGATGGTCAGGCGGGGCGCGCCGGGGCCCGCGTAGGAGACGGTGTCCACCCGGGTGTCGACCCCACCGCCGTCGCGGCCGAAGACGTTCATCCCGCCGATCCCGGTCACGTGGGTGTTCGCGACCACGGTGACGCCGTCGGGCACCCGGATGTCGAGGTGGCCGACGTTGCCGGTCACGGTGATCTCCCGGCCGTCGAGGGCCTTCGGGTCACGGATGCCGGACAGGTCGACGACCAGCTCGCCGACGTCCATCGAGTAGGCGCTGCGCACCTGCGACGCGTCGGCCGGGTCGACGGTCGTGCGGTGTGGGTCCCACCGGTCGGCGATGGTGGTGCCGACGGTGACTCCCGCGGCCAGCAGGCCGACCAGGATGATCCCGCCGGCGCGTCCGTAGAACGAGCCGATCAGCAGGAACACCGCGCTCACGGCCAGCACCGTCGCGGGGTACGCCGACGGGGCGACATGGGCTCCGGCCAGATCGGCGATGCCGAGCCCGCCGAGGGCGACCGCGGTCACCGCGAGCGAGAACCAGAACAGGATCGGCCCCTTCTTGCGGGGGTTGACCGGCCGGGGCTGCTCGGGCACGACGTACGACGGCACGGGAGGCGTCGCCGCGCCCGACGCCGCGGCGGTGCCGGCCACACTGCCGGTGCCGGCCACGGTGCCGGTGCCGGGCGGCCGCTGCGGACGGTCGCGGCGCGCGAGCTGCACCGCGACCACGACGACGCCGACGATCGCGGCGAGGAAGAACACGGGGCCGGGCGTGCCCCACCAGCCGTGCGAGAGCAGGAGGACCAGCGCGAGGGCGCCGACCGCGAAGAGGGCGACGGTGCGGCTGCGGCGGTCGAGCTTGATCGTGGCCCAGTCGCTGCCGTCCTCGGGGAGCAGCAGCCAGAGCGCGACGTACAGCAGGAGGCCGACGCCGGCGAAGAAGGTGAGGACCACGAACGCCACCCGCAGGATGACCGGGTCGACGTCGAGATGACGCCCCAGTCCGCCGGCGACACCGGCGACCTTCCGGTCGGCGCGGCTGCGCCGGATCCGGCCGAGGTCACGGATGTCGTCCCATCCCACGCGGGGGCCGGCGTCCGGTGCTGGTCCCTGCGGTGAGGAGGTGTCGGGCGGCGTCGTGGTCATGTCATCCAAGGTGCTGCAGCGAGACGGCGTACACCATCGGGGGAACCCCTGATCCGGCCCGCAGGGGCGGTGGCGCGGCTCAGGGTACGACCGGGGGTCGTCCTCGTGGTTCCCGCCCCGCCGACCTGCGACGATGAGGGTGTCATGACAACCAGCACCACACCTGCGCCCGCGCCGACCCTGCGTCCGGTGCGCAAGGCCTACCGCGACACGCGCGAGCCGATCATCGGCGGCGTGGCCGGGGGGCTCGCGCGCCACCTGGGGCTGCCGACCGTGTGGGTGCGGGCGGGCTTCCTGGTGCTGGCGGTGCTCGGCGGCAGCGGCGTTCTCTTCTACGCCGGTCTGTGGCTGGTGCTCCCGGCTCAGCCGTTCGACCGGGAGGCGCCCGGGCTCGAGAGCGCCCGGCGGCAGGGTAGGCGACCCGGCCGGATCCGGCGCCTCGCCGACTCGGGCCCTGCGGTCGCGCTGGTCGCGCTGGGCCTCGGGCTGGTGCTGACCGCCGAGGCGATCTTCGGCGGCAACGGTGTGGTGCTGTGGGCGGTCGTGCTCGCGGTGCTCGGCTTCGGGCTGCTGTGGCGGCAGGCCGACGAGGCGCAGCGGTCCCGCTGGCTGGACCAGTCGGAGAGGATCAACCCGGTCCGGGCCGTCTTCGGCGGCGGCGGGTGGGCGGCGTACCTCCGGGTCGGGGCAGGCTTCACGCTCATCATCGGCGCGATGGCGTTGTTCGCCGTCCGCCACGGCCACGTCCGTCAGGTCACCGACGTGCTGTTCTCGGCGGCTCTCGGCGGGATCGGGCTCGCGATCATCCTCGGCCCGTGGGTGTGGCGGCTGACCAGCGACCTCACCGAGGAGCGCGCCGAGCGGGTGCGCACCCAGGAGCGTGCCGACCTGGCCGCCCACCTGCACGACTCCGTGCTGCAGACCCTCGCGCTGATCCAGAAGAACGCCGGCGACGCGCCGGCCGTGGCCCGTCTCGCGCGGTCGCAGGAGCGCGACCTGCGCGCCTGGCTGTTCGATGCGAGCCCCGGCGGTGGCACCCTCGCGGCGGCGCTGCGGGAGGTGGTCCGCGAGACCGAGGACTCCTACGGCGTCGACGTCGAGCTGGTCACCGTCGGCGACCTCGACGTCGACGAGGCGGTTGCTCCCCTTGTCGCGGCGACCCGCGAGGCCGTCACCAACGCCGCCAAGCACGCGGGAACGCCCGTGGTCGACATCTACGCCGAGGTCTCGCCGGACCGGGTCGAGGTGTTCGTGCGCGACCGCGGCACCGGCTTCGACCCGCAGGTCGTCCCGGCCGACCGGCAGGGCGTGCGCAACAGCATCCTGGACCGGATGGCCCGCCACGGCGGGACGGCGGAGATCCGGTCGACCCCCGAGACCGGGACCGAGGTCCGGCTGAGGCTGCCGCGGGCCGACACCCAGGAGGAGACCCGATGACACGTGTCCTGATCGTCGATGACCACGCGATGTTCCGCGCCGGCGTGCGAGCCGAGCTCGGGTCGTCGGCGGGACATCCGACCGGCCATCCGATCGAGGTCGTGGCCGAGGCGGCCGACGTCGACGAGGCGTTGACCGCGATCGCCGCACACCGGCCCGACGTCGTACTCCTCGACGTGCATCTGCCGGGCGGTGGAGGCGTCGAGGTGATGCGCAGGCTCGCGCTGTCGACGACCGCCTCGGAGGCCCCGAAGTTCCTCGCCCTCTCGGTCTCCGACGCCGCCGAGGACGTCATCGGCACGATCCGGGCGGGAGCCCGGGGTTACGTCACCAAGACCATCACCGGTCCGGAGCTGGTCGACGCGATCCGCCGGGTGTCCGAGGGCGACGCGGTCTTCTCCCCGCGGCTGGCCGGCTTCGTGCTGGACGCTTTCGCGGGCACGATCGAGATCTCGGCCGTCGACGAGGATCTCGACCGGCTCACCGAGCGCGAGCGGGAGGTGATGCGGCTGATCGCACGCGGCTATGCCTACAAGGAGGTGGCCCGTGAGCTCTTCATCTCGATCAAGACCGTCGAGACCCACATGTCCAGCGTGCTCCGCAAGCTGCAGCTGTCCTCGCGTCACGAGCTGACCCGCTGGGCCTCCGACCGCCGTCTCCTCTAGCTGTCCCCTGCGGTCTCTGGGCTCGGCCGGGGAAAACGCGGACGAAACCAGCCGTACGTCGGGCGTGTCGCAGAGTTCGTCCGCGTTTTCCCAGGCGGCGGGCGGCGGACGCCCGGGTGGGGGTGGTGGGCCGTAGGCTGGGACGCCAGATGAGCGACACCCTCCCGATCCTCGGCCTGAGCCTCCCCGACGCCGACCCCGACAGCGACACCGACGCGGGTTCGGCGAAGCGGAGGCCGCCCGGTCCCACCGCCGACGAGCTCCTGGCCGGGCTGAACGAGCCGCAGCGTGCCGCGGTGGTCCACGAGGGGCCGCCCCTCCTGGTGGTCGCCGGCGCCGGCTCGGGCAAGACCCGGGTGCTCACCCGACGGATCGCCTGGATCGTCTCCCAGCGCAAGGCGCATCCCGGCTCGATCCTCGCCATCACCTTCACCAACAAGGCGGCCGCCGAGATGAAGGAGCGGGTCGAGGCGCTGGTCGGTCCCCGCGCCCGGCTGATGTGGGTCTCGACGTTCCACTCCGCCTGCGTGCGCATCCTGCGCAAGGAGATCGACAAGCTCGGCTTCAAGTCCAGCTTCACGATCTACGACGCGGCCGACTCCAAGCGGCTGATGACGATGGTGATCAACGACCTCGACCTCGACCCGCGCCGCTACCAGCCGGGTCCCGTGCTGCACTGGGTCTCCTCCCACAAGAACGAGCTACGCGGGCCCGAGGAGGTCGCCGCCGACACGCGCAACAAGTTCGAGGAGGCGTACGCCGCGGCGTACACGCGCTACCAACAGCGGCTTCGCGACGCCAACGCGCTCGACTTCGACGACATCCTGACCATGACCGTCGACCTGATGACGACCTTCCCCGAGGTGCGGGAGACCTACCGGCGTCGGTTCCGGCACGTGCTCGTCGACGAGTACCAAGACACCAACCACGCGCAGTACGCCCTGATCCACGCGCTGTGCGCAGACTCCTGGGAGGACCCCCTCGCGTCGGCCGAGCCGGTGGAGTCCGCAGCGGAGCGGGTGCCGCCGGCCGAGCTGATGGTGGTGGGTGACGCCGACCAGTCGATCTATGCGTTCCGGGGAGCCAACATCCGCAACATCCTCGACTTCGAGCAGGACTTCCCCGACGCGACCTCCATCCTGCTCGAGCAGAACTACCGATCGACCCAGACCATCCTCAACGCCGCGAACTCCGTGATCGGGCACAACCGCGGGCGCAAGCCGAAGAACCTCTGGTCCGATGCCGGCCCCGGCGCCAAGATCGTCGGCTTCGTCGCCGACGACGAGCGCGACGAGGCCAGGTTCGTCTCGGGTGAGATCGACACGCTCACCGACGGTGGCTCACGGCCCGGTGACGTCGCCGTCTTCTACCGCACCAATGCCCAGTCGCGGGTCTTCGAGGAGGTCTTCGTCCGGCTCGGCATGCCTTACCGGGTCGTCGGCGGCGTCCGGTTCTACGAGCGGCGCGAGGTGCGCGACGCGCTGGCCTACCTGCGGATGCTGGTCAACCCCGACGACGAGGTCTCGCTACGCCGGATCGTGAACACGCCCAAGCGTGGCATCGGCGACCGAGCCCTGGAGTGCGTCACGTCGTTCGCCCAGCGCGAGCGGGTCACGTTCTGGGAGGGGCTGCGACGAGCCGACGAGGCGCCAGGCCTCGTCACCCGCTCGCTCGTGGCCATCCAGGGTTTCGTCGCGTTGGTCGAGGAGCTCCAGTCGATGGTCGACGCCGGTGAGCGTGCCGACGTGGTGCTCGAGTCGGTGCTCGCGAGGTCGGGGTACCTCGACGAGCTCGAGGCGTCCGACGACCCCCAGGACGGCACCCGCCTGGAGAACCTCGCCGAGCTGGTCGCCGTCGCCCGCGAGTTCTCCGAAGACCCTCAGGCCGGTCCGTCGGCGGATCCGACCGACGTCGATGCCGGGATCGTCACACCCGGCCTCTCGGACTTCCTCGAGCGGGTCGCACTGGTGGCCGACACCGACCAGATCCCCGATGCCCCCGACGACGAGACCGAGGACGTCGGCATGGTCACCCTGATGACCCTCCACACCGCCAAGGGCCTGGAGTTCCCCACCGTCTTCCTGACCGGCCTGGAGGACGGCGTCTTCCCCCACTCGCGCAGCCTCGACGACGGTGCTGAGCTCGAGGAGGAACGCCGGCTGGCCTACGTCGGCGTGACCCGGGCTCGGGAGCGTCTCTACCTGTCCCGTGCGATGGTGCGCTCGGCGTGGGGGGCGCCGGCCCACAACCCGGCCTCCCGGTTCCTCAGTGAGGTGCCCGACGAGCTCGTCGACTGGCGACGTACCGAGGCCGACCAGGTCCACTGGCAGCGCCCCGACCTGTCCAGCACGACGGGTCTGGAGACCCGGCTGGGTCAGCCGACCTCGGCGGGTCGGCGCAACTTCAGCGCTGCGGCCGCCCGCGCCGACGCTGCGGCCAAGTCGAAGCCCGCTCGCGCGGTGCCGACGCTGGCGCCGGGCGACCGGGTCGCCCACGACACCTTCGGGCTCGGCACTGTCGTCGCGGTCGACGGCGTGGCAGAGAAGACGGTGGCCTCGATCGACTTCGGGTCCGACGGCGTCAAGCGGCTGCTGTTGAGATACGCGCCGGTGGAGAAGCTCTGACCTGGGCGTGTCCTAGGCAGGCGGTCCGGGGTACAGCCCGCGTGCGACCAGCGCGGCGTACGGGTCGACCGGGTCGCCGCCGCCGGGGTGCACCTCGAGGTGGAGGTGGGGCCCGGTGACATTGCCCGTGGAGCCGACGTACCCGATCACCTGGCCGGCCTTGACCTTGTCGCCGACGGCCGTGCCGAACTCGTTCTGATGGCAGTACCACAGCTCGGTGCCGTCGGGGAGGCGCTCGATGGTGCGGTTGCCGTAGGCACCGGAGTACCCCACCTCGGTGATGGTGCCGCTGGCGACCGCCATGATCGGTGTGCCGGTCGGTGCTGCGAAGTCGAGGCCGGTGTGGAAGTTGGCCCACAGCGAGCTGTAGTCGCCGAAGCGGGCGGTGAGGTGGTAGACGCCCGGCGTGATCGGGAGCACCCACTGGTGGAGCTTGATCTGGGCGGCTCGCTTCTGGGCCTGGCCGAGCTGGGCGGAGAGTGACGCGTCGCGCTGCTTGGCCTGCGCGTCAGCGGCCGCCTGCAGGCTGCTGCCGCTGCCCGCGGAGAGGGCCGTGCGGTCGGAGTCACGGCTGACCGAGGCGTCGCGGCTGCCGAGCACGTTGCCCGAGCCGACCGCGCTGCTGCCGGACAGGGCGCTCGCCGGGGAGAGGTGTCCGTCGGCGGCACCAGCCAGACCCGGATGCATCGCCTGCAGCGCACCGCCCGCCGAGATCGCCAGGACGGCGACGCCGGCTAGGAGCGGCAGGCTGGGAACGCGGGTGCGCCGGCTGGCTACCCGGCGTCCGGTCGAGCGGGACGGCTTGTCCGCGACGCGGGCCGGAAGGGGCTCTTCGGTCAGGACCGGCGCCTCGGCGACGAGCTCCTCAACGGCGGGCACTTCAACGATGAGCACTTCGGCGACGAGCACGTCCGGGACCGGCTCCGGGGCCACGATCGGTGCCTCGATGACGGGCTCCGGGGCCACGATCGGTGCCGCGATGACGGGCTCGGTGATGACAGGGGTGTCGATGAGGGCGACGGGAGTCTCGAGGACGGGCACCGGCTCGTCGCGCACGGGGGCTTCGAGGGCTGGCTCCGGCTCGGTGATGAGCGGGAGGGTGCGCGCGATCCGCCGTCCGGCGTACGGCGTCAGGGTCGGCGATGCTGTGGACGTCAGCAGGTGAGCGGAGACGTCGTCGACATCGTCAGCCTCCGGCTCGGCCAGGGCGGGCGCGGGCGGCAGCAGACGGCGACCGGCGACTCGGCGTCCGGCATAGACAAGATCCGCTGGCGCAGGGGCGGGCACCGGCTCGGTGGGGATGGGCTCTCGCGCTGGGCCAGGCTGCGGGTCGGGCTGCGGCGAGCGCTGTGGCGTGGGCACGACGGCGCCGGCGACCCGGCGACCGGAGTATGGCTGGCTGGTGCGTGGCTCGATGGCGTGACGTGCGGCCCTCTTGCCACCCGCGGCATGTCCGGGGACGTGACTGGGGGAGAGGGTGGCGGGAGCGGGGTCAGCGGTGGCCTTCGGGCCGGGGATACCGGCGCGGTGGTCACCCATGAATCAGGCTCCAGAGAAAGTCGAGGACGGGGCAGCGGAGCCACGACAGTAACGGATAGGTCACGGTGGATGAAATCCCCCCCGGCCGGGTGTGGACAACCGCTAGATCAGCACCCCCGGGACCGGATGGGCAGGCTCGGCCAAGGGTCGCTGCCACGCCCGCCGGCCGCGGGAGGTCGGATACCCTGCGCCCATGGCCCCAACAACGGCACGGCTGCGGATCGTGGTGGCCAAGCCAGGTCTCGACGGCCACGACCGCGGCGCCAAGATCGTCGCCCGAGCCCTGCGCGACGCCGGTCACGAGGTGATCTACACCGGGCTCCACCAGACTCCCGAGCAGATCGTGGAGACCGCGATCCAGGAGGACGCCGACCTGATCGGGCTCTCGGTGCTCTCGGGCGCTCACATGACGTTGTTCCGACGGCTGATCGAGCTGCTGCGGGAGCGTGACGCCGCCGACATCCGCGTGTTCGGCGGCGGGATCATCCCCGACGACGACCTGCCCGCCCTCGAGGAGCTCGGGGTGGCGAAGGTCTTCACCCCGGGAGCCACGACCGGTGAGATCACCGGCTGGGTCGCGAGCGCCTTCGCCGACCAGGCCTGACCACGCTCACTGCTCCGACGTCACGTCGAGCACGATGCGCACCCGCTGGCCCACCTGCCGGGCCTCGCGGAAGCGCATCCTGCGCGAGGTGATCCGGCGCGGCAGCAGCGGGCGGCCGGCACCCAGGGTCACCGGGGTCATGCCGAGACTGACCTCGTCGAGCAGCCCCGCGTCGTCGAACTGGCCCACCAGGTCGCCCCCGCCCACGACCCAGATGTCACGGTCGCCCGCGGCCGCCACCATCTCGTCGTACGCCGCTGCCACGTCGCCCCGGGCGAAGTGGACGTCCACTCCGGGGATGCCGGGCAGGTCGCGGTGGGTGAAGACCCACACCGGTCGGTCGTCGTAGAACTCCTGCCACTGCTCGGGGTGCTCGGTGAAGTGCTGGTCGAGCGTCCATTGGTAGGTGGTGGCGCCCATCACCAACGGCCCGATCCGGCCGATGAAGTCGTCCCAGCTGGCGTCGTCGTCGGTGTGAGGCACCTCGAAGAGCCAGTCGAGAGAGTCCTCCTCGTCTGCGATGAAGCCGTCGAGCGTGCACGCGGTGTAGTAGACGACTCGGGTCATGCCCCGAAGATAGGGCCGGCCGCCGACACCCCGCCTCCCGACGACCTCTACGTCGGGCTAGGGTTCGAAAGGTCTTCACGGCGGCTGCCACGTCGAGCGCCGCGCCCGGTCTCACAGGAGTTGGTGGCACGTGGATCTGATGGAGTTCCAGGCGAAGGAGCTCTTCGCCAAGCACGGTGTGGCGACCACCCTCGGCACCGTCGTCACGACACCGGAGGAGGCGCGCGCGGCCGCCGAGGAGCTCGGTGCCTGCGTGGTCAAGGCGCAGGTGAAGGCGGGCGGCCGCGGCAAGGCCGGCGGCGTGAAGCTCGCCCGGACTCCCGACGAGGCCTTCGAGCACGCCTCGAACATCCTCGGCATGCAGATCAAGGGACTCACGGTCAACCGGGTCCTGGTCACCCCGGCGACGCCGCCCGAGGAGGAGTACTACTTCTCCTTCCTGCTCGACCGCGCGAACCGCCGCTACCTCTGCATCGCCTCGGTGGAGGGTGGTGTCGAGATCGAGGAGGTCGCGAAGACCAACCCGGAGGCCGTCAAGCAGATCCCGGTCGACCCCGGTGCGGGCGTCGATGCGGCCAAGGCGCGCGAGATCGCGACCGAGGCCGGCTTCCCCGAGCCCGTCTTCGAGCAGGCGGTCACGATGATCGAGGCGCTCTACGCCGTCTTCGTCGAGGAGGACGCCACCCTCGTCGAGGTCAACCCGCTGGCGCGGCTCGACGGCGACCGGCTCGAGGCTCTCGACGGCAAGGTCTCCCTCGACGAGAACGCCGGGTTCCGGCACCCGGACCACGCGGCGTTCGAGATCCAGGACGAGACCGACCCGCTCGAGGCGAAGGCCAAGGCCAAGGGCCTGAACTACGTCAAGCTCGACGGCGAGGTCGGCATCATCGGCAACGGCGCCGGCCTGGTCATGTCGACCCTCGACGTCGTCGCCTATGCCGGCGA
>DATBBE010000064.1:0-5005 GCA_036271155.1 Nocardioides sp. | reverse complement strand
AGCCCACGTCGTGGGAGATCGCCTCCCCGGACGGATCGCTGACGGGAGACGTCTCGCTGACGGACGGGAAGCTGAATCTCGTCACCTCGCGGGCGGGTCAGCAGGTGGTCACCGCAGACGGCCTGGGCGTGATCACCAGCGCGGGCGACCTGTCGACCGGACTGACGGTCTCGGGGTCGAAGCGCAAGGCGATCCAGAACAGCTACACGATGCTGACGGGCAAGAGCAGCGAACGCACGGTCGACGAGAACCAGTTGACCCTGGCCGTCACGAACGCAGCGGGCGAGAGCATGGACGTCGTCCTGCGCGCAGCCGACGACGGTCTGGCATTCCAGTACGTCGTGCACGGCACGGGTGACTACACGGTCACCGACGAGCCCGTGCAGCTGTCCCTGCCGGACAAGGCCGACGCCTGGCTGCAGCCGTACACTTCCTCGTACGAGAGCAAGTACACGACCACCACGTCCGACGGCGCAGCGACCGGCGACTTCGGCTTCCCCGCCCTGTTCCGCTCGGGCAGCACGTACGCCCTGCTGGCGGAGTCGGACGTCACCGGGACCTACGCCGGCAGCCACCTGACCCACACCACGGGCTCCGCGACCTATGGGCTCGCCCTGTACCAGGGCACGCCGGTCACCGCGAGCGGCACCCTCACCACCCCGTGGCGGGCGGAGGTCGTCGGCTCGGCCGCCTCCGTCGTGCAGTCGACGCTCGTCGACGACCTCGCCGGACCGAGCAAGGTCAAGGACACGTCCTGGATCAAGCCCGGGATGTCGTCGTGGTCGTGGCTCGCGGCCGGTGCCAGCGAGACGGCGCAGGGCAATCTCGCCACGCAGGAGTCCTACGTCGACCTGGCCAAGAAGGAGGGTTGGCCGTACATGCTGGTCGACGCCGGCTGGGACCCGACCTGGATGCCGACCCTCGTCCGGTACGCCGCCGCCCGCGGGGTGTCGATCAACGCCTGGTTCGCCAACGGCGACCTGCGGACCGACGCGCAGATGGAGACCTGGTTCAAGCAGCTCAAGGCCTGGGGCGTCACCGGCGTCAAGGTCGACTACATGAACTCCGACAGCCAGGACACGTTCCAGTGGTACGACCGCATCATGAAGCTGACCGCCAAGTACAAGCTCATGATCGACTTCCACGGCGCGGTCCCGCCCAAGGGGCTTCAGCGCACCTGGCCGCAGGTCATGAGCTACGAGGCGGTGCGCGGCGAGGAGAACGGTCGCGACGCCACGCTGAACACGATCCTCCCGTTCACGCGCAACGTGGTGGGCTCGATGGACTACACGCCGACGATCTTCACCAACAACACCCAGACGTCCAAGGCCCAGGAGCTGGCCGAGACCGTGGTGTTCGAGTCCGGCTGGCAGCACCCCGCTGACAGCCCGGCGGCCTACGCCGCGCAGCCGGCTGCCGCCGACTTCCTGGCGAACGTGCCGACCACCTGGGACGAGACCCGTTACGTCTCCGGCCAGCCCGGCACCAGCGCGGTGCTGGCGAGGCGCTCCGGCGACAACTGGTTCATCGGTGGCCTGTCGAGCGGCGCCGCGTCGACGATGCAGGTCCCGCTCGGGGTCCTCGGCAGCGGCAAGTGGCTGATCGACCTCGTGACCGACCAGGGCACGTCGCTGGCCCACCAGACGCTGACCCGCACCTCGGCCGGCGTCCTCACCGTGCCGATCGCGGCCCAGGGCGGCTTCGCCCTGGAAGCCTGCCCCGCCACCCCTGGGCGGACCACCTGCTACGAGCCGGTCACGCCCGTCACCAGCACGACCGTCCTCGTGGACACCGACAAGACCTCGGTCGACACCGGTGACCTCGTCACCGTCCAGGGCGTGTTCGTCGTGCGCACCGACGGTCCCGCGCGCCACGTCAGCCTGGACGTCAACCTGCCCGACACCTGGAAGCTCGTCTCCGGCGGTCCGGTGACCAAGGGAAGCCTGGCGAACGGCAAGTCCCTCAGCGGCACGTGGACCGTGCGTGTCGGCAAGGGCGGGCCCCGAGGCAACGTCGACCTGCCGGTGACGGCGACGTTCGACACGCCGAGCGGACGGGAGATCAGCTCCGCCGACGCGGTGACGATGAATGTCGCCCCGATCCCGCCCAGGGGAGACGCGTACCTGTCCGACCAGCCGTTCCTGACCGCTACGACCGGCTACGGCACCGTCGAGCGTGACACCGACCTCAGCGGCAACCCCATCCGCCTCGGGAACGACCCGACGACCTACGCCAAGGGCATCGTGGCCAACGCGAACGCGACGGTGTCGGTCTACCTCGGCGGGAAGTGCACCTCGTTCACCGCCCAGGTAGGGGTCACGCCGGACGGTGACAACCCGTCTGAAGGATCGGTGACGTTCCAGGCGTTCGACGGCAACGGGAACTCGCTCGGCGCTCCCGTCGGGACGAACGCCGCTCCGATCACGATCGCCAACGGCGCCGTCCCCTTCCAGGTCTCCACCAAGAACATCCAGGTGCTGACCCTGCAGATCGGCGACGGCGGCAACGGGAAGAACAACGATCACGGCGCCTTCGCGGACGCGGTCCTGCACTGCGCAGGCTGATGATCACCAGCCCCGCGACGCCGAGCAGTCGGCGTCGCGGGCCTGTCCTCACATGTGCTCACCTGTCGGTACGGGCCGTCCACGATATGAACACCTGCTTTCACCCTCGCCGACGGACGCGTAGCGTCTCCCCCATGACCGCTGTCGCACCTCGCCACCTCGTGCTGCCCGCGCAGCACGACGCGCGGGCGTGCATCGACGGGCGCGCGTGCATGCGCCCCGTCGCGACGTGTTGTTGTTGACCAGCCCGACCTCGGACCTGCCGCCTCGCGGCTCGATCCACCCGAGCGAGGGCGCGCGGCAGCGGTCCTCGGCTCCCCCCGGTCCCACCGGCTGAGGTTCCCGCTCCGCGCGTGCTCGTCGCCCCCAAGGAGCACGATGACCCGTCTCGCAGCACCCGCTGACGCCCGCGCCGGCTCTGCCGAGCGCCCGGCCCGCACCAGCCGTCCCTCCACCCGGCCCAACGGCCAGTGGAAAGTCGACGGCACCGCGCCCCTCAACCACAACGAGGAGCTCAAGGCCGAGGACAACGGGCTGAACGTGCGCGC
Source organism: Nocardioides sp. (assembly GCA_036271155.1). Lineage (GTDB taxonomy): Bacteria > Actinomycetota > Actinomycetes > Propionibacteriales > Nocardioidaceae > Nocardioides. The sequence continues at coordinate 1,893 of DATBBE010000064.1, read as the reverse complement.
CCGCATCGAGGAGGTCTACTCGAAGCAGGGCTTCGCGTCGATCGCCGGCGACGACCTGCACGGACGTTTCCGCTGGTGGGGCCTGTACACGCAGCGCAAGCCCGGCATCGACGGCGGCAAGACCGCGACCCTCGAGCCCCACGAGCTCGAGGACGAGTACTTCATGCTCCGGGTGCGCATCGACGGCGGCGCCCTGACGACCGAGCAGCTGCGCGTCGTCGCGGGGATCTCGCGCGACTTCGGCCGCGACAGCGCCGACCTCACCGACCGCCAGAACATCCAGCTGCACTGGATCGAGATCGAGAACGTCCCCGAGATCTGGCGGCGGCTCGAGTCCGTCGGGCTGCAGACCACCGAAGCCTGCGGCGACGTGCCGCGCGTCGTGCTCGGCAGCCCCGTCGCGGGCATCTCGGCCGACGAGCTCCTCGACCCGAGCGCCGCCATCGCCGAGATCACCCAGCGCTACATCGGCGTCCCCGAGCTCGCGAACCTGCCGCGCAAGTTCAAGACCGCGCTCACGGGCCACCCGAGCCAGGACGTCGTGCACGAGATCAACGACGTCGCGTTCGTCGCGCACCGGCACCCCGAGCTGGGGATCGGCTTCGACCTGTGGGTCGGCGGGGGGCTGTCGGCGAACCCCCGGCTCGGCGAGCGTCTCGGTGCGTTCGTCACCGAGGAGCAGGTGCCCGACGTCTGGCTCGGCGTCGTGGAGATCTTCCGCGACTACGGCTACCGGCGGCTGCGGAACAAGGCGCGCCTGAAGTTCCTGCTCGCCGACTGGGGACCCGAGAAGTTCCGCGAGGTCCTCGAGACCGAGTACCTCGGCTACCGCCTGCCCGACGGGCCTCCCGCTCCACGGCCCACGGTCCCGGGCGACCACGTGGGCGTGCACCAGCAGAAGGACGGCCTGCACTACATCGGCGCGGCGCCCTACGTGGGCCGGGTCTCGGGCCCGACGCTCGAGGCCGTCGCCGACCTCGCCGAGTCGGTCGGCTCGCACCGCGTGCGGCTCACCCCGCACCAGAAGCTCCTCGTGCTCGACGTCCCCGGCGAGCACGTCGAGCGCGTCGTCGGTGGGCTCAAGGCGCTCGGCCTCGACGCCCGCCCGAGCCCGTTCCGTCGCAGCACGATCGCGTGCACGGGCCTCGAGTACTGCAAGCTCGCGATCGTCGACACCAAGGACACCGCGACGCACGTCATCGACGAGCTCGAGAAGCGGCTCGGCGACCTGTCGCACCTCAAGCCCGTCTCGCTGCACATCAACGGCTGCCCGAACTCGTGCGCACGCATCCAGACCGCCGACATCGGGCTCAAGGGCCAGATCCTCACGACGGCCGACGGCGAGCAGGTGCCGGGCTTCCAGGTCCACCTGGGTGGCGGCCTCGCCTCGCACGAGCGCGCCGAGGCCGGCATGGGCCGTACCGTCCGAGGGCTCAAGGTCACGGCGACCGACCTCCCGGACTACGTCGAGCGGCTCGTGCGCCGCTACGACGCCGACCGCACCGGCGACCAGACGTTCGCCGAGTGGGCGCTCGACGCCGACGAGGAGGCACTGCAGTGACCGACCTGTTCAGCGCGGTTCCGGGGGCCGTCGTCGGCGTTCCGGCCGGCGCCGTCGAGACCGCGACCGGACCCGATCCGCTCGCCGCGCTCCGCGCCGCGGCGGGGAGCCGTACGCGCGTGCGCGCGGCGGCGAAGGCCGCGGACGTCGAGCGGCGTGCCGCCGACGCCCGCCCGAAGCGCAGCGCCGCCGAGCTGCAGGAGATCGTCGCGCGCGGCCAGGCGGAGCTGCACGGACCGGGCTGGCCGGGGGCGGCGCCCGACGCCACCCGCGAGGCGACCGCCGACGAGGTCATCGCCTGGGCGGTGCGCGAGTTCGGCGACTCGGTCGCG
>DATBBE010000063.1:0-37501 GCA_036271155.1 Nocardioides sp. | reverse complement strand
GTGGTCGACCTGGTCGGGAACGCCCACGGCATGGACTACCTCCTGCGTGACTGCACCAACATCTGCGGATGGTTCCGCGGCAAGGGCCTCGAGGTCGACGAGCAGGAGCTCTTCGGCGAGCTGATGGCGCACGCGTTCTAGGACCCGAGGGCCTAGGACCTAAGGTCAGAGCGTGCGCAGAGTCCGCGGGCGGTCGATCAGGGTCCGCTCCATGGCGACGGCGCCGCAGATGGACTGTGGTGGCGCGCCGGTCGACCCCTATCGCGACACCCTCTACACGCCGGCCGAGCTGTACGACGCCCAGCCCTATGCCGAGTCCCTCGACGCGCGCACCTATGCGTGGTCGCGGGAGACGCCGACACCACAGGCGACCTTGGCCCAGGCGCTCCACGACCACGCGATCGACGGAGCACTCACGGCGTGGGTGAGCGGGCGACATCTGGTCGGGGTGATGGGCGGCCACGACCTCGACCGGTCGTCGGCCGGGTACGCCGACGCCGCACGGCTGGGCTGGATGCTCGGCCAGGAGCACGTCGTCGCCACCGGTGGTGGGCCGGGGGCGATGGAAGCCGCCAACCTCGGGGGCTATCTGTCGGCGTCCCCGCGCGACCGGTTGGCCTCCTCGGTCGCCGCGCTGGCCGGGGTCCCGTCGTTCCGCCCCTCGGTGGACCAGTGGGCCGCCAAGGCGCGGTCCGTGATGGAAGGGGTCGACGGTCGCGACACCCTCGGCATCCCGACCTGGTTCTACGGGCACGAGCCCCCGAACCTGTTCGCCACGGCGATCGCGAAGTACTTCCGCAACGCCACGCGCGAGGCGATCCTGCTCCAGATCTGCGACGCAGGCATCGTGTTCCTGCCGGGGGTCGGCGGCACCGTCCAGGAGATCTTTCAGGACGCGTGCGAGAACTACTACGCCGCCGCAGAGTCCGTGGCGCCGATGGTGCTGGTCGGCACGACGTACTGGACCGAGACCCTGCCCGCCTGGCCCCTGCTGCAAGCGCTGTCACGCGGTCGCGCCATGGAAGGCCACGTGCATCTGGTCGACACGGTCGACCAGGCCGCGGCCCTGTTCGCCGAGCACTCACTGGCATAGAGACCGGACCTGGGAGTCCCTGCCCAGTCCGGTCTGTAGGCCAGTTTGTGGTCGACCGCGAGCTCGGACCCCGGCTCAGGCTTCGGTGGCGGCGAGCTGGCCGCAGGCTCCGTCGATCTCGCGGCCCCGGGTGTCGCGGACGGTGGTGGGGATCCCACGCGCCTCGAGGCGGCGTACGAACTCACGCTCGTCGGCGGGGTCGGAGGCGGTCCACCTCGACCCGGGGGTCGGGTTGAGCGGGATCAGGTTGACGTGCACCCAGCCCCAGTCGCCACGAGCGAGCAGCACGTCGGCGAGGAGGTCGGCGCGCCAGGCCTGGTCGTTGATGCCACGCATCATGGCGTACTCGATGGAGACCCGACGCTTGGTGACGCGCGCATAGTTCCACGCGGCATCAACGGTCTCGGCGACCGAGAAGCGGGTGTTGATCGGGACCAGGTCGTTGCGCAGCTCGTCGTCAGGGGCGTGCAGCGACACGGCAAGCGTCACGGGGATGCCGAGCTCGGTGAGCTGGTTGATCCTGGGCACCAGCCCGACCGTCGAGACCGTGACACCGCGCGCACTCATGCCCAGACCGGACGGCGCGGGCTCGGTGAGCCGGCGTACGGCGCCGACCACGGCGTTGTAGTTGGCCAGCGGCTCGCCCATGCCCATGAACACGACGTTGGAGACGCGGGCCGGACCTCCGGGCACCTCGCCTCGCGCCAGTGACCTGGCACCCGCGACGACCTGCTCGACGATCTCGGCGGTCGACATGTTGCGCTGGAGCCCACCTTGGCCGGTCGCGCAGAACGGGCAGGCCATGCCACAGCCCGCCTGCGAGGAGACGCACATCGTGACCCGGTCGGGGTAGCGCATCAGCACGGACTCGACCAGCGCGTTGTCGAAGAGCCGCCACAGCGTCTTGCGCGTCGTGCCCCGATCGGCTTCGAGGGTGCGGACCGGTGTCATCAGCGTCGGCAGGAAGGCCTCGGCGATCTCGTGCCGGCTGGCGGCCGGCAGGTCGGTCATCTCGGCCGGGTCGTCGACGAGGCGGTCGAAGTAGTGAGTCGAGAGCTGCCTGGCCCGGAACGCCGGCAGGCCGAGCTCCGCGGCGTACGCCGTACGCTCGTCGAGCGAGAGGTCGGCGAGGTGCCGGGGCGGCTTGGCGCGGCCCCGTGGCTCGGCCATCACCAGCGGCAGGGCACGCGGTGCGGAGTCGGACTCGGTCATCGTCTCGATCATCCCAGGCTCCGCCTGTCTGCCGAAAACCTCGCCCCACCCCGCAGCCGCGCGACCGGCGTCCTGCTCAGTAGCCACCGCCGCCGTACGGCGCGGAGCCACCCGAGGGCGAGCTCGAGCTGCCGGACGATGAGGTGCTGTTCGCCATCACGGCCTGGCCGGACGCTGAGACGGCGTACCATGTGCCGCCGAACGTCTGGATGCCCTCGCCACTGACGTCGCCAGGACCGTGGTCGTTGGTGAAGGTGTAGACGGGCTGCCCGGCGACGGTGGCCGTCGACGTGCCGTCCGGTGTCTTGGTGCTTCCGAGGGGGACGCCGAGCTTGCTGTGACCCGGGGTCACGGCGGGCCAGACCGACAGGCAGCTGGTGCTGCAGGTCGACTGGTTGCGGCCGTCGGCCGTGAGCAGGTAGACGGTCATCCCCTGCTGGTCGACGAGGACCTTGCCGAGCGAGGTGCTGGCGACGTGCAGTCCCGTCCCGCTGGTGGCTGCCGGGGCGTTGCCGGATCCGGCGCTGCCGGAGCCCGTGGCGCCTGAGCCGGTGGAGCCGGATGTGGAGCTGCCGCACGCGGCCAGGACGATGGCCGATCCGGCCAGAAGCGCTGTCAGCGCAGGGATCTTCATGGTTTCTCTCCTCCGTGGGTGTTCATGGAGGAGTACGGCAACGGCGCAGCGCGGCGTTCGAGATCGTCGCTGTGAAGCGTCTGAGAATTCCCGGCGGGCCTCGGAGGAGCGCTCAGCCGTCGATCTGGACCATCAGCCAGACCACCACGGTCGCGGTGACACCGATGACCACGGCCGTGGCGACCACCCCGAGCAGCATGAACTCCGCGAAGCGTCGAGTACGGCGCGGCAGCAGCAGGACCAACGGCACGATCAGGGCGACGAGCACCAGCGGGAACAGTCGCTTCGCCGTGTCGTCGCTGAGCAACAGGTTGAGCAGCGCGGCGTAGATGCCGGGCACCACGATGACGTAGGCGACACCACTGAAGAAGCCCACCAGGCCGGCGAACGTGGGGTGGGAGCGGTGCCACCAGCTGGGGTCGGTCGCGGGCTCGTCGTCGACGGCCGGTGCCCCACTCTCGGTCATGGGGTCAGCATGTCACCCGAGCCCATGCCGGGCTCGCAGGAGGCGACGTCCGGCATGGCGAGCCCCGACCACCAGTCGAGGTCGGGCTCCTCGCCCAGGACGGCCGCCCGCAGGAGCGTCCAGGCGGTGCCGTGCCCCACGAGGACGACCTCGCGCCCGGGGTCACGGCCAAGGATGTGCGCGACGGCGGCGACGACCCGCTGCCGGGTGAGGACCAGCGGCTCCCACCCGGCGAGGGCCGACCGGTCCGGGTGCTCGAACGCGCGCCGGACGACGCCCGCGAAGTCGTCGACCCAGGCGGTGCTGTGGCGTTCGTGCTCACGGAGGTCCGGCACCACCTCGACGGCCCGGTCGGTGAGCAGCCGCGCGGTGTCGAGCGCCTTGGGCTCCGGTGAGGAGAACCAGTCGGCATCGACGGGGAGTCGCGGGCGCAGGGCACGCACGTCGTCGGCGTACGCCGGGTCCAGCGGCCACTCGTGCGGGGGCAGGGTCCGGTCGATCACCGGACGGCCGTGGCGGACGAGGTACAGCACGATCAGGCGCGCGTCACAGGTTGGGCTGGCTGGATCCGTTGATGGCCGGTGAGCCACCGGTCTGGACCGGGATGCCGTCGACCGCCGCGCCGTACTCGGGTGAGTACTTCTGGTTGTGCCGGAAGGTGTCGATGAACTGCTGGATCCGGGGGTCGTCGGGTGACTGCAGCTTCAGCTGATAGCCCCAGGCGCTGACCACGATCGGCGCGGGCAGGCTGTTGCTCGCCCAGGGCGAGAGGTCCATGAAGCGGTTCGAACGTCCGCCGTCCCCCGGCTCGACGATCATCGACTGCTTCTTGAACAGGTCCACGAGCTGGCTGACCTGGCTGCTGGGCAGGTCGGGGCGGTAGGTGATCCAGACGACCCCGTGCTCGAGGTTGTGCACGGCACGCTCCGAGGGGATCGGTTTGGTGTAGGCGCCGGCGTTCATCCAGACCGGGTTGTGCGGCCCGCCCACGGGTGGCGTGACGGCGTAGGTCACCGGGCCGTCCACGTGGTCGTGCGACAGGGCGTCCGGCCCGTCCGTCCCGGGACCGGGGTAGCTGCCGGTGTTGTAGGCGACGACACCCTTGATGTCGGTGGGGTTCTTCACCGTCGACGGCTTGACCTGGACGGTCGTCGACCCGGTGGGCGTCGACGGGAGCACCTGGGAGGCGTCGGAGACACCGCCGGACGACTTGCCGTGCACCGAGAAGAACACGCCGGCGGCGATGGCGAGCACCATCACCACGACGACGGAGCCTCCGATGAGGTTGCGACGGCGCTCGCGGGCCTTCTGCTCGCGTTGCATCTTCTCGACCATCGCCCGCCGCTCGGCGGCGCGTTCCTTCTTCGACTGGTTCGCCACAGCCACGAAGCGTAGGGCCCCTACTCAAATCACGTGGCGGGAGTCCGAGATCGACTGAACCCCCGCGCGTCCTGAGTCGTGCCCCTAGAAGACGAGGTAGTGGAGCAGGAGCCAGATCGGAGCGATGGTGGCCAGGAGCGAGTCGAGGCGGTCCATGAGACCCCCGTGACCGGGGATCACGTGACTCATGTCCTTGATGCCCAGGTCGCGCTTGATCACCGACTCGCAGAGGTCGCCCAAGGTGGCCATCACGAACGCGATCAGACCGAGGCAGACGCCGATCCACCAGTCGGCGTCGAGCACCCAGACCACCATCGCGACACCGACCGCGACGCAGAAGACCCCCGAGCCGGCAAAGCCCTCCCAGGACTTCTTCGGGGAGATGATCGGCGCCATCGGGTGTTTGCCGAAGAGCACGCCCGCCGCGAAGCCTCCGATGTCGGAGGCGGCGGTCACCGCGATGAACGTGAGGATCCCCTTCACGCCCGCGTCGTACCGGTCGAAGCCGGTGGCCCCGCCCTCGCGCAGCAGCAGGGCCACGAACGAGCCGAGGAACGGGACGTAGACGAGGGTGAACACCGCCGCCGTGGAGTTCTGAACGTAGCCGGGCACGCCGCGCCGCAAAAGCCAGAGCATCGTCACCAGGGCGCTCACCGCGGTCGCGGTCACCAGCGCAGGGGCGCCCCAGAAGTAGGCGACGACGACCATCACGACCCCGCCGGCCATCAAGGGCTGCTCGGGCAGGTCGATGCCGTTGGCGGCGAAGCCGCGGTGCAGCTCCCAGATGGCCACCAGCACCGCGGCCGCGACCACCGCCATGAACAACGTCTTCCAGACCAGCAGGGTCACCAGGACCAGCGCGATGAGCACCACCGCACTGGCGATCGAGACCGGGACGTTGCGCCCGGCGCGCCCGTGGTCCTGCGCTGGCGCGGGGGGATCGGTGGTCATGGGAGGCCGGGCTGGGGTCTGACGCTCAGACCTCGAGCAGCTCGGACTCCTTGTGCTTGAGGAGGTCGTCGATGGAGTCGGTGTGCTTCTTGGTCACCGAGTCGAGCCGCTTCTCGGCCCCGGTGACGTCGTCCTTGCCGACGTCGCCGTCCTTCTCCATCTTCTCCAGCTGCTGCTTGGCGTGCCGCCGCAGGTTGCGCACGGCGACCCGGCCCTCCTCCGCCTTGTGGCGGGCGACCTTGATGTACTCCTTGCGGCGCTCCTCGGTCAGCTCGGGAAAGGCGCAGCGGATCATCTTGCCGTCACTGGCGGGGTTGACACCGAGGTCGGAGTCGCGGATCGCGCGCTCGACGTTGCCGAGGGCGTTGACGTCGTACGGCGAGACCAGGATGGTGCGGGCATCTTGCGCGGTGAACGACGCGAGGCTCTGCAGAGGGGTCAGGGTGCCGTAGTAGTCGACCATGATCTTGCTGAACATGGCGGGGTTGGCGCGGCCCGCGCGGATGGCCGAGAACTCCTCGCGGGTCGCCTCGACGGACTTGTCCATCTTGCCGTCGGCCTCGTGGAGGATGTCGTTGATCACGCGTCGGTCCCTTCGATGGTGGAGCCTCGGCTCGCCGGCGGAGCGTGTCGAGACCAGGTCAGGCCTCAGTCGGACGTGACGAGCGTGCCAATCTTCTCACCCTGCACGACGCGCAGCACGTTGCCCTCGGGGTGCAGACCGAAGACGATGAGGTCCATCTTGTTCTCCTGCGCCAGGGTGAAGGCGGTCTGGTCTATGACCCGGAGGTTGCCGGAGATCGCATCCTCGTAGGTCAGGTGGTCGTACTTGGTGGCATGCGGGTCGAGCTTGGGGTCGGCGGAGTAGACGCCGTCCACGCCGTTCTTGGTGAAGAGCACCGCGTTGCAGTGGGTCTCCAGGGCCCGCTGGACCGCCACGGTGTCGGTGGTGAAGAACGGCAGGCCCATCCCGGCGCCGAAGATGACGACGCGGCCCTTCTCCAGGTGCCGGATCGCGCGCAGGGGGATGTACGGCTCGGCTATCTGGCCCATCGTGATCGCGGTCTGGACACGCGTGACGACGTTGCGCTGCTCGAGGAACTCCTGGAGCGCCAGGCAGTTCATCACGATGCCGAGCATGCCCATATAGTCCGCCCTGACGCCGTCCATGCCGCGCTGCCGCAGCTCGGCACCCCGGAAGAAGTTGCCACCGCCGATGACCACCGCGATCTGGACCCCGGCCGCCGACACCTCCGCGATCTCACCGGCGATCCGCGACACGACATCCGGGTCGACACCCAGCTTGCCGCCGCCGAACTCCTCGCCGGAGAGCTTGAGCAGGACGCGGTGGTAGGCGGTCACGGGGCGGCTCCTTCACCAGAGGCGGTCGAGACGGAAGAAGGCCGGCTGCGGATGCTCGCGTGAGTCATTCGCAACCGGCCTCCCCGTAAGAACGTGGTGGTCGAGCCACCAGGCCGCACCCTACTGGGTCGGCTCACCGACCTCGAAACGGGCGAACTGCCGCACGGTGGTGGCCGACTCGTCGAGAACCGCCTGAACCGACTTCTTGCTGTCGGTCACCGACGGCTGCTCCAGGAGGACGACGTCCTTGAAGAAGCCGTTCAGGCGTCCCTCGGTGATCTTGGCGATCGCCTGCTCCGGCTTTCCCTCCTCGCGGGACGTGGCTTCGGCGATCTTCCGCTCGTGCTCCACCACGTCGGCGGGCACCTCGTCACGGGTGAGGTACCTGGGGCGCATGGCGGCGATCTGCCGAGCGGCGCCACGCGCCGCCTCGGCGTCGCCGTCGTAGGCGACCAGGACGCCGATCGCCGGGGGCAGGTCGGCGGCACGCTTGTGCAGGTAGGCGACGACCGGGCCGTCGAAGTGGACGTAGCGACCGAGCTCGATCTTCTCGCCGATGGAGATGGCCAGGGCCTGGACGATCTCGTCGACGGTCTCGTCGCCGGCCTGGACACCCTTGAGGGCCTCCACGTCTGCCGGGGCGGCCTCGGAGGCGGCATCGGCGATCCGCAGGGCGGCTGCGACGAAGTCCTCGCCCTTGGCCACGAAGTCGGTCTCGCACCTGAGCTCGACCAGCACGCCTGCCGAATGGGCCACCAGCCCGGCCGAGGCGGTGCGCTGGGCGCCGCGCTCCTGGGCCTTGGCAGCGCCCTTGGTCCGCAGGATGTCGGTGGCCGCGGCGAAGTCGCCCTCGGCCTCGTCGAGGGCCTTCTTGGCGTCCATCATCCCGGCGCCGGTCATGTCCCGGAGCTTCTTGACGTCGCTGGCGGAGATGTTCGCCATGGTGCTACCTGCCTCTCAGGTGAGTGAGTCGTGGGGTACGCCGGGTTGCGCTACCGCGACCCGACCGTGGCCGAGTCGGTCGGAGAGCGCCGCTCGGTGTGGGTTGAGGAGCCTGAACGCCGCTCAGGCCTCGGTGGTCTCGGCCGGCTCGGCGGTCTCGGCGGCGCTCGCGTCGCCGGACTCGGCATTCGCGAAGCCGGCGGCCTCGGCGGCCTCGGCGGTGCGGAACCAGACCTCGGCGATGGTACGGGCGTACCACGGGCTGCTCGGGGCGTGGAACTTCATGGAGTTCCGGTTGCCCTTGACCTCGAAGCCCTCGGGCGCCGAGCCGTCCTCGAGCGGCGCCGCGGAGTCAGGTCCGAACTCGCCTGCGGAGTCGCTCGCTTCGGTCGTGGTCACGGCCTCGGTCTCCACTCCGTCCGGTGCGGTCGTGACGCTCTCGACGGCGACCTCGACCACCTCGGCGGGAGCCTCGTCGGCCGGAGCCTCGTCGGCCGGAGCCTCCGCGACCGATGCCTCGTCGGCCGGAGCGTCTGCGACGTCCGTGGCAGGGGCCTCGGTGGCGTCGGCGACCACGTCGGTCGCCTTGCTCGCCTCGCTCGCCTCAGTCGCCTCAGTCGCCTCAGTCGCCTCAGTCGCCTCAGTCGCCTCAGTCGCCTCGGTGGCCTCGGTGGCCTCGGTGGCCTCGGTGGCGGCGCCCGTGCTCTCGGCGGCGGGTGCCTCGGCAGCCGCGTCCCCGGTGGCGGCGGCCGCGGCCTTCTCGGCATCGCCGCCCAGGAGCTCGCGCTCCCACTCGGCCAGAGGCTCCTCGGCACCTGCCTCGGCGCCCTCGGTCTTGGCACCGGACCGGGCGATGAGGCCCTCGGCCACGGCGTCCGCGACCACGCGGGTCAGCAGCCCGACGGCGCGGATCGCGTCGTCGTTGCCGGGGATCGGGAAGTCGACCAGGTCGGGATCGCAGTTGGAGTCCAGGATGCCGATGATCGGGATGTGCAGCTTGCGGGCCTCCTCGACGGCGAGGTGCTCCTTGTTGGTGTCGACGATCCAGACGGCGGCCGGCGTCCGGCTCATCTCGCGGATGCCGCCCAGGGACTTGTTGAGCTTGTCGCGCTCGCGGCGCATCTGCAGCAGCTCCTTCTTGGTGCGGCTGCTGCCCGCGACGTCCTCGAAGTCGATCTCGTCGAGCTCCTTGAGCCGGTTGATGCGCTGGTGCACGGTCTGGAAGTTGGTGAGCATGCCGCCGAGCCAACGCTGGTTCACGTAGGGCATGCCGACACGGGTCGCCTGCTCGGCGATCGCCTCCTGGGCCTGCTTCTTGGTGCCGACGAACATGATCGTGCCGCCCTTGGCGACCGTCTCCTTGACGAAGGCGTACGACCGGTCGATGTAGGCAAGCGACTGCTGAAGGTCGATGATGTAGATGCCGTTGCGCTCGGTCATGATGAAGCGCTTCATCTTCGGGTTCCACCGACGTGTCTGGTGTCCGAAGTGCACGCCGCTCTCGAGCAGCTGGCGCATGGTGACGACTGCCATGAAGGTTCTCCTGTGCGGGCGCACGCGCCCGTTGTGTCTCAGTTGTCGCCCCCGGCGGCTGCCGGTGGCCCTGACGTCTGCGCGCGACCCGACCCGGCCTCTTCATCGGATGGCCGGGACCGAGAGTCGTCGCCCACGGGTGATCATCTGCTGGAGCAGCAGATGTCGCGGTCTGCGGACGTGCGAAGTCAGCTCCGTGAGGAACTGCTGCGCCCAGAGTAGTCGAGCGTGCGCGGGCCACCAACTCCGAGCGCTGCGACCGACCCGCCCACCGTTCACAGCCGCCGGCCGCACTCCCCCTGTCCACAGCGGGCGTGTGGCAGCGCTGCGGGCCCTCTCGTCCGGCACCACCCTGGCCGCATGGACACCTCACACCCCCGCCCGATCCGGGGCCACGGTCGCAGCCGATCGGTCGTCGTCGCCGTGGTGCTGGTCGTGCTCGTCTCCCTGGCGCGGCCAGCCGGCGCGGTCGGCCCGCCCGTGGCCCCGGTTCCGGTCGGGGTGTGGCCCCTTCAGCCGACCCCACAGGTGGTGCGGGGCTTCGAGCCGCCGGGCTCGGCGTGGGGCGCTGGTCATCGCGGCGTCGACCTGGCGGGCTTTCCCGGGCAGGTCGTCCACACCGCGCTGGCGGGCCGGGTCCTCTTCGCCGCCCGCCTGGCCGGCCGGGGAGTGGTCGTGGTCGACCACGGCTCCACCCGCACGACCTACGAGCCGGTCACCGCCACCGTGCGCGCGGGCGACGTGCTGGCCCGCGGCCAGCCCATCGGCACCCTGGAGCTGGCCGGGTCCCACTGCTGGCCCAGTGCCTGCCTGCACTGGGGCTGGAAGCGCGGCGCCACCTATCTCGACCCCCTCCTGCTGGTCGGTGGTGGCCCGATCGTGCTCCTGCCGTTGTCGGGCGACCCCGGCGCGACGTCATACGTTTCGTGGCCTAGAACCCCCACCACGTATGACGTTGCGGGCAGCCGGACGCCGCTATGCCCGTGGGTGTGCCTGGCGGTAGGCCTGCCGCAGGCGGTCGGTGCTCACGTGGGTGTAGAGCTGGGTCGTCGCCAGCGACGCGTGTCCCAGGAGCTCCTGCACCGACCGTAGGTCGGCACCGCCCTCGAGCAGGTGCGTGGCGGCGGTGTGTCGCAAGCCGTGGGGTCCGATGTCGGGTGCGCCCGGCACCTCGGCGATCCGCCGGTGCACGATCGTACGGACCGCTCGCTGGTCGATCCGGCCACCACGCGCACCGAGGAAGAGCGCCGCTCCGGCTCCGGGGGCCATCAGCTGTGGCCTGCCCAGGGCCAGCCAGGCGTCCACGGCCTCGGCTGCGGGCCGACCGAAGGGGACGGTGCGCTCCTTACGCCCCTTGCCCAGCACTCGCAGGACGTTGCGGCCTCGGTCCAGGTCGTCGATGTCGAGGGCGACCAGCTCGCCGACCCGCACGCCGGTCGCATACAGCAGCTCCAGCATCGCCATGTCACGCAGGCCCAGCGGGCTCCCGTCGTCGGCCCGGCGAGCGGCCGCCGCGACCAGGTCGCGTGCCTCGTCCTGGCGGAGCACGGGCGGCAGTGTCCGGCGTGCCTTGGGCGAGCGCAAGGTCGCGCCCACGTCGGTGGCGTTCCGCCCGGTGCGTGCCAGCCAGGCAGTGAAGACCCGCACCGCGGTGGCGCGTCGGGCCAGGGTCGTGCGCGAGTGGCCGGTGACCTGCTGCTGGGCCAGCCAGCTGCGCAGGGTGCGCAGGTCGAGCGCCGCCACGTCGGCGTGACCTAGCCGGTCCGCGTGCTCCAGGAGGCCGGCCACGTCGGCGAGGTAGGCCCGGACCGTGTGGGGAGCGAGGTCGCGCTCGGCGACCAGGTGACGCTCGTAGTCAGCGAGCACTCCCTGCACGTCATGGGTCGCGCCGGACATGCCGTCACTGTAGGTGTGGCCGCTCGCCCTCCCGACCCGGCTCGCCGCCCCGGCCTGCAACACCTCTCACTCGTTGGCGGCAGGCGTGAGTCGCCAACCCTGCGACACCAGCTCGACCAGCCCGTCCTTGGTGAGCCGGCGCAGCGCCGCCTGGACATCGAGAAGGGCCATGCCGGCCGTGGCGGCGATGGAGTCGACGGCAGCCGGCCTGGCGAGCGGGACGGCGTCGAGAACGCGTGCGTCGCGGGGCGGCAGCCGGTCGCGACGGCGGGAAGGACCGCGTGGGGGTGTCGCGAGGTGGGTGCCGGCCTCGCCGACGATCTCGAGCACCTCGTCTGCGGCGGTCACCAGCGACGCCGCGCCGGTGCGGATCAGCTGGTGCACCCCCTGGGACTGGGCACTGGTGACGGGCCCGGGCACCCCCATCAGGTGCCGGTTCAGCCGGCCCGCCCAGCTGGCGGTGTTGAGTGCGCCGCTGCGAGCGGCAGCCTCGACCACCACGGTGCCGCGGGTCAGGGCGGCGATCAGCCGGTTGCGACTGAGGAACCGTCCCCGCGTCGGCGCGCAGCCGGGCGGCACCTCGGAGACGACGGCCGCCGTACGTCGCAGATGCTGCAGCAGCTCGTGGTGGGCGGATGGATAGGACCGGTCGGCACCGCACGCGAGCACCGCGACGTTCGCTCCGTCGACGGCGAGGGCGCCTCGGTGAGCCGCCTGGTCGATGCCGAACGCGGCACCGGAGACGACCGAGTGCCCGGACCGGACCAGCGAACCGGCGATGCTGGCCGCGATGTCGGCGCCGTACGTCGTGGCCGAGCGAGCCCCCACCACGGCCACGGCGCGACCGAGCTGGTCGAGCCGAGCAGGCCCCTGCACCCAGAGCCCCAGCGGCGGCCCGCCGCGGTGGTCGAGGAGCTCGGCACGCATGAGGTCGTCGAGCTGGGCCGGCCACTCGTCGTCGCCGGGGATGACGTAACGGAGCCCTTGGCGGGCCGCGCGCTCGAGATCGCCGGCCGGGTCGAGGCCGCCCAACCGGGACGCCACGTCACGCGCCTCGGGCGTGGACTGGGCGGAGTCGCTGAGCACCTCGCGCAGTCGCACGGCCCCGAGCTGAGCGACCAGTGAGGCGATCTTGGGCTCGCCCGGCTCGGTGAGGCGCGACAGGGCGACCCTCGCCAGCCGCTCCTGGGCGCTCACGAGGCCCGCCGCATCACGCTCGACTGCAGGAGCGCCTCGCCCTGGCGGAGCCGGAACGCGGTGTCGACGTCGGAGGCCGACGGGACGTCGCGAGCGCGCAGATCGGCGACGGTCAGCGCGACCCGGTGGACGCGGACGGCACCACGCCGACTCAGTCGGCCCGCGAGCACCTCGCTCTCGAGACGAGCCGTCCCCGCGTCCGGAAGCGGCCACTCACGGGCCAGCACCGCGCTCGGCACCTGGGAGTTCAGCCGCCACGCGCGCCCCTCGAAGCGATGCTGCTGGCGCTCCCGCGCGGCCGCGACCCGCTCGCGCACCACGCCCGAGGTCTCCGGACTCTCACCGGGCAGCTCGGCAGGCTCCTGCCTCGTGGGAGGGAGCACATGGCGCAGGATGTCGATGCGGTCGTGGATCGGCCCGGTGACCTTGCGGGAGTAGTGATGACGCTGCAGCTGCGTGCACGTGCACTGGTTGCCGGGGAGGGTCGCGGAGAACTCGCCGCAGGAACACGGGTTGCAGGCCATCACGACCATGCCCCGAGCGGGAAAGGTCGCCGACTCCTCGCCCCGAGCGATCGTGACCTCGCCGCTCTCGAGCGGCTGCCGCAGAGCGTCGATGACGTCGGAGCGGAAGAGCGGGAACTCGTCCAGGAACAGGACGCCGCAGTGTGACCGACTGACCTCGCCCGGGCGGACCCGCCCGCTGCCCCCGCCGATCAGGCTGGCCTTGGTGGCGTCGTGATGGGGAGCGAAGAACGGCGGGCGGCGAATCAGCTCGTCGCCCGGCTCGAGTGCGCCGGCGAGCGAGTGGATGGCGGTCAGCTCCAACGACTCCTCCACCGAGAGGTCCGGGAGGATCCCGGGAAGCCGCTCGGCCAGGGAGGTCTTGCCCGACCCCTTGGGCCCGGACAGCATCAGGTGGTGGCCCCCGGCGGCGGCGACCTCCAGGGCGTACTTGACGTCGACCACTCCCTTCAGATCGGTCAGGTCGTGCTCGGTCAGCCGCTGGGACCCGCGCCACTCGATGAGCCGGCTCCCGGACATCGGCGCCACCGGCTCGGCATCGGGCACGACCTCACCCCGCAGCTCCGCGCGCACCTGTGCCAGGGACCGCATGCCCAGCACCGACATGCCCGGCACCATCGCCGCCTCACGGCTCTGGGGCTCCGGCACGATCACCCGTGCGAAGCCGCGCCGCGATGCCGCCATCACCATCGGCAGCACCCCCGGCACCGAGCGCAGGCCCCCGGTCAAGGTGAGCTCACCGATGACGAGGGTGTCGTCGAGGGAGCGCTGGCTGACCTCACCGCTGGCCGCGAGGACCGCCAGGGCGATCGCCAGGTCGAAGTGGGTGCCCCGTTTCACCAGGTCGGAGGGCGCCAGCAGGATCGTGACCCGACGCGTGGCCGGCCACAGCACGCCGGAGTTGGACACCGCCATCCGGCAGCGGTCACGGGCCTCGTTCAGACTGGCGTCGGGGCGACCGACCAGGGTCGTCCCGGGTGTCCCCGGCGAGATGTCGGCCTGCACGTCGATGAGGTGACCCAGGGCGCCCTGGAGGGCGATGGTGTGCGCGGTGGCCAGCGCCATCAGAGCAGCCCCGGCACGTGGTCGACGACCGCCGCGCCCCGTGGGGGGCAGCGCACCGCGACCAGGTCGATGCGCACCTCGCCCGGGCGCACGTCATGTGCCTCGGCCCAGAGCAGGGCCAGGCGCTGGAGCCGCTCGAGCTTCTCCGGCGTGATCGCCTCGTGCGGCGACCCGCACGCCTCGGAGCTGCGCGCCTTGACCTCGCAGACGACGAGGACGTCGCCGTCGCGCAGCACCAGGTCGATCTCACCGGCGTCGCACTGCCAGTTGCGGTCGAGCAGGACCATCCCCAGACCGGTCAGGTGCCGGGCCGCGACGCGCTCTCCGTAGCGGCCGAGGGCGGCTCGGCGGGTCGTCGGTGGCGCACAGCCGGAAGCATCGTTCATGCCCACAGCATCGTGAGCCGACCGGCTGCCCGAGGCGGCGTACGACGACGCTGTGGACAAGCCTCGCCGGCGCCCCGCCTGTGGACGACAGGCGGGCCAGCCGGGAGCTACCTGACCAACGTCACTGGATCAGGCGGACCGGGTCACCGACCACCTGGGCGTCCCAGGTGGTCACGTCGTGCACCGAGGTGCCGCCCGAGAACGAGATCGTGACCGAGTACCAGCAGCCGCCCATGGACGAGTAGTTGCAGTTGTAGTCGCCGGGGATCGGGATCGTCATCGTCTCGATCTGCCCGTTGTTGGCGGAGTTGGTGATCGTGAAGGTACAGGTCGACGACGTGGTGCCGGTGCCCGCGTTGCCACCCTTGGCCGCACAGTTGCCGGGGAACGGCTTGGTCTTCACCGTGCCGAGCCCGTCGGTCGGCGGGGTGACCTTGACCGTGCCGCTGTTGGCGGCGTCTCCGACATCGAAGAAGCTGAACGTCACGAACTGGCCGGCCGCGCCCGGAAGCACCCGGATCAGGTTGAACGTGCTCGTCGCGCCCGTGGCGTTCGCGAAGATCGCCATCGACTGGTAGCCCGAGACCGAGACGTCGTTCTCGTGGCCGGCCGCGGTCACCGCACGCACCGCGAACGAGTTGTCACCGTTCCCGGTGGTGATGGGTGTGTAGGTCGAGCTGCCGACGTTGGTGTTGCCCGAGTAGATGATCGGCGGGTAGACCTTGTTGCTGTTGTTCGGGTCGGTGGTCCCGGTCTGGACGGTCGAGGTCCCGCCCGCGGCGACGTCGGACTGCACCTGCAGGTAGTAGTCACCCGACCTCGTCGGCGTGAACGTGCACAGGGTCGTCCAGTTGTGGAAGACCGACGCCAGCTGCGGGTTGTAGTCGGGGTTGGCGACCTGGGTCGGCTTCTTGCCGCCGGAGCTCTTGGTCGCAGACAGCTCGTCGGCGGTCGGCGCGGCGAGCTGACCTGTGTACTGCTTGACGCAGCCGGTGACGACGGCCCCCTTCTGGGGGTCCAGCGTGTCCGTCTGCTGGCGCAGCGCGAACGACGTGGTCATCAGGTGGGTCGACGAGCCACCGGGCTGGTCGTCACCGGGGCAGTACGGCGCTCCGGTCGACGACGTCCCGCTCGGGCCGTAGCGACTCGCCGCATCCGAGCCGACGTACGGGTTCATGCTGGCGCTCATGCCGCTCGAGGGCAGGTCCGTGCAGAACTGGTCGTCACCGATGTACGCCGGGTCGTAGAGCTGGAGCGTCACCGGCGTGTTCACGGCAGCCGACTGGACCTTGACCACCATGACGTAGCCGAGCTTGTTGTACTCCGCGTTCTTGTTGCTGGCGCAGTTCTGCGCGTCGTTGCTGGCGCAGGTCAGGGTCTGGTAGCGGTCGCCCTGCTGCTTGTCGGTCTCCGGGCCCTCGATCGTGGGCCAGAACGACGGGTTCGAGCTGCAGTTGGCATACCTCACCCCGGTGGCGGCGAGCGCCGTCCCGGTCGGTATCACCGAGCTGGTGCCGCCGCCCGAGGACGGCTCGTTGCCGAAGGTGTTGCAGGGGCTGCCCATCGGGGAGGGGCCCTGGTAGTCCGCCACGGCGGTCCGGCTCAGGGTCGTCGTCCCGTCGCCGAAGGTCTGCCCGAAGCGGTTGTTCACCGGAGTCGTGATGATCACCTTGAGCTGCGTCGGGCGAGCGCCCAGCGAGACGGTCACGGTGGTGCCACGGACGCCGTCGGTGTAGCCGTTGCGCGACGCCACCGTCTTGGCGGTCGCGGTCGCGTTGGTCATGTCGTTGGGCAGGTAGGGCACGCCGGCGAGGGCGGCCGCGTCGGCCGCGCTCTGGATGTCCTTCTGCTGGGCGTACCAGTTGCCGGTGTCCACGGCGAACGCGGCACACACCAGGAACACGGTCGGGATCATCACCGCGACCAGGATCGCGACGTAGCCGCGCTGGTCGACGCGGCGGGCACGCCACCTGCGGGCGAGCCGGCTCACGAGTGACCACCGCCCGCGGTCGTCCCGCTGCCGTTGCAGCTCGCGGTCGGCAGCGGCTCGAAGTCGAAGACCGCATGGTCCTGAAGAGTCACGCTCTTGCCGAACAGCCCGGTGATCATCTTGTGCGTGGCGTTCATGTAGACCCCTACGCGGTCAAGAGGGTTCGTGGCGTTGCCCGGGAAGCAGGCGCTGATCTTCGAGGAGTCCCACGCGCCGCTGGAGTACCGGAAGCCTCCGGAGCCCGCGTTGACGCTGGGCTGCCAGACGAACTTCACGCAGCTGGCGTAGCCCGAGCACGTGGTGGGCATCGTCTTGTTGGTGTCCGTGCAGGTCGTGGAGGTGCAGGGGTAGCCCTTGGAGTTCGCCTTGTAGACCAGGATGTAGTTGATCTGGTTGGCCGGCATCGCGGAACCCTCGCGCTGGATCGCGTCGGCCGCGAGCTGGGCGAGGGCCGGAGCGCTCGCGCTCGTGCACGGCGGCGCACCGGTGTAGGTGTCGCAGGTGCCTGCGCCGGATCCCGCGCCGGTCGATGCGATGCGCGCGCCCACACGTACGTCGGACGACACCACGCCGTAGTCGCGCAGGATGAACGAGAACTCGATGATGCCGAAGACGAGCAGGACGAGGATGGGCGTGATCAGCGCAGCTTCCACCGCTACGGCCCCGCGCTCGTCACGACGACGACGAAGCAACCGCCTCATGGCACGGGCCACCGGCTTCTCCCATCAGACTCTGTTGAGTCCGGTGCTCCCCCGAAACACCGATCCTCGGGCGAAAGCGTAGGTGGGTGGAGACACGCTCCGTGGCGGAATGGGAAACTTTTGCCGTCCGGTCCGGAACCGGCCAGTCCGCCGGTTCAGACCATTCTCGCAGGTGTCCGACGCCGAGTCTCAGACCTTGGGCGGGTCGATCTCCTGCTGGCTGAGCTCCTCGACGTTGACGTCCTTGAAGGTCAGCACCTTCACGTTCTTGGCGAACCGGGCGGGGCGGTACATGTCCCACACCCACGCGTCGCTCATCGAGACCTCGAAGAAGACGTCACCCGACTCGGTGCGCGCCTTCACGTCGACCTGGTTGCACAGGTAGAAGCGGCGGTCGGTCTCCACGACGTACTTGAAGATGCCGACGACGTCGCGGTACTCCCGGTAGAGGGTCAGCTCCATCTCGGTCTCGTACTTCTCGAGATCCTCCGCGCTCATGCCGACTCTCCTCGCTCCCCTGGCGCCACTGCGCTGCCGACACTAGTGGTCTCGACCAGCTCGGCGAGGGAGGGACTCGGCTCCTCGACGGTCGGGTCCGACAGGTCGACCTCGAGACCCGCCGCCCGGCGCACGTTGACGAACCTCGTCCGGTGCTGAGGACACGGGCCGTGCTCGACGAGCGCGGCGTTGTGGACCTCGGTGACGTAGCCCTTGTGCGTCTTGAAGTCGTACGCCGGGTGCTCGCCGTCGAGGTCGACCATGATCCGGTCGCGGGTGACCTTGGCCAGCACGGAGGCCGCGCTGATGCAGGCCGCGACCCGGTCGCCCTTCCACATCGCCAGGCCCGGGACACCGAGCCCGTCGACCGGGAACCCGTCGGTCAGGACGTACTCCGGCGGGACGCTCAGGAGGGCGACAGCGCGGCGCAGAGCCTCGACGTTCGCGACGTGCATGCCGAGCCGGTCGCACTCGTCGGACTCGATCGCGACCACGGCCCAGGCCACCGCCTTGCGCACGATCTGCGCATAGCAGCGCTCGCGGGCCTTCTCGGTGAGGAGCTTGGAGTCGGCCAGCCCCGCGATCTCGCCGGACTTGCCCGGCCTGAGGATCGCCGCTCCGGCGACGAGGGGACCGGCGCACGCTCCGCGCCCGGCCTCATCGACGCCGGCGATCACTCCCATCCCGGCTCTGCGCAGGGCGCGCTCGTAGCCGTACAGCCCGGCGTCACGCCGGACGGTCGCTCCGAGGGGCAGACGCGTCACTGTCCGACGGTGCCGGAGTTGTTCGTGGCGGTGGGAGCGGGGACGCCGGCGAAGTCGGCCGGCCGATGCAGGATGTGGAACCGGCTGTGGGGCCACAGCAGCACGAACACCTTCCCGACGACGTCGTCGACCGGGATGTAGGGATCTGCCGTGCAGTCGGTCGATCTGGCCGGGCCCTGGCACAGATGCATCGTGGAGTCGTCAGAGTTGTCGCGGTTGTCACCCATCACGAACACCGTGTCCTTGGGCACCGGACCCGCGGTCCAGTCGCAGGTCGTCGTCATCGGCCCGTTGCACGGCATCCCGGGCGTGTGCTTGATGTAGGAGTCCTCGTCGAGCGGATGCCCGTTGACGAGGACCCGGCCCTTCTTGTCGCAGCAGTGGATGGTGTCGCCGGCGACTCCGATGACACGCTTCACGAGGTGGCCACCCGAGGGGTAGAGACCGATCTTGGCCATCAGCTTGCCGACCGGGTTGGTCGGCCCGGCGTCCTCGGCCTCGCTGAGCCAGCCACCCGGGTCCTTGAACACGATCACGTCGCCGCGCTGCGGCGTCCCGCCGAGCCAGTACGACGTCTTCTCCACCAGGATCCGGTCGTTCTTGACCAGGCCGGGCTCCATCGACTCCGACGGGATGTAGAAGGCCTGGACGAAGAACGCCTTGATCACGACGGCGAGGACGATCGCGATCGTGAGCAGCAGGATCGTCTCCTGCCACAGCGGGAGGTGCTTCTTGGTCCGCTGTGCCGGAGAGTCCCGCTCGGGCTCGTCGAGCGAGGCGGCGGAGCGGTTGTCGGTCACGTCAGGAGCCTAACCAGTGGGTGTTTCCCGAGATGCCGGCCGTGAGCTCAGAGCTCCCGACGCTCCTTGATCTTGGCGGCCTTGCCGCGCAGGTTGCGCAGGTAGTACAGCTTCGCCCGGCGGACGTCACCGCGGGTGACGATCTCGATCTCCTCGAAGATCGGCGAGTGGAGCGGGAAGGTGCGCTCGACACCCACGCCGAAGGAGACCTTGCGAACGGTGAACGTGCGGCCGATGCCGGATCCCTGGATCCGGATCACGACGCCCTGGAACACCTGCACACGGGAGCGGGCACCTTCGGTGACCTTCACGTGGACCTTGACGGTGTCTCCGGCCCGGAACTCCGGGAGGTCGTCGCGCTTGGCGGCGTTGCCGAGGTCGGCGACGGCGCCGACGTTGTTGACGGTCATGTCTCTCCTCACGAGTGCCACAGGTCAGCCGTGGTGGGGAAAAGTGTGTCCAGTTGACGGTCTGTCCGTGAGGCCGGCGGCGCCGCGCTCCCCCTGTGGCAGGAGTCGGTGCGGAGCTCCCGATCGAGGTGCCGGGGAACTCCCTGTTTGGCCGGAAGGACCAAGGAGGCAGTCTGCCAGACCCGACCCGGCCCGAGGAAATCGAGGTCACCGGCGACCCTCGCTCGTGGTCTCCGCGCAAGCGGGTCAGCGACGACGCGGCTTGGTCAGGATCACGGCTCCGGCGGGACCGGGGGCAGGGCCCTGGAGGCGATAGCCGGCTTTCTTGTACATCCGGAGGTTGTCGACGCTCTGGGCCCCGGTCCACAGCTCGTACGACGTGACCTCCTCCGGCGCGGCGTCCTCGATCAGCTCGAGGAGGTGACGGCCCAGCCCACGACCCTGGAGATCGGGGGCTGCCATCACCCGGCCGACGTCCCAGACGGTGGAGTCGGCGCCGGTGAGACGCCCCCGCGTGGACCCCACGATCCGGTGACCGGCGAGCGCCACGAACGTGATCCACTCCTCGAGACCGCGCACGGCGTCGTCCAAGGACTCTTCGAGCGCGGGGATGACCACGCCGGGGTTGGCCCACTGCTCCTGCAGCCAGCAGGCCCGGGTCAGCGTGAAGAGCTCACCTGCGTCGGCCCGGGTGGCGAGCCGGATCTCGAGGTCGAGACCGCCCAGGCCCACCGTCGCGGCGGGATGGGCGAGGTCGGGACGGCGGGCGACCGTCCGGCGTACCGACTCGGCACGACGCCAGGCGGCGATGGCGCCATGGTCTCCGGACAGCAGCACCGCGGGGACGTCGCGTCCGCGCCACGAGGCCGGCTTGGTGTAGACGGGGTGCTCCAGGAGGCCGTCCTCGTGGGACTCCTCGACCAGGGACTCGGGGTTCCCCATGAAGCCGGGCTGCAGGCGGGCCACAGCCTCGATGAAGGCCGCAGCGGCGACCTCTCCCCCGTTGAGCACGAAGTCGCCCAGCGAGACCTCCTGCACGGCGTACACCGTGGCCGCCTCGTCGATCACTCGCTGGTCGATGCCTTCGTAGCGGCCACAGGCGATCACCAGGTGGTCCGCCGCGGCGAGCTCGCGGGCGACGGCCTGGGTGAACCGCACTCCTCCCGGCGTCGGCACCACGAGCGTCGGTCTGGTCGCGACCGGGCCGCCCGCGACCAGCGCGTCGAGCGCCTCCCCCCATGGCTCGGGCCTCATCACCATGCCCGCTCCGCCGCCGTACGGGGTGTCGTCGACGGTGCGGTGGCGGTCGTGGGTGAAGTCGCGCAGGTCGTGCACCCGCACGTCGATCAGGCCGGCATCGCGCGCCCTGCCGGTGAGCGAGACGTCGAGCACGTCGAAGTAGGACGGGAAGATCGTGACGACATCGATCCTCATCCCGGACTCACGCCCGCCTCACGGGAGGTCCTCGGGGAAGGGGGTCACCAGGCCCGGCCGGTCGGCCACCACGACCCGGCCGCCCGCGAGGTCCACCTCCGGCACCAGCGCGGACACGAAGGGCACGAGCGTGTCGCGGCCGTCGGGGGTACGGATCTGGAGGAGGTCCTGGGCGCCGTGCAGGACGGCGGCGACCTCGCCCAGCGGCCGGCCGTCGAGATCCTCGGCGAGGAGTCCTAGCAGCTGGTGGTCGTAGAACTCGTCGGGGTCGTCGGGCACCTCGCCCGTGGTCACGCTCGCATGGAGGAGCAGACCGCGCGCCGACTCCGCCGTGGTGCGGTCGGTGAGTTCGTCGAACCGCACCAGCAGCGTCGTCTGGTGCCACCTGACCGCGCCGACGGTCAGGGCCGGCCACGGCGCCGACGCACCCTGTGGTCGCTCGGCGCGCACCGTCGTACCGACGGCGAAGCGGCGCTCTGGCTCGTCGGTGCGGACCTCGACGGTCACCTCGCCCCGGATGCCATGGGGCTTGCCGACGCGGCCGATCACGACCTCGATCGTCTCGGCTCGTTCCACCAGATCAGGCTAGTCGCGACGAGCTGTCAGGCCGGCGAGGTCGTGGTGGCCCGGCTCCGCCGGATCACCACGTCCTCGCTCGTCATCGGACCCGGTCGACGTCGACGAAGTCGATCCGTGAGCCACCGGTGCCGGCCAGAGCCGAGATCACGGTGCGGAACGCCGTGGCGGTGCGGCCACTGCGGCCGATCACCTTGCCGAGGTCGTCGGGGTGGACCCGCACCTCGAGCAGCGGTCCGCGCCGCGTCTGCTTGTCACGCACGGTGACGTCGTCGGGATGGTCGACGACCCCTCGCACGAGGTGCTCCAGCGCGTCGGCTAGCACGATCAGGCCTCGTCGCTCTTCGCGTCGGCGTCGACCTCGGCGGTCTCGGCCGTCTCCGCGGCGTCGGCGGCACCCTCGGGAGTCTCGTCGGCGGGCACGGGAGCAGCCTCTTCGGCCACGGGCTCGGCGGCGGGCGCTTCGGCGACGGGCTCCTCGGCGACGGGCTCCTCGACGGCGGGCTCTTCGGCCTTGGCCTCGGCGGGCTTCGCAGCGGCCTTCTCGGTCGGCTTCTCGGCAGCCTTCGCAGCGGCCTTCTCGGCCGGCTTCTCGGCAGCCTTCTCAGCGGCCTTCTCAGCAGGCTTCTCGGCGGTCTTCTTGGCGGCCCGCTTGGTCACTGCCTCGCCCTTCGGCTCACCCGCGGAGTCCTTGAGCGCCTCGTTGAAGATCTCGAGCTTGTCGCGCTTGGGGTCGGCCACGCGCAGGGTGCCCTCGGTGTTCTTGTAGCCCTTGAACTTCTGCCAGTCACCGGTGATCTTGAGGATCTGGGCGACGGCCTCGGAGGGCTGCGCGCCGACACCGAGCCAGTACTGCGCCCGGTCCGAGACGACGCTGATGAACGACGGCTCCTCCTTCGGGTGGTAAAGGCCGATCTCCTCGATCACCTTGCCGTCACGCTTCTTGCGTGAGTCGACGACGACGATGCGGTAGTGCGGCGCACGGACCTTGCCCATGCGCTTCA
Organism: Nocardioides sp.; assembly: GCA_036271155.1. GTDB lineage: Bacteria > Actinomycetota > Actinomycetes > Propionibacteriales > Nocardioidaceae > Nocardioides. The sequence continues at coordinate 14,683 of DATBBE010000063.1, read as the reverse complement.
AGCGGATCTTGACGGCCACGGTTGTGGTGTCTCCTCGGCGGTTGTGAATGGTGAGGGTCGGCGCCGCGTGGGGACACGGGCGACTCGCCTCGGTGGGCTGTCGAGCCACGGTTGAGAGGGACCGGGCCGGACAGACTCAGCGGCAGATTCTGCCAGACGCGGCGCAGAGCACCGAAATCGCGCATGCTGTGACCCGTGAGCATGCCGTACGCCGGGACCTCGCCGTACCCGACCTCGCCGCCGGCGCCGGTCAGGAAGCGGCCCAGCGCCTGGTGGTTCGGCCTCGGCGGCGTGCTGGTGCTCGCCGCGGTGATCGTCTTCGGGGTCTCGGTGGCGCGCTTCGTGCAGACGATCTCGCACACCGACGCCCGCTTCCCCGACGACGGTCGGCACGCGGTGGTCCTGCCCGCCCATGCGAAGCGCGCACTCTTCGTCTTCGGAGACTTCGCCCACCCCTCCTGCACGGCCGTCGACGGCAACGGGTCGCGGATCCGGTTCCAACGCGTGCGTGACGACGAGTACACCTACGACGGATGGCACGCCGTGGCCACCTTCGACACCGGCGACGGTCACCTGACCTTCCACTGCCAGAGCTTCGAGGCGATCGCCGACGTCCGCATCGGCGCGGTCCCCGACCGGCACGACGTGCTCGCGCTGGGTCTGTGGGGCATCGCGGTGCCACTCCTGCTCGGCGGAGCCGGCTTCGTGGTCGTGCTGGTCACCGCCATCCTCTGGTTCACCCGTCGCCCGCCCCGGCCCGGCCCGCCTGCCTATCCGCCCGGCTACCCACCCGGCTACCCGGCGTACCCCGCACCTGCGCCCACGGCTCCGCCGGCAGGTCCGGTCACGGGTCGACCGGCGGGTCCACCGGCGGGTCCACCGCCCCAGCCCTGACCGGTCCGATCCGGTGAGCGTCGGCCGGTGCCGACCGCTCAGGCTCTGCCCAGCACGGCCGTGGCACCGATCTCGTCGTCGGTCTCGACCGACGTGGAGAGCCCGGCCGCCCCGAGCAGCGCAGCGGTGCGGTCAGCCTGGTCGCGACCGGTCTCGAGCACCAGCCGGCCGCCCGGCCGCAGCCAGGTGCCCGCGTCTGCGGCGACGCGACGCTGGACGTCCAACCCGTCGGTGCCACCGTCGAGGGCGATGCGGTGCTCGTGGTCGCGTGCCTCGCGCGGCATGGTCGCGATCGCCTCCGTCGGGACGTAGGGGGCGTTGACCACGAGGAGGTCGACGCGACCGCGCAGGTCGACCGGCAGCGCGGCGTACAGGTCGCCCTCGTGCACCCGCTCGCGCGGCAGGTTGCGCCGCGCGCTGGCCACCGCGGCGGGGTCCGAGTCGGCCGCGTGCACCTCGGCGCCGGGCCAGCGAGCCGCAAGGGCCGCCCCGAGCGCGGCACTGCCACAGCAGAGGTCGACGACGACGTCCGCGGGCTCTCGCACCGCGACCGCGACCACCAGCTCGCTGCGGCGACGCGGCACGAAGACGCCGGGGTCGACGGCGATCCGCAGGCCGGAGAACTCCGCCCAGCCGACGATCTGCTCCAGGGGCTCACCCGCCATCCGACGGGCGGCCCAGGCCATCACCTCGGCAGGCGAGGTGGCCTCGCCCAGGATCAACCGCGCCTCGTCCTCAGCGAACACACATCCCGCCGAGCGCAGGGCGGCGACCAGCTGCGGCTCGTTCACACGATCCGCCCACGCAGGACCACGGCCGTGGGCTCGCGCAGCGCGGAGAGGTCGGACCGGGGGTCGCGCGGGAGGACCACGAAGTCGGCCGGAGCTCCCTCGTCGAGCCCGGCATTCCACCCGAGCCACTCGCGGGCACGCCAGCTCGCCCCGCCCAGGACGTACTCGGCCGGCATCCCGTACGACGCGAGCTCGGCCACCTCGTCGGCGATGAGCCCGTGTGGCAGCACCCCTCCGGCGTCCGTGCCGGCGTAGATCGCCACGCCGGCCTCGTAGGCGGCCATGACGGTGTCTCGCCGGCGGGCGTGCAGGTCGAGCATGTGCGAGGCGTACGCAGGGAACTTCGCCCCGCCCTGCTCGGCGTACGTCGGGAAGTTGTTGAGCTGGTAGGCGGTCGGCACGAGGGCCGTGCCCCTCGCGGCCATGGTCTCCACCAGGTCGATCGACAGGCCCGTGCCGTGCTCGATGCAGTCGATGCCCGCGTCGATCAGCCACGGCAGGACCGTCTCGCCGAAGCAGTGAGCCGTGACCCTCGCGCCGTTCTCGTGGGCGGTCGCGATGGCGGCCGCGAACGCCTCGGCCGGGAACGACGGAGCGAGATCGCCTTCGTCGCGGGAGATCCAGTCACCCACGAGCTTCACCCAGCCGTCGCCGGCCCGGGCCTCCTGCTCGACGTACGCCGTGATCTCGTCGGGCTCGATCTCGTGCGCGAAGTTGCGGATGTAGCGCCGGGTGCGCGCGATGTGACGTCCACAGCGGACCAGCCGCGGCAGGTCGTCTCGGTCATGGACCCATCGGGTGTCGGCAGGCGAGCCGCAGTCGCGCAGCAGCAGCGAACCGGCATCACGGTCGGCCAGGGCCTGGCGCTCGGTGGTCACCTGGTCGACCGGCCCGTGTGCGTCCAGCCCGAGGTGGCAGTGGGCGTCGACCAGCCCGGGCACGATCCATCCCTCCGCCGCCGTCTCGGCCCCGGCGACCGGCTCGAGGGTGATGCGTCCGTCGACGACGTAGAGGTCACGCGCCTCGCCGTCGGGCAGCACCGGGCCGCGGAACCGCAGAGTGGTCATGTCCCGGACGCTACCGGCTGCGCCCGGCGGCGGAACGGGCCGTGCACAGGGTGGTGTCGGGTGGCCGTTCGGCGGCGGCGGATAGGGTCCCCAGGGTGAGCAGCACACGACCCGACATGCTGCGCAGGCACGGGCGCAACGCCCTGCAGTTCGGTCGGTTCGCCCTCGTCGGCGGCACCGGCGTCGTGGTCAACCTGGTGGTCCTGGTGCTGGTCAAGCGGCTCGGCCCACTCCCCGACAACCCGATCGTGGCGCTGCACCCGACGGCGTTCCACATTCGGTGGTACCACCTCTACTCCACGGCCGCCTTCCTGGTCGCGAACCTCTGGAACTTCCAGCTCAACCGGCGGTGGACCTTCCGCAGCGCCAGGCACTCAGGCTGGTGGCGGGAGTACTGGCCGTTCCTCGCGGTGGGAATGCTCGGCCAGGTGATCGGGCTCGTCCTGCTGACCATGCTCATGCACCGGGGCTCACCCCTGGCGCTCCCGACCGGCACGCTCGACGACTCCACGGGGCTCCGCACCCGCCTCTACTGGGCCCAGCTGATCGTGATCACGGTGGTCACTCCGCTGTCCTTCGTGCTGAACAAGCTCTGGACCTTCGCCGCCGTCCGCACCCACCACCTCGACGCCGTCCCGCCCCACCCCGCGGCCGAGATGGAGCTGGAGACCCTCGGGGTGGACGAGACGGACGTCTTCTGAGACCTGCGTGACGGCGGCTACCGGGTGTGCAGACCCCAGCCGAACGGGTAGAGCGGGTGGTAGTGCGCGTCTCCGATGTTGATCGGCTCCTGCGCGAGCGTCCTGGGCCACGTCACGGGCAGCCTTCCCGTGAACGGCTGCGCACCGAAGAGGTCGTCGGAGACTCCCTCTCCCTCGGAGCCCGGCAGCCAGGACGCCACCAGGGAGTCGATGCTCTTGAGCAGCGCCGGCGGGATGATGATCGGCCGGCCGGAGACGACCAGCACGACGCAGCGGGCGGCCGCCGCGCAGACCGTCTGGATGGCGTGGGTGTCGGAGTCCGACAGCTCCATCGTGTGGCCCGGCTGGCCCACGTCGCCCACGCCCTCGGCGTACGGCGTCTCGCCGACGACGACCACGCCGATCGCCTTCTTCGGCACGGGTGCGGAGGCGTCGGCGCTGTAGGTCACGTCACTCGCCCGGCTCTCGATCCCGTCGAGGATCGTGTGGCCCGGGATCTGGTTGCTCGAGTCACCCTGCCATTGCAGGGTCCAGCCGCCGGCCTGGTTGCCCATGCTGTCGGCGTTGCTGCCGGCGACGTACACCGGGCGTGAGGGTCGCAGCGGGAGGGTGTGCGACCTGTTCTTCAGCAGCACCTGCGACTCCGACACAGCCTGTCGGGCCACGGCCCGGTGTGCGGCGTCCCCGACGTCGGGCAGGTGGGTCCGGTCGGTGAGGGGATGCTCGAAGAGGCCGAGCTGGAACTTGACGCGCAGGATCCGCCGTACGGCGTCGTTGATGCGGGCCATCGGCACGGTGCCGTCCTGGACCAGGCCGGCGAGGGTCGACTCGAAGTCCTCGAAGTTCTGCGGCTGCATGAACATGTCGATGCCCGCGTTGACGCCGGCCGCGACCCGGTCGGCGAAGGTGCCGCTGGTGGGGTTGATGTGGTCGATGCCGTTGTAGTCGGAGATGACGATGCCCTTGAAGCCCTCCTTCTGCTTCAGCCAGCCCGTGATCAGCGCGCGGTTCCCGTGCATGTTGATCCGGTTCCCGAGCCCGTCGTTGGTCCAGTCCACGTCGGAGTACGACGGCATGACCGCGCCGACGTGGTGCCGGCGTACCGCTGGGACGTAGGGCGCGAGCGCGAGCCGTCGGAACGTGCGATGGCTCACCTGGTCCACGCCCTGGTCGATCGGGTAGGTGCCGGTGGTCTGGGCGTTGGAGCCGGTGCCGTACGTCGTGAGCCCGTCGCCCGCGAAGTGCTTGGCGGTGGCCAGCACCCGAGTGTTGTCCGACAGGTGTCCCGGCGGGCCCTGGAACCCGTCGATCGCGGTCTCCATCTTCTCGACCAGGGAGGGCTTCTCGCCGAACGACTCGTAGGTGCGGCCCCAGCGGTCGTCACGCGCGACGCAGATGCAGGGGGCGAAGGCCCACTGAGGGCCTGTCGACCGGGTCTCGGAGGCGGCGACGTGCTCCACCCGGCGGACCAGGGCGGGATCGCGGGTCGCGCCGAGACCGATGTTGTGGGGGAAGACGGTGGCGCCGTCCATGTTCCCGTCGCCGTGCACGGTGTCGATGCCGTAGAGCAGGGGGATCTGCAGAGGCGTCGCGAGGGCCGCCTGCTGGTAGCGGTCGACCATGTCCGCCCACGCCGTGGGTGTGTTCGGTGTCGGCACGGAGCCGCCGCCCGACAGGACGCTGCCGAGGCGGTCGTCGGTGATCTTGGCGGTGTCGGTGTCGATCGAGGCCCGCTCGGCCTGGGTCATCTGCCCGATCTTCTCCGCGAGCGTCATCCGCCCGAGCAGGTCCGAGACGCGACGCGCGATCGGCAGCTTCGGGTTCTGGTACGGCAGGGCCTTGTCTGACGTGGATGTGGTGCTGGATGTGGTTTTGGTGGCGGCGGCGTGCGGCGGCCGAGCCGCCGCGCCGGCTGTCGAGACGGAGGTGAGGCCGACGACGAGAACCGCCGCCGCACCGAGGGCGACGGCCGTCCGCCGCCGCGTACGCAGGAACGCGACCATGAGCTCTCCCGAGGATGTGAGCTGCGCTGTGAGTGGAATTCGAACCTAGGAACGGGCTTTTGTCAGAGTCAATGCGTTAGTGCGGCTCTTGGCGGGGCGATTAGTCCGTTTCCGGGAGGAATCCGACTAGGCTGCGCGAGTGCCCGGACATTCTCTGGCCCAGCTCCGGAGCTCGAACCTGCGCGCCATCACGACGCTCCTCGGCTCGGGCGGACCACAGAGTCGGGCCGACCTCGCCCGCGGCTCCGGGCTGTCGCGGACGACCGTCTCGAGCCTGGTCACCGAGCTGCTCGACCACGGGCTGGTGGTCGAGACGGAGGACCGCGGCACGCCGTACAAGGGCGGGAGCGGTCGACCGCCACTCCTGGTCGCGTTGGCGGTGCGTCCCGGCGGAGTCGCCGGGGTCGACATCGGGCACGGGCACGTGCGGGTGGCGGTCTCCGACCGCAGCGCGAAGATCCTGGCCGAGGTGGAGACCCAGACCGACGCGGACCCGCATGGCAACGCCACCCTGGACCTCGCGGCCGAGCTGGTACGCCGCGTGGCCGGCGAGGCGGACATCCCGGTCACCGAGCTGTTGATGGTCGGGCTCTGCGTGCCGGCACCCATCGACCGGCGTTCGGCGCGCGTCGACCACGCCGTTCTACCCGGCTGGCACGAGCTCATCCCCGCCGACGAGCTGAGCCGCCGCATCGGGCTCCCGGTCGTCGTGGACAACGACGCGAACCTCGGCGCCATGGCCGAGCACCAGCACGGGTCCGGACGCGGCTCGGCAGACCTGCTCTACGTCAAGCTCGCCAGCGGTGTGGGCGCCGGTCTGGTCCTGGGTGGGCGGCTCCACCGGGGCGCGACCGGACTGGCCGGCGAGGTCGGTCACGTGCTCGCCCGCGAAGGAGGTGACCTGTGCCGCTGCGGCAGCCGAGGATGTCTCGAGACCGAGGTGTCGACCCGGCATCTGCTCGAGCTCCTGCGGCCGGTGTACGGCGACGACCTGGACCTTTCGGGACTGCTGGCCCTCGACCATGGCGGGGAGACCGCCGTACGCCGGGTGCTCACCGACGCCGGGCACACCGCGGGCCGCGTGCTCGCTGGGCTGTGCACGACGCTCAACCCGGCCCGGATCGTCGTCGGCGGGTCTCTGGGCGCCTCCCCCACCCTGGTCGCGGCGATCCGCGACGGCGTCGACCGCTACGCCCACCCTGAGTCGGCGGCGTCGTGCGAGGTGGTGTCCGGGAAGTTCGGCGGTCGCGCCGAGCTGGTCGGATCCCTCGCCCTGGCCATCGGCCGGGCCGCCGAGCAGACCTGACCGCGAGGGGCCAGCTCTCCGGGGCCGAGGCGTCAACTCTCCGGGGCCGAGGGGTCAACTCTCCGGGGTCGAGATGACAATTCTCCGTGGTCGAGATGACAAGAACCCGCCGGAGAGTTGCCCCTTCGCGGCCGGAGAGTTGCCCCTTCGCGGGCGGAGAGTTGGCCCTTCGCGTCAGGCGGCGGCCCGGAGGGCCACGCAGGCCCAGGTGCGCCACGGACGCCATGCCTCGGCCACCTCGGCGAGGTCGGCATGGGTGAAGGCGTCGCGTCCCAGCCGAGCCCCGGTGGCGGCAAGGACCCGGGGCTCGGTCGTGGGCAGCACGTCGGTGTGGCCGAGCGCGCGCACGGTGACCAGCTCGGCGTAGAACGGTCCGATGCCCTCGAACGTGCGCAGTCGCGCCCCCGCCTCGGCGGCGTCGAGCATCCGCAGTTCCTCGGTGTCGAGCCGGCCGGCACGCGCTCCCGCGGCGACGGCGTGCATCCGGCGCAGCTTCACCTCGGGAATGCCGGGGAACGACTCGACCGCGAGCAGCTGGTCTGGCGTCGGGAGGGCCGCGACGGCCTCTCCCGCCACCTCGAGGACCTGGCCGTGGGCCCTCGCGAGATGCTCCTGGACGACCCGCATCTGCCCGGCCGGGCGTCGGGCCGAGAGCACGGCCCAGACCATCGCCTCGTACACCGAGGAGAACAGCGGCGGCCGCAGCCCCGGCCGCACGGCGTACGCCTCACGCAGCACCGGGTCGCGGTCGACCATGCGGTCATACCCGGTCGCGTCCTCGTCGAGGGAGAGGATCCGGGCGGCTTGGGCCGCGGCCGCCTCGGGGTCGACGTCGCCGGTCACCTCGAAGCGGACCACGTCGTACGCCGGTTGGGTCACCGCGACGCCGGCCTGGGCGGCGTACCCGTCGAGGACGAAGGCCAGCCGCATGAGCGGGCCGGTCTCAGCGACCTTCGAGCCGAATCCGAAGCCGATGGACTGGGCGAGGTCGAACCGGCCGCGCACCGGCCAGTCGACCGTGCGAGTGGAGGAGGTGGAGCGGGCGGGAGTGAGGAGCGTCGTCATGCCGACGACGCTAGGAGCACATGCGGACAGTTTCGGTCCGCTACTTCCAGGAGATCAGCCGAGCCGGTCGAGGAGCCAGGTCGGACCCACCGTCGGCCCGGCCTTGGCCACGCGCGCGGCGAGCAGGCGGTCGGCGGTGACGACTCTGACCTCATGACCGGCGTCGGCGGCCTTGTGGGCCTGACGGACGATCTCGCTGTCGCCGTCCTTCGGAGCGTGGACGACGGTCACGTGGCCGTCCCGGCCGGCGCGCACGCCGGCCTTCGCCTCACCCTCGAGCACCAGCACGATGTCGCCGTCGAGGTCGGCGGTGACCAGCTGCTCGTGCAGTCGGCGCGCGGCGCCCGCACGGTCCTTCCACCACCCGTCCGGGCGTGCACCCACGACGTTGGCCCCGTCGACGACCAGGACGGTCACGGCCGGCTCACTTCAGGTACTTCGAGAAGTCCTTCGGCAGGTCGAGGGCCGCGGCGGCCTTCTCGTAGTCGATCTCCTCCCCGTCGGGGTTGCCGAAGGGGTTGCCCGTGGACGCGCTCTCGTCGGCCGCCTTCGCCTGCGCGGCGGCCTTCGCGGGGTTGCCGCTGATGCGTCGGCCCTTGCCGGGCTTGTTCTTGGCGGCTTGCTTGGCCCGGCCTCGCTTGCCGCCCGACGACATGCCGGGCATGCCGGGAAGCCCGGGCATCCCGCCGCCATTGGCGAACGACTGCATCATCTTGCGCGCCTCGAAGAAGCGGTCGACCAGACTGTTCACGTCGGAGACCTGCCGACCGGACCCACGGGCGATCCGGGCGCGGCGCGAGCCGTCGATGATCTTCGGGTTGGCTCGCTCCGCCGGTGTCATCGACCGGATGATCGCCTGGATCCGGTCGATCTCGCGCTCGTCGAAGTTCTCGAGCTGGTCGCGGAACTGCCCCATGCCGGGCAGCATCCCCATGATCTTCGACATCGAGCCGAGCTTGCGCACCTGCTGCATCTGCTCGAGGAAGTCGTCGAGGGTGAAGTCGCCGCCGCTCGTCAGCTTCTCCGCGGCCTTGAGCGCTTGATCCTGGTCGAAGGCCTTCTCGGCCTGCTCGATCAGGGTCATCACGTCGCCCATGTCGAGGATCCGCGAGGCCATCCGGTCGGGGTGGAAGACGTCGAAGTCGGTGAGCTTCTCGCCGGCGGAGGCGAACATGACGGGCTTGCCGGTGATGCCACGGATGGACAGCGCGGCACCGCCGCGGGCGTCGCCGTCCAGCTTGGTGAGGACGACCCCGTCGTACCCCACCCCGTCGAGGAACGCCTGCGCGGTGGTCACGGCGTCCTGACCGATCATCGCGTCGACGACGAACAGGATCTCGTCGGGGTCGACCGCGTCTCGGATGTCGGCGGCCTGCTGCATCATGTCGGCGTCCACGCCGAGGCGTCCTGCGGTGTCGACGATCACGACGTCGTAGAGCTTGCGACGGGCCTCGTCGATCGAGTCGCGGGCCACCTTCACCGGGTCGCCGACACCGTTGCCGGGCTCGGGAGCGAAGACGGGTACGCCGGCTCGCTCGCCGTTGACCTGCAGTTGGTTGACGGCGTTCGGGCGCTGGAGGTCGGCGGCGACCAGCACGGGCTGCATGCCCTGGTCCTTGAGCCACAGCGCGAGCTTGGCGGCGAGCGTGGTCTTGCCGGCGCCCTGGAGGCCGGCGAGCATGATCACGGTCGGCGGGTTCTTGGCGTAGCGAAGGCGGCGAGTCTCGCCGCCGAGGATCTCGACGAGCTCCTCGTTGACGATCTTGACGACCTGCTGGGCGGGGTTCAGCGCAGCGCTGACCTCCTCGCCGCGGGCCCGCTCCTTGACGGCGTCCACGAACTCGCGGACCACCGGGAGTGCGACATCGGCCTCGAGCAGGGCGATCCGGATCTCGCGGGCGGTCGCGTCGATGTCGGCCTCGGAGAGGCGGCCCTTGCCGCGGAGGTTCTTGAAGGTCTCGGCGAGCCGGTCGGAGAGCGTGGCGAACAAGTCAGTCCTCGTCGTTCTTGATGGGCTTCCAGCCTAACCGGGCTCCCCCCACCCGTCCGACTCACGGCGCTTTCGGGATAGTCCCCGACGTTTGGGTCGCCCCACCCGGCGTGTCGGCGACCCAAACGTCGGGGACTATCCCCTCAGGCCGCCGTTCGGGTGGGGGAGGGCGTGCGACCATGGCGGCATGGGTGAGGTCGCGACGACGGTGGTGGTGGGCGTCGCGATCCTGCTGGTCACCGGCGTCGGGATCTACCTCTACGAGCGCAGCCTCGGCAAGCCCGGCGGGCGTGCGGGCCTCGGGTCGACCGGCGACATGTTCGGCGGCGTGATCGACGTCTTCAACCCCGGGGCCGGTCGTGCCCGCGACGCCCTCAAGGAGCTCGAGCACTCCGGCCCGGTCGCACCCACCCCCCAGGACGACGACGACGACCCCGTCCGACTCCTCACCGACCCGGATGGCACCCCGCGAGCGATTCGCATCCGCCGCCCCCGATAGTCCGCCGCTCGGGTAGTCCGTGACGCTTCGGCCCCTCCGTCGCCGTCAGACGGGCCGGAACGTCACGGACTATCCGGACAGGGCGTCGCGTACGGCGTGCGCGGCCGAGGCAGCGCGGGTGTCGCCGAGGGCGCCCGCGGCGGACTCCTGCACGTAGAACACATCGACCGCCTGGGGGCCGAGGGTGTCCACGTGCGCCGATCGGACCGTCAGGTCGAGCCGGGCCAGGGCCGCGCAGACCAGGTGTACGACGCCCGCACGGTCGGCCGTCCGTACCTCGAGCACGGTGGCGCGAGTCGATGCCTCGGGGCGCAGGACGACCGACGGCTCGATCTGATCCGGTCCACGCGCGAGACGAGCCGCCGGGTCGACCCGACCCGCGACGATCGCGTCGTACCGCTGGCGCAGCACCTTCTCGTCGAGGCTGTCGAGGTGCTCGGCGGCCACGTCCCACACCGAGACTCCGACGTCGTCCTGCGACCACGCTCGCGCGGAGCGGATCGACACCCGCTGCAGCGCGAAGAGGGCGGAGGCGTCGGCGAGCAGCCCCACCCGATCGCCGGCGACCACCGTCACCCGGCCCCCGTCAGCCGTCGCCCGCACCGTGATGGCGACTCCCCCGCGGCGTACCTCCTCCGGCACGGGCACCGGCGCCGGCGACTCGCCGACCGGCGCCGGCTCGCCCAGCAGCTCCGCCGTGCGCGCCGCGACGGCCCGCACCAGGCCCGCGCGCCACGGTGACCAGGCCTGCGCAGACGTCGCCCGAGCATCCGCCTCGGTGAGCGCCAACAGGAGCGAGAGGGCCTCGCCGGACCCGACCTGGCCGGCGAGGTACGCCGCCGTCGCGGGGTCCTCCGGGTCACGGGTGGTCGCCGTCTGCACCAGGAGGAGATGTCGCCGTACCAGCACGCCCACCAGGTCGGCCGCCGCCTCGTCGAACCCCATCCGGCCGGCGATCTCCCGCGCCAACGGCTCGCCGGCGATGCTGTGCTCGGTCAGGCCGCCCTTGCCGATGTCGTGCAGCAGCGCTGCGACCAGGAGCACGTCGGGGCGGGCCACGTCACGGATCAGTCGCGCGGCCTCGCGACAGGTCTCCACCACGTGCCGGTCGACGGTGAACCGGTGGATCTGCGATGCGTGCGGGAGCAGTCGGATCCGCTCCCACTCGGGCAGGAACGCCGAGAGCGCGCCCGTCTCGTCGAGGGTCTCCCACACCGCCAGCAGCCCCGGCCCCGCGGCGAGGAGCCGGACCAGCGCCTGACGCGCCCCGGCTGGCCAAGGCTCCGGGAGAGGGGCGCCTTCCGCGACCAGGCGCGCCACCGTCGCCGGCGCCAGCTCGAGGTCGCGCTCAGCCGCCACCGCCGACGCGCGCAGGAGCAGCGTCGGGTCGACGGACGGCCTTGCCTCGCGGCTCAGCACCACCTCGGACCCCGAGAGTCCGACTCCCGGCTCGATCTCGACCAGCTCGGGCCGGCGTACGACGCGCGCGGAGGCCGGCCGGGTGAGCACGCCGTCCACGCGCCGCCACGTCAGCCGCGACAGGTGAGTGATCCGGCGGCCGAGCCCGCGCACGTGTCGCTGCGCCTCCGCGTCGTCGGCGACCTGGAGCCGGGCCGCCAGGTCGCCCCACATCTCGGGGGCGATCCGGTCGGTGGCCCGACCGGCCACCTCGTGCAGGGCGTCACGGAGGTCGAGCAGTGAGCGGCGCGACCGTTCCAGATCGACATGCGGCACATCGACCAGCCACGTGGCGACGAGGCCCTTGAGGACGGTCGCGTCCCGCAGCCCGCCCTCGGCCTCCTTGAGGTCGGGCACCGACAGGTGAGCGAGCTCGCCGACGAGCTGGTGTCGGCGGCGTACCAGCTCGCGAAGGGCCGGCAGCCGGTCGCGCGCCGTACGACGCCAGTGGGCCAGCACCTCTGAGCGGAGCCGGAGGGTGAGGTGAGGATCGCCGGCCAAGTGGCGGAGGTCGAGCAGACCGAGCGCGACCCGGAGGTCGGCGTCGGCCTGCTCGAGCATCTGGGGCACTGTGCGGACCGAGTGGTCCAAACGCGCGCCGGAGTCCCAGATCGGGTACCAGACCCGTTCCCCCGCCTCTCCGAGAGTCACCTCTGGCTCGTGGACCAGCACGACGTCGAGGTCGGAGTACGGCGCCAGCTCGCGCCGCCCGTACCCCCCGACGGCCACCAGGGCACACCCCGACTCCGGGGCGCCTGCCGAGTCGTAGGCGCCGATGCACAGGGCGTCCGCCGCAGCGGTGCGGGACTCCCGACTCGGGTCCGGTCCCGCACCGGTGGCCCGGCTGATCGACGTACTCCGTCCGCTACCGAGCCGCTGCCGGTCGCTACCGAGCCACTACAGGGCCGCGGAGTCGCGGTCGCCGGTGCGGACCCGCACGACCGTCTCGACCGGCACGACCCAGACCTTGCCGTCTCCGATCCGGCCGGTCTGGGCCGTCTTCGCGATGATGCCGACGACGTCGTCGGCATCCCCGTCGTCGGCGACGATCTCGATCCTGATCTTCGGGACGAGTGCGATGTCGTACTCGGCACCGCGATAGACCTCGGTGTGTCCCTTCTGCCGGCCGTAGCCGCTGACCTCCGAGACGGTCATCCCGGTGACTCCGAAGGTCTCGAGCGCCTCGCGGACGTCGTCCCACCTGTGCGGCTTGATCACTGCCGTGACGAGCTTCATGCCATCGCTCCTTCCGGAGAGTCGGACTTGACGTGGGTGGCGGCGACGGCTCCCGTGCCGCCCAGCACCCCGCCTGAGCGGCCGTCGAGGTCGTAGGCGGACTCACCATGCTCGGCGAAGTCGATGCCGTCGATCTCGTCGTCCTCGTCGACCCGCCATCCGATCGTGTACTTGATCGCGAGCCCGATCGCCGTCGTGAGCACGCCGGTCCATACGACGGTGAAGAGGACGCCCAGGATCTGGTGACCGAGCAGGGTCGCGTTGCCACCGTAGAACAGACCGTTCATGCCGCCGAACAGGCCGTCGAGGCCCTGGGGGGACTTGTCGGTGCCGACGAAGCCGATGAGGACACAGCCCAGCACACCGCCGACGAGGTGGACTCCGACGACGTCGAGCGAGTCGTCGAGGCCGATCTTGTATTTCAGGTTGACCGCGGCCGCACAGCCGAGGCCGGCGACGACGCCCACCACGAGCGCGCCGAGGATGTCGACCGAGCCGCAGGCGGGTGTGATCGCGACCAGGCCGGCCACGACTCCCGAGGCTGCGCCCAACGAGGTGGCCTTTCCATGGAGGATCCGCTCCATGAGCAGCCAGCCCAGCATCGCGGCCATCGTGGCGAGCGTGGTGTTCATGAACGTCACGCCGGTCTCGCTGTAGAACTGCGCCGACAGCTTCGCGGGGTCACCGAGCGCCGCGGAGGTGAAGACGATCGAGCCGACGTTGAAGCCGTACCACCCCATCCAGAGCAGCCCCGCGCCGATCATGGTCAGGGTGAGGTTGTGCGGCTTCATCGGCTCGCGCATGAAGCCCACGCGACGACCGATGACCAGAGCCAGTACGCCGCCCGCGATGCCGGCGTTGATGTGCACGACCGTGCCACCGGCGTAGTCGATGTTGGCGAACTTGGAGTAGAACCAGCCGCCGCCCCAGACGTTGTGGGCGATCGGGAAGTAGCACAGGGTCACCCAGATCGGCAGGAAGACGATCCAGGACGAGAGCTTGACGCGGTCGGCGATCGCACCCGAGATGAGCGCCGCAGTGATGACCGCGAAGGTCAGCTGGAACAGCACGAAGATGTAGTTGGCGTGCGAGACGCCGCTGAGTCCGAACCTGCTGAACGGGTTGGCGATGAGCTTGCCGTTCCCGTTCCCGACGCCGTCGCCGCCCCAGCCCTCGGACCAGCCCCAGAGCACGAAGACGATGCCCACGACCGCCATCGCGACGAACGACATCATCATCATGTTGAGCACGGACTTGGATCGGGTCATCCCGCCGTAGAACAAGGCGAGCGCCGGTGTGGTCATCATCAGCACGAAGGCCGTGGCCACGATCATCCAGGCGTAGTAGCCGTCCATGGCACCTCCACGTCGAGTACGGAGAGGGGCTCGCCACTCGGACGCCGTCGGCCGGGTCGGACCACCTCGATGCCCCCACCCTGCGACCCGTACGTTTCGTCGTACGGCGTCGTGTGTTGCCGCCGTGCAACGTTCACGGCGTCCCGTGTTACGGGTGTGTGAACTGCGAGGGGGCTTGCAGGGATACCCGGCTCGCCGGGTATCCCGTCGCTTCTCAGGGGTTGCAACCCGGCGAGGTCAATCGGTCTAAGCAACCTGGACCGATGGGAGTACGGCGTTGCCGAAGGTGTTCTCGTATGAGACGCGTTGTGAGTTCTT
>DATBBE010000062.1:0-2168 GCA_036271155.1 Nocardioides sp. | reverse complement strand
CGCTCGACCAGCCAGGCGGTCGTCGCGGACTTGCCGGTGCCGGTCGCGCCGAGCAGCACGATGTTGGACTCGCCGGCCTCGACCCGGCCGGCCAGGTCCTCGATGGCGGTCGGCTGGTCCCCGGACGGAATGTAGTCCGAGATCACCTCGAACGGCGCGACCCGTCGCTGCAGGTCGGTGATCGGTCGCATGTCTTCCTCACCGCTCCACCGTAGGTTGCGGCTCCGACAGTCCGCGCAGCCGAGTCCAGAGCTCGTCGACCTGCGTGATCAGATCGGCCGGAGTGCCCGAATTGTCGAGCACCATGTCGGCCGCGGCCAACCGCGCCTCGCGCGTGGCCTGGGCGGCCATCCGGGCCCGGGCGTCCTCAGTCGTCATGCCGCGCCGCTCGGTGAGCCGGCTGACCCGGTCGTCGTCCGGTGCGTCGACGACGACGACCAGGTCGAAGTCGGCGGCCAGGTTGTTCTCCACCAACAGGGGCACGTCCTGGACCACGACCGCGTCCGACCCGGCCCCGGCGCTGATGGCCGTGGCCCGGGCGCGTACGAGCGGATGCACGATGCCGTTGAGCACGGCAAGCCGCTCCGGGTCGGCGAAGACGACCTCGCCCAACCGCGGCCGGTCCAGGGCGCCGTCAGCAGTGATCACGTCAGGTCCGAACGCCACACGGATCGCGGCTAGTCCCGGCGTGCCCGGCTCGACGACCTCACGCGCCAGCACGTCGGAGTCGATGACGACGGCGCCGAGCTCGGCCAGCCGGCCCGAGGCCGTCGACTTCCCGGACCCGATCCCTCCGGTCAGACCAACCCTGAGCATCGCCCCATCCTGGCAGGCGGCCGGCCGCGGGCAAGGACGCCGACGGCCCCCGGACCGGAGTCCGGGGGCCGTCGGCTCGGCTGAGCGTCTTGGGGGCTCAGTGTTGTCAGTGCTCAGTTGCCGGTGAGCTTCTCCCGCAGAGCCGCGAGCGCCTCGTCCGAGGCGAGCGTGCCCTCGGCGTCGTCGGCGTCCTCGGTGCTGGCCGAGGTGGCCGAGGAGTACGACGCCGGAGCGTCACCGGCCTCCTCGCGAGCCTCGGCATCGGCCTTGGCCATCTCCTCGACCTGCTTCTTGTGCGCCTCCCAGCGCTCGTGCGCCTCGGCGTACTGCTTCTCCCAGACCTCACGCTGCGGGTCGTAGCCCTCGAGCCACTCGTTGGTCTCGGGGTCGAAGCCCTCGGGATACTTGTAGTTGCCGGCCTCGTCGTACTCCGCGGCCATGCCGTAGAGCGTCGGGTCGAACTCCGCGCCGCTGGTGACGCCCTCGTTGGCCTGCTTGAGGCTCAGCGAGATCCGGCGCCGCTCGAGGTCGATGTCGATGACCTTGACGAAGATATCGTCGCCAACCTGCACGACCTGCTCCGGGATCTCCACGTGACGCTCGGCCAGCTCGGAGATGTGCACCAGGCCCTCGATGCCCTCGTCGACCCGGACGAACGCGCCGAACGGCACCAGCTTGGTGACCTTGCCCGGCACGACCTGGCCGATCGCGTGGGTGCGGGCGAACTGCTGCCACGGGTCTTCCTGGGTCGCCTTCAGCGACAACGAGACCCGCTCGCGGTCCATGTCGACGTCGAGCACCTCGACGGTGACCTCCTGGCCGACCTCGACCACCTCGCTCGGGTGGTCGATGTGCTTCCAGGAAAGCTCGGAGACGTGCACCAGGCCGTCGACGCCGCCGAGGTCCACGAACGCGCCGAAGTTGACGATCGAGGAGACCACGCCGGAGCGGACCTGACCCTTCTGCAGGGTCGTGAGGAAGTTCTGCCGCACCTCGGACTGGGTCTGCTCGAGCCAGGCCCGGCGGGACAGCACGACGTTGTTGCGGTTCTTGTCCAGCTCGATGATCTTGGCCTCGAGCTCCTTGCCGACGTAGGGCTGGAGGTCGCGGACCCGGCGCATCTCGACCAGCGACGCGGGCAGGAAGCCGCGCAGGCCGATGTCCAGGATCAGACCACCCTTGACCACCTCGATCACCGAACCGGTGACGATGCCGTCCTCTTCCTTGATCTTCTCGATCGTGCCCCAGGCGCGCTCGTACTGCGCGCGCTTCTTGGACAGGATGAGCCGGCCTTCCTTGTCCTCCTTCTGGAGGACGAGGGCCTCGACCTGGTCACCGACCTTGACGACCTC
>DATBBE010000061.1:0-19742 GCA_036271155.1 Nocardioides sp. | reverse complement strand
CTCCCCCGAGCCGATGCGTACGCCGCCGACCCGACCGTCCGCCACCTCGACCTCGACGACCGGGGCCGAGCACCGGATCACTCCTCCGAGTGCCTCGAGCCGGTGCGCCAGCGCAGCGCTGAACTCGCCTGCCCCTCCTTGGGGTACGGGGAAGCCAACGGTCTGCCCCAGCATCGACAACAGCAGACCCAGGAAGCCCGACCCCGGCGCGTCCAGCGGGATGTCGGAGTGTCCGGCGTTCCCGGCAAGCAGCAGGCGGCCGGCTTCGCCGCCGAAATGAGCCCTGCCGAGGTCGATGGCCGGCATCAGCATCGTCTTGACGAACTCGAGGCCACCCACGCGGCGAAGGCGTCGCAGGACGCCAGCGCCACCCTTCACCGGAGGGAAGGGTGTCAGGAGGGACTCGACCAGCTGGTCGCCGATCAGGTCCCAGGTTCGGCACAGGGCCAGCCAGGAGTCGCCGTCCCCCCGGTGCTGGCGCTCCATGAGGGCGGCGGTCACCTCGCGGTCGCGATGGAGGATGGCCCACTCACCGTCCGGCATCGGGTGACCGAGGACCGCCGGGGCGTGGCACCAGGAGAGGCCATGCTCGTCGAGACCGAACGACTCGATGGACGCGGACGCCGCGGCCAGCGGGTAGAAGGCGCTGAAGGTGTCGTGGACGAAGTCCGGGTGCAGCTCGCGGTCGTGGCGTACGGCGCCTCCGACGTCGCTCTGCTCCTCGAGCACGAGCACGGACCAGCCGGCGTCGGCCAGACGGTTCGCCGCGACCAGGCCGTTGGGGCCCGCACCGACGACGATCGCGTCGTAGGTGCGCGCAGTGGACTCGTTTGTCACACCGACCCGGCTCGGTCAGTCTGGCGGCGTCCCTCCGCGACGAACGCGAGACGCTTGAGGGTCTCAACGTTGCGGACCTTGAGCGGGAGCCCGCGCAGCGGCTCGGGAACGAACCTCCCAGGTCCGGCCACGGCGTCCTCCTCGATCATGACCTCCGTACCCGCCCCCGAGGCCGTCAGCCGGATGGTGACCGAGGCCTCACCGAAGGGCCAGAGCCGGGCCCGCAGCCTGAGCAGGGCACCGGGTCTGGCCTCCAGCACCTCCGTGTCGTCGTCGAGCGTCATCGGCCAGACCCCGACCGAATGGTGGATCCTCGACCCCTCGGCCGGCCAGGTGTCGTCGACGTCGCGGATCCGGGTCGCGCCCACCACCCACACGGGATAGAGCCAGCCGTCAGCCAAGACGTCCCACACACTCGAGGGCGCCGCGTCGATATAGCGGTTGTTGGTTGCCATGTGAGGGTCCGATCAGATCGTCGTCAGAGTGCAGCTTCGAAGCGGTCCCACACCCGGTGGGCACCCATCAGCTCCAGCAGTGCCGGCAAGGCCTCAGCCGGGTCGTCGGCCACGACGACGCCGGCTGCATCGTCCGGGACCCCGGCAGCAGCAAGGACATCGCCGCCCCCACCCCAGCAGCCGATCGCCTTCGCATGCCGGAAGCACTCCTGGAGCAGCAGCTCGACACGCGGGTCGGTGACCGGTCTGCCGCCCACGAGGACGGCGTCGAACTCCACCGATCGAGTGGCATCGAGACTGCGCTGGACGACGATCCCGCCGGGGAGGGTCCCGCCACGTGGTGCGACGACCAGGGGCACCATGCCGGCCGCCCTGACGGCGTCCAACACGGCAGCCACCCCGTCGAGCTCACCGTCGGGGTGGACCACGATCCCCACCGTCCGACCGTCGAGGGGCCAGGTGCCGCCGAGCTGGGACAGTGCCGGGCTCGCATCGAGGTCGAGCAGCGGCTCGGTCGCGTCGGGAGCGGGGAGTCCCAGACCGGCCGCGACCTCGGCACACAGGACGGGGTCGATGTTCGCCAGCGCGAGCAGCTGCCGCTCCTTGATCGTCTGCTCGTAACACTTGGCCAGCTCGAAGGTGTAGGCGAGCACGATGTGCTCCTTCTCCGGGCCGGTCATGCTCAGCCAGAACTGGCGCGCCTGGCTGAAGTGGTCGTCGAACGACGCGGGCGTGGCACGCGTCTTGGTGCCCTCGGGCACCACGACGGCCACGTCCAGGAAGGCATGGTCCCTGGGTCCCGTGGCGTGGAACGGACAGCCGCCGTCCAGGGAGTTCGGGCGGTAGGGCGCGACCCCGCCGTGGACGGCGTCCTGGTGGAACCCGTCTCGCAGCATGTCGTTGACCGGAGCATGCGGCCGGTTGATCGGGATCTGGCTGAAGTTGGGGCCTCCCAGCCGGGTCAGCTGCGTGTCGACGTACGAGAAGAGCCGGGCCTGGAGCAGCCGGTCGTTCGTGACGTCGATGCCGGGCACCAGGTTGCCCACGTGGAAGGCGACCTGCTCGGTCTCGGCGAAGTAGCTCGTCGGGTTGGCCGTGAGGGTCAGCAAGCCGATCGGCAGGACCGGGGCGTCCTCCTCGGGCACGAGCTTGGTCGGGTCCAGGAGGTCGATGTCACCGAACGTCTCCTCGGGCGTGTCATCGAAGACCTGGACACCCAGCTCCCACTGCGGATAGGCGCCGGCCTCGATGGCGTCGGCAAGGTCGCGTCGATGGAAGTCGGGATCCATCCCGGCCAGCATCTGCGCCTCCTCCCACATCAGGGAGTGCACTCCAAGCACCGGCTTCCAGTGGAACTTCACCAGCGAGGTGGCGCCGTCCTTGTCGACCAAGCGGAACGTGTGGACGCCGAAGCCCTCCATGGTCCGGTAGGAGCGTGGGATCCCGCGGTCGGACATGTTCCACAAAGTGTGGTGCTGGGCCTCGGTGTGGAGCGACACGAAGTCCCAGAAGGTGTCGTGCGCGCTCTGGGCCTGCGGGATCTCACGGTCGGGGTGGGGCTTCGCGGCGTGGACGACGTCGGGAAACTTGACGCCGTCCTGGATGAAGAAGACGGGGATGTTGTTGCCGACCAGGTCGAAGGTGCCTTCCTCGGTGTAGAACTTGGTCGCGAACCCACGGGTGTCGCGCACGGTGTCGGCCGACCCCCGGGAGCCGAGGACGGTGGAGAACCGGACGAAGACCGGGGTCTCGACATTCTTGGCCAGGAACGCTGCTCGGGTGACGGCCGTGGCGTTCCCGTAGCCGACGAAGACGCCGTGCGCGCCTGCACCACGTGCGTGGACCACACGCTCGGGGATGCGCTCGTGGTCGAAGTGCGTGATCTTCTCGCGCAGGTGGTGGTCCTGCAGGAGGGTGGGGCCACGGGTCCCGGCCGTGAGCGAGTGGTCGGTGTCCCGCAGCCGGGCGCCCTGGGCGGTGGTCAGGAAGGACCCCTGCTGGGCGACGTCGGCAGGCTGGCCCTCGTCAGCCGCTCCGGTCGGCGTACGGCGCGCAGGGCCCTGCTGGTCGGGCTTCGGCGACAGGGGGCCGCGCGGCTTGGTCGTCTCCTCGAGCCGCGGCGCTTCCGGCGCCGGTACCCCCGGCGTGGCCGCAGGCTCCTGGCGCCCCACGGTCGCCTCGAGCGCCGTCTCCGTCGCCTGTGCCACCGCGTTGCGGGTCGGATTCCGCAGCGAGCGGGCCGGCTTCCTGGGGTCTGACATCTGGGACTCCTCGTCGATGGGCGGTCTGTCTTCCGGTACCCCCCTCGCCGAGGTTCATGACCGGATGTGGTGGCGATCCGAGGCAGGGGTACGGGAACGCCGTGACCCACCACAGCCCCTCGCCCGCAACGTTCGACACCGCCGTGCTCGACATCGACGGGACGCTGGTGGACTCCGTGTACGCCCATGTGTGGTCGTGGCGCGAGGCCTTCCGAACGGTCGGCCTCGACGTGCCGACCTGGAAGATCCACCGGGCCATCGGCATGGGCGGAGATCAGCTGGTCCGGGCCGTCGCAGGCGCCGACGTCGAGGAGTCGCTCGGTGACGAGGTGCGGGGCCGGCAGTCCGACCTGTACACGGATCTGTCACAGCACCTGGTGGCCACGCGAGGTGCGACGGGGCTGCTCGAGGCGCTCAAGGCTCGGGGGCTCGCCGTCGTGCTGGCCAGCTCCGGGGCACGCGAGGACACCGACAGGTCCGTGGCCCTGCTGGAGGCCGACCCCTACCTGGACGCGACGATCAGCGGAGACGACACCGAGGCGACCAAGCCTCACGACGAGCCCGTGAGCCGCGCCGTGGCCGCCGTAGGCGGCACCCACGCCCTGGTCGTCGGCGACTCCGTGTGGGACATGGAGTCCGCCGGGCGGGCCGGGCATGCCGCGGTCGGGCTGCTCTCGGGCGGCATCTCACGCCATGAGCTGCTGGCCGCCGGCGCTCTCGGCGTCTACGACGACCCAGCGGGCCTCACCGCCGCACTGCCGGACCTGGTCGGAGACGTGGGCGAGGACGACGGTCAGTGAGGCGACCGGGCGGCGGGAGGCAGGTCGGAGACCGGCCCGTCCGGGAAGCGCCCGTCCTCCTGCTCGACGCGGGCCAGCTCGGCCACCTGCTCGGCACACCACACCGACACCTCGCGCCCGCCGTCCAGCACGGCGTCCCGGAACTCCGGCCAGGTCGCCCACTCGACGGCGTCCACCTCCGATGGATCGGGAGCCGGAGCGGACGTGGTGACCGCGGTGAACACCGGACACAGCTCGTTCTCGCGTACGCCGTTGGGCATCGTCGCCTGGTAGCGGAACGCCGGCAGCGCGAGCCGCAGGTCGTCCACGACGACCCCGAGCTCCTGA
Source organism: Nocardioides sp. (assembly GCA_036271155.1). GTDB lineage: Bacteria > Actinomycetota > Actinomycetes > Propionibacteriales > Nocardioidaceae > Nocardioides. The sequence continues at coordinate 15,062 of DATBBE010000061.1, read as the reverse complement.
GCACCGCGCCGTGTCACCGCCTCGAACACGTCCTCACCTGGCGCGGGGTGGCCGCAGAAGGAGTTGGTCCAGACGCCGGGGAACGTCCGCTTGTCGAGGGCGCGACGCGTGACCAGCAGGCGCCCTGCCTCGTCGAAGACGTAGCAGGAGAAGGCCAGGTGCAGAGGGGTATCGGCATGGTGGACCGTCGACTTGGGTGCGGTGCCGATCGCCCGGCCGGCCTCGTCGAGCAAGACGACCTCCTCGACTCGCTCTCCAGGCTTCCCCATCGGCTCCCCCATGCCCTCCGGGCGGTCCGTGCTCACGCCGGCCTCGCCAGGGCGTTGACCGCGGAGCCGAACACCGACGGCAGCCGCTGCGCAACCGGCACCAAGGAGCGGCGCACCGGCTTCAGGCGGGTCGCATGGAGCAGCGAGCCGGTCAGCAGACGGTAGCGACGGGTCACGGCGTGCCAGTCCTGCTCGTAGCGCGCCGGAAGGCCGTCCGCCACGGCAGCGACCGCGGCGCGCGCCTGGGCCACCGCCAGTGCCACCCCCTCGCCGGTGAGCGCGTCCACGTAGCCACCGGCGTCCCCGACGAGCAGCACCCGCCCGGCGACGCGGCTCCGGCACCTCTGATGGAGGGGGCCGGCGCCCATCACCTCGCCCACGGCATCGGCATCGCCCAGCCGGGCGTGCAACGACGGGAACAGGGCGAGGTGCTCGTCGAACGAGCCCCGCCCACGGGTCAGCATCGCGACTCCGACGAGGTCCGGGGACACGGGCGTCACGTACGCCTCACCCGGCTCGGCCCAGTGCACCTCGACGTACGACGTCCAGGACTCGACGCGGTAGTGCCGGCGCAGGCCGTAGCGGCGGGCTCCACGGTCGGCGCGCTCCAGTCCCATCATCCTGCGCACCGGCGAGTGCAGACCGTCCGCGGCGACCAGGTAGCGGAAGCGCTCGCCGTCGACCACGACCGCGTCGGCGTCCTGGCGCAGGTCGTGGGCGCCGCGGACCGCCACGGTCACGCCGGCCGCCAGGACCGCCTCGCCCATCGCCGCGTGCAGGGTCGTCCTGCGAACGCCACGGCCGGGGCCATGCCGGAACGGGGCCGTTGCCGAGCGGTCGCCGGCGAGGTAGCGGATGCCCAGAAGGTCGGCGCCTTCGGGGTCCACGCCGAGCCCTGCCAGCGCCGCGACGGCGCCCGGCATCAGCCCCTCGCCGCACGCCTTGTCGATGGGGCCTCCGCGCTTCTCCCAGACCGTGACCTGCAAGCCGGCCCGGGCGGCGTACAGCGCGGTGGCCAGACCGGCCGGTCCGCCACCGACGACCAGGAGATCCTTCATGGGGAGATCCTCACCGGGAGGCCCGCACGGCCGGGGACTCGCCCGCCGCGGTCGGCAAAGACGAGAGCGCGCGAGCCTCGACCCGGATCCGCACCGTCAGCAGCACTGCGTTGCACACGGTGAACGCGATCGCGGTGATCCAGGCCGAGTGCACCAGCGGCAGGGCGAGACCCTCGACCACGACGGCCACGTAGTTGGGGTGGGACAGGAAGCGGTAGGGGCCGCCGGTGACCCGCGGGAGGCCCGGCACCACGATCACGCGGGTGTTCCACTGCCGGCCGAGCGTGGCGATGCACCACCAGCGGAGCCCCTGCGAGGCCAGCACGAGCGCCAGCATCGCGAACCCAAGCGCCGGGACGAACGCGGGGCGCCGCAGCCAGACCTCGACGAGAGCACCGACCAGCAGGCCGGTGTGCAGCGCGACCATCACCGGGTAGTGCCCCCGCCCCGTCTCGACTCCGCCGCGCGCCAGACTCCACGCGGTGTTGCGCTTCGAGACCACCAGCTCGGCCAGCCGCTCCAGCCCGACGGCCACGATCAGCACGGTGAACCAGGTCACGACGCCACCTCCCCCGTCGTCGCCGGGGCCTGCAGCAGGACGAGCTCGGAGCAGAACCCGGGCCCCATGGCGAGCATCAACCCGTAGGAGCCGGGACGGGGCGGCCGGTCGGCGAGAGTGTCGGCGAGCACGTGGAGCACCGAAGCCGAGGAGAGGTTGCCGATCCGGGCCAGTGAGTCCCAGGTGACCTGCAGGGCCTGGCGCGGCACCTCGAGCGCCGTCTGCATCGCCTCGAGCACCTTCGGTCCGCCGGGGTGCGCGACGTACCACTCGACGTCGCCCGGCGCGAGCCCGTGGTCGTGCAGGAACCCGCGGACGTCGTCGCCGAGGTACCGCTCGACCAGGGTCGGCACGTTGCTGTCGAGCACGATCTTGAGCCCGCTCGACCCGACGTCCCAGCCCATGGTGCGCTCGGAGTCGGGGTAGAGCCGGCTGCGCGTCGCCAGCACGATCGGCTGCGTCGGCCCGGCCATGTCCTCGAAGTCGCCGGCCCGCTCGGCCCCGACGGCGACCACGGCCGCCGCACCGTCGCCGAAGAGCCCGCTGGCGACCAGGTTCGCCAGCGACGTGTCGTCGCGCTGAAGGGTCAGTGAGCACAGCTCGACCGACATCAGGACCGCCACGCTGTGCGGATGTCCCACGAGGTAGTCGTGAAGACGCGCGACACCGGCCGCTCCGGCGACGCAGCCCAGGCCGACCAGGGGCACCCGGACCACGTCGGGGCGCATCCCGATGAGTGCGGCCACGCGCGCGTCCAGGGACGGTACGGCGAGCCCGGTGACGGTGGCGGACACGACGAGGTCGACGTCCTCGGGTGTGAGCCCGGCGGCCTTGAGTGCGTCGGTGACGGCGCGAGAACCCAGCTCGACACCGACCTCGATGAAGGCGTCGTTGGACTCGGTGAACCCGGTGAGCTCCCCGTAGCGCTCCTTCGCAAGGGCGAGATGACGCGTGTCGACGCAGGCGTTGGTGTGGATCCGGCTCACCACCGCCTCGTCCACGGCGCCGCGCAGCAGCTCGTGGGTGAACGACCGGGTGAGCTCGGCCTGGGTGTAGCGGTGTTCGGGAAGAACGCCCTTGACGCTCAGGACTCGCATGATGCTGGCTCCTCGTCGTGCGTGGGATTCAGGGTGGGCCGGCGCACTGCCCCGGCCGCCAGCTCGCGGACCAGACCGCGGGCCATGGCCGGCGTGATCCGGCCGCGGGCCAGACCGAGCTCGACCAGGTCGTCGAAGACGCGCTGGTGGGAGCTCGACGCGCGAAGACCGGCGTCGATCACCGAGCCGCGACGGCAGAGCCAACCGGCGAACCGGATGTGCCGCAGATGCCGGTCGAGCAGTGGACCGATCGCCGAGGCGTACCGGGAGCCGGCGCTGGACGGGAGACCGACGGCGAGCGCCTCGGCCGCGGCGCGGCCCGCCGCGAGTCCGGTGGCGACGGCGTAGTAGATCCCCTCCCCCGTCATCGGGTTCACCAACCCGGCGGCGTCTCCGGCCAGCAACACGGGGCCGGGCCCGGGCCGCCAGCGCCCGGTGGACAGCGGCAGCTGATGACCCAGCCAGCCGACGCCGTCGACGGAGGCGCCGGGGAGCAGGACGTCGAGGCGCTCGAGCAGCCGGGCCCTGGTCAGCCTGCTGCCCCGCCGGTCGAGCAGCTCGCCGTACCCGACGTTGCTGAGGCCGTCGCCGCGGTCGAAGGACCAGGCGTAGGCAGGTTGCCTGGCGATGTCGAAGACGATGACCTGCGCGCCGGCCCGGCCCGCAGGGGTCGGGGCGTACCCGCGGAGTGCGACCGCCATCGGCCCCGGTCGCAGCCCGAGCGCTCGGCGTACGACGGAGTGTGCACCGTCGGCGCCGACGACGATCCGAGCCTCGTGCTCGCCGTCGAGCCGCACGATGCCTTCCGCGTGGACCGCGCGCACCTCACGCACCCGCTCGTGCCGGAGCTCGGCTCCGGCGGTCTGCGCGGCGCTCACCAGGTGGTGGTCGAACTCCTTTCGCGGGATCACCCAGGTGCTCCGCGCCATCGGGCGGTCCACAGCCTGGGCGCCGCGGCGCAGCCGCAGCCGCGGAACCGCCTGCCGACCCTCGACCACCGATGGGACACCGGCCTGGTCGAGCAGGTCGATGACCTGCGGTGCGATGCCGTCGCCGCAGGACTTGTCGCGTGGGAACGTCGCCCGGTCGAGCAGCGCCACGCGAAGCGACGGGTCGACCTGGAGCGCGCCGATCGCGGCCGCCGAGCCGGCCGGCCCCGCCCCGACGATCGCCAGGTCCCAGGTGGTCATGCGGTGACCACCGCGATCAGCACGACGTCGACGAGCGCGATCGCGATGGCTGCTTGGAACGGTGTGCGACCACGACCGAGCCAGGCCACGACGGCGAGGACCGCCACCAGAGCGAGTGCACCCCACCCCCGCGCACCGGGCTCGCCCGAGGGGCCCAGCGCTGCCGCCACGGATGCGACGACCAGCAACACGGTCGCGAACGCCCTGCTGCGACCGGCGCCGAGCCGGTGCGGCAGCCCACGGACGCCTGTGGTCGCGTCGGCGGCCAGGTCGGGGAGGGTGTTGAGGAAGTGCGCCGCGACGCCCAGCGCGGCCGCGGCTCCCGTCATCCACAGCGGTGGCCAGTGGTGGGGCACGTCGGCCAGCGTGACCACGGCGGGGAGCGTGCCGAACGCCACGGCGTACGGGAGCCACGACCACGGGGTGCTCTTGAGCACCAGGTTGTACAGATGCCCGCAGGCGACACCCAGGCCGAGGTGGACCAGCCCGCTGCGCCATCCGACCGCCAGCGAGAGGACGACGCAGGCGACGGCCGCGACGAGCAGGCAGGCTCGCACGGTCGACGCGCGCACCTCGTCGTTGGCCAGCGGCTTGTCGGTGCGCCCGACCTGTCGGTCGCGCGCGGCATCGACCAGGTCGTTGCCCCAGCCGATCGTGAGCTGCCCGGCGAAGACGGCCGCGGTGACGACCACTGCGCGGTACGGCGTCAGGTCCTGGCCGACTGCCAGCAGCGCCACGACGGCGGTGACGGCGACGCACGGACCCACGTGGGCGGCACGCAGCAGGGGAGGCACATGAACAGGATTGCTCGGAGCCCCCACTCTTGTCGTCATCGGCCCGCTCTCTGCTCGTCCCAGGGGTACCCCTGCCAGGCGCTGCCTATGCCTCGGCTCGCCACCGGACGCAGCGCTCCCGCCGGTTGAGGAGGGCGGCTGAGGCCGCACCCCGGTGGGGGACGGCGTCGACGGTTTCATCACGGTATGTGGCTGAACCAGCTCTTCCCACGATGAATTCACCGTGGGAAGAGCTGGTTGGTCTACATACCGTGATGAAACCGCCCTCCTCAACCAACGAAGGGCCCCGCTGGTGGAGGAGGGCGACCACGCCCGTCTCGAGACCACGGCGGTCGGCGAAGAAGGTCTGATCCGGCGCCCTCTCGACACCGGAGACCGCGCCTTGGAACATGAGGCGGGTGGATTCGGGATACGGGGGGCGTGTGAACGCGGTTCCCGGCGGTCGGCCGCCCTCGGTCGTCCTGGTGGACGACTCGGTGGAGGTCCGGGCGCTGGTTCGGCGACGGCTGGAGGCATCGGGCTTCGAGGTCGTCGGCGAGGGTGCGGACGGCGACGCGGCGATCGTCCTGGCCCACCACGAGCAGCCGGCACTCCTCCTGCTCGACGCCTCGATGCCTCGGGTCGACGGCATCGAGGCGCTGCCAGCGGTGCTGGCCGTCTCGCCCTCGACGAAGGTCGTGATGTTCACCGGCTTCGAGGAGCCGGGGCTCGTCCAGCGGGCGATCGAGCTCGGCGCGACCGACTTCATCGAGAAGTCCCTTCCCCTGGCTGACCTGCCCCGCCGTCTCGCCCGGATCCTGGCCGGGCCGCAGTCGCCGGGGCACTACGACGAGCGGCCCGCCCTGAGCCTGATCGCCTCCGCCGGCCGACCCCCACCGGAGACGGGACCGCACGCACCGGCCGACGAGCAGGCAGTTCTCTCCGAGCACGTCCAGCAGTTCCGAGAGCTGTTCGACCGCGCGGAGATCGGGATGGCCACGCTCACCTCGAACGGCACGATCGTGCGTGCGAACCGAGCGCTGGCCAACCTGATGTCGTGTCGGCCCGGCGACCTCGTGGGAGTGGACTACGGCCGGCTGGCCTCCGGGATGGGCGAGGAGCTGGACAGCCGGCTGCAGGAGATCTGTACGTCGGGCGTCGACCTGGCCACCTTCGAGCACCCCGTTCCCGCGCCTGTCGCCGCACCGGCGGGCCGGACGGTGAGGGTCACCCTGTCGCCGATCCGGGACTCGGGGCGTCAGGTTCTCTACGTGTTCGCCCAGGTCCAGGACATCACAGCGCACCGCGTCATGGAGGTCACGCTGCGCCGCAGCGAGGAGCACTTCAGACGGCTGGTGACGGCCGTCAACGAGTACGCCATCTTCATGCTGGACGTCGACGGCACGGTCATCAGCTGGAACTCGGGTGCGCAGCGCATCAAGGGGTACACCGCCCACGAGATCGTCGGTCAGAGCTTCCGGGTCTTCTACCCACCGGCGGACCGGGCCAGCGGCCACCCCGGGCACAACCTCGAAGTGGCTCTGCGCGAGGGCAGCTTCGCCGAGGAAGGGTGGCGGGTCCGCAAGGACGGCAGCGCCTTCTGGGCGAGCGTGGTCATCAGCCCGGTCTACGACGACAGTGGGCGCCACATCGGGTTCGCCAAGGTCACCCGAGACCGGACCGAGCAGCGCGAGCACGACGAGGAGCGCCGCAAGCTGCTGGACCAGCGGGTCCACCTGCTGGCGGTGACCGCCCACGAGCTCCGCACGCCGACCGCCGTGATCGACGGCTCCGCGCGGGTGCTGGGCTCCGCATGGCCCGAGCTGCCGGTCGAGGAGCGGTCGGAGCTGCTCGGAAGCATAGGCAGCGGGGCCGACCGGCTTCGCCGGCTGGCCGCGGACCTGACCACCGCCTCACTGCTCGAGGAGGGAGAGGCCCTCCCCCTGCGGCTCGAGGACGTCTCGCTCATCGAGGTCCTGCGCGGCGCGAGGTCGCGCAGTCACGCCGCCACCGACGACGTACACGTGGAGCTGGACCTCCCTGCCGAAGCCATCCTCCATGCAGACCCGGAGCGGCTCGGACAGGCTCTCGACAACCTCCTCGACAACGCGGCCCGGCACGGCGCCTCACCCGTCACGCTGCGTTGCGTGGTGCACGCCGACGTGCGGATCACGGTCAGCGACGCCGGCGCCGGGGTTCCGGCCGAGCTGGTGCCCCGGCTGTTCGAGCGCTTCTCCATGGGCGGGCCCGCCGGCGGAACGGGCCTGGGGCTCTACCTCGTCCGCGAGATCGCCCGGGGGCACGGCGGCGACGTGACCTACCGCCCGCCCGCGGACGGCGAGCCGGCGGCGTTCGAGATCGCGATCCCGCTCGGGGCCTGACTCAGCGGCTTCAGGCCTGTGCCCGGACCAGCCGCGCGAAGACGACCACGTCGTCGTCGTACTCCTGGGTGCCGCTGTTCCATTGGGCACACGTGATCAGCCGGAGCTCCGCGCGGTCGACGTCGCCGTAGACGACGTGCGTCGGGAAGGACGCCTTGGGGTACGCCGTCACCGCCGTGACCTGGAAGTCCGCGACGGAGCCGTCGGCACGCCGGACCAGCACGTGTGCCCCGACCGCCACCTGCCCGAGGTGGTAGAAGACGGCCGGACCGGTAGCCCAGGAGTCCACATGTCCCGCGATGATGGCCGGGCCGAGCTCGCCCGGCGTCGGAGAGCCCTGGTACCAGCCGGCGAGGAGTGGCTTCCAGGGCACCTCGAGAGTGCCGTCGTCGTTCAGGCCGAGCCGGAGCAGGCTGGTGTCGATCCCCACCGAGGGGATGTCGACGCGCACCGGAACCGAGCGGGCCATCAGCGGCCCGCGAGTGCGTGCCCTCTCGGGGCGCCTCGCAGGCACCGCCGACGGGTGGCCGTGCCCGCTGGAACGGCTGGCCGCGGGTGCCTGCGGGCCTCCCCTGTCGTTGGTCGCGTAGGCGAGGTTGCCGACCCCTATGCCGACCACCGTGCAGACTGCGGCGATGACGACCGCCGTCGTCGATCTCCTCCGCATCACCGCGACGGCACGCCCGGTGTGCCGACCGCGGTCGGACATGGTCCGCACCGCCTCCTCAGGCTCGGCTGTCTTCGCGCCGCCACAGGAAGATCCCCACCATCGAGGCGAGGAGGGCCAGCGCGCCGGTCGTCACCAAGAAGGGATGGGACGAATGCACGCTGCCTCCGTCACCGGTCTGGGGCGGTCCACTCGGGACGCGGGTGATCTGCCCCGGGGGGCTGCTCGGTCCGCCACTGGGCCCACCGGGTCCAGCCGGGCCGGCGGGTGAGGTCGTCCCGTGTCCCGGTCCGCTGGGTCCCCCCGTGGGCGCGCCCGTCTGTCCGCCGGTCGGTCCGCCGGTCGGTCCGCCCGTCGGTCCGCCCGTCGGTCCGCCCGTCGGTCCGCCGGTAGGAGACTTCGTGGGCGAGGTCGTGGGAGGCGTCTTGGTGCGACAGTGCGGCCGCGAGATCGTGTCGGTGTCGAGGGTGACAGCTCCGTTGCGGGCCAACACTCGTCCGTGGATCGTCACGCCTGTCGTCACCGTGATGCTGTGCAGCGCGAGAATGCTTCCCCGGAACGTCGATGCGGTGCCGAGCGTCGCGGAGCTGCCGATCTGCCAGTAGACGTTGCAGGCGCTGGCGCCGTTGATCAGGTTGACGTGGCTCGCGGTGGCGGTGGTCAGGGTGGAGCCCGCCTGGAAGACCCACACGGAGCCGGAGTCGCCCTGTCCGTCGAGGGTGAGGGCTCCGGTGAGACCGAGGCTGGTGGCCGAGTTGTAGACGCCGCGGGTCAGGGTCTGCCCGCCGAGGTCCGCGGTGATCGGGTGGGGAGGCTGCTCCCCCGCCGCGACGTTGTACGCCGTCTTGAGGTCGGACTTGGCCTGGAGCGCGACGGCGTCAGCCACGTGCTTGGTGCCGTTCACGTGGCCGGGGGGGAACCCGGTGACCGACGTACCCGGGCTCAGCCCGACGTCGCCGTTGATCACGCTCGGTCCGGTGTTGGTGACCGTCGAGCCCGCCAGCACGGCGTAGCTGCCGGCCGTCCCGAGGGGGACGGTGACCGCCGCAGCCTGGGCACTGCCCACCAGAGAGACGGCCAGGCCCACCGTGAACAGCAGCGTCAGGGCGACCGCCGCGACGGCCGCGGTCACCGCGGATCGTCTGGCAGGGGTGGAGCGTCTGGAAGAAGTGGAGAGGGAGGTGATGCGTCGTGACATGGGCAACCCGTCATCGGTCGCGCCGTCCATCGCCAGTGCACTCGACAAGGGGGGGTCGTCGACCGGGACACGAGGTCGAGAGAACGCAGGTCTAGGGATGAAGAACGTGATCCTGGCGCCGATGGCACCCTGGGCACGAGCAGAAACTGTGGTCGCTCGGCGCCCTGTCACGGAATGGCTGCGCTGACTGCGACAGTACGCCCGGTGGCGGTTCCTGTCCGGGAAGTCGGCAAACCGGTCGAGTCGGCGCGCAGGTCTGGCCGAGCACCGACTCCGGTGAGCCCTGGGACTTCGTCCGGGATGGCAACTCCTAGGGCAGAACCTAGGGTCGCTTCCCCGTCCGGCCCACGCCCCCCGCACCGAGAATGAGCCCGGGCAGCACAGAGGTCGTCTCGGGACCACCGTCCTCGCATATCGCGCGTGTGTCGGCTGGGTCACTGAGCGCCCGACCGGCTCTGCCTACCGTCTGCAAGATCGGCACGCGCGCTACGACGGCGGCGTGGACATCGACATGGGGAGCACAGCATGTTTCGGGAAATCACCCTCCAGGCCGGATCCGGCACCACTCGGCGGGCCGGACGCCGGTCCGGCGCAGCGGCTCGGCGTCTCCTCACGGCGGTCCTCGCGGTCGTGGCGCTCGCGCTGAGCGGTCTGGCTCCCTGGGCCGCCACAGCGTCGGCCGCGACGCCGGGCGGCCACCGGTCCGCACCGACGCACCAGGCCGTGACGAAGGGTCACCCCCGGTCCGTCGAGAAGGCTCGGCTCGCGCGGGCCCGCGCCGAGCAGCTGAAGACCGACCGCGCCCTGGTGCGCACGGCGCCGAAGGGCATGGAGGCGTTCGTGCTCTGGCTACGCGCCATCGGCGCCCGCTCCTCCACCGGGCCGCTGGCGGCCCCCCGGGTGCAAAGCGAGGTCGCCCAGCTGGACCGGATGGCCGGCGGCGTGAAGCGCGACCTGTCCGGGATGTCGAAGACGAAGGCGCAGGCGCTGCTCATGGCCGTGGTGCGCACCGAGGTCAGGCCCGCGATGGACCGCACCCACGCGGCGTACGTCGGCAACCGCGCCTTCTTCTTCTACACCAGCCTTCAGCGTCATCTCGAGCAGTTCGGCCGTGCGGCCGGGACCACGGGTGGCGTGACGTTCCTGCCGGCGCTGCCGAGCGGGAAGACGCACACCCTGGCGTCGTACAACCGGGAGTTCGTCGTCGACCAGGACGGCGACGGGGTCTCCGACGCGTTCGACGACGACATCGACGGCACGGGTGGGGCCAACCCCGGTGACCGGGCCGACAACATGCTGGGCATCCCCGACGAGTTCCTCATCCGGAGCCCGATGGTCGCCGGACTCGTCTCGGGACAGGACGGCCAGGCCGCGACCGGGTCCCGTGCGCAGTGGAGGTCGTGCTTCGGCCCCCGCGAGAGCATCCCGCGCCTCATGACGGTGCGCGCGGCCACCCGCCTCCAGAACAAGCGCGAGTGCGGCACGGCCGACAAGTCGGTCGTGCCCGCTCCCAAGGTGCCGCCCGGCAACACCACGGTCCCGTCCGTCACCGGCTCGGCGGTGGTCGGCGCCACGCTGACCGCCCAGCCGGGTGAGTGGGCGGGCAACCCGGCACCCAAGTTCACCTACCGCTGGCAGTACCTCAACTCCAGTGGCGGCTGGCCGGACATCAACGGCGCGACGTCGCAGAGCTACACCCTCACTGCGGGCGACCTGGGTCACCAGGTGCGCGTCAACGTCACCGCCAACAACACCGCGGGCAGCGCCGAGCAGATCTCGTCGGTCCTCGGTCCCGTGACGAACAGCGGTGCGTCGGCGCCCACCAACGTCGGACCCCCGACCGTGACCGGCACCGCGATCGTGGGCGGCCAGCTGACGGCCACCCAGGGCAGCTGGACTGGCTCGCCCACGAGCTTCGCCTACCAGTGGCAGCGCGGCTCGGCCGGATCGTGGACCTCGATCGACCAGGCCACCGGACAGGCCTACACCCCCGACAGCGCGGACGTCGGCTCCGCCCTCCGCGTCCAGGTCACCGCCAGCAGTGCCGCCGGCCAGGCGTCCGCGACCTCCACCGCCACCTCGCAGGTTCCGGACACCAAGCAGCCGCCGGCGAACACCCAGCTGCCCGCGATCTCCGGCAAACCGGTGGTCGGCAGCTCCCTGACCACGACGCCGGGTGGCTGGACGGGCTCGCCCACCTTCGACTACTCCTGGCAGCGCTCGACCAGTGACGGAGGCTGGGCCGCGATCAGCGGCGCCAGCTCCAAGACCTACACCCCCGTGCGTGCCGACGTCGGTCTCTCGCTCCGTGTCTCCGTGACGGCGGACGGCTCAGGCGGCTCCGCCACGGTGCAGTCCAGCCAGGTCGGTCCGGTGACCAACGTCGCCGGGGCCTGCGACGTCTCGCCCACCACCGACACCGACGGTGACGGGGTCCCGGACTGCACGGAGATCGCGGGTTTCAACCTCGTGATCTCGACGACCGGCACCGGCGCCACGATCACCCGGCACGTGACCAGCGACCCGAACCTGGCCGACACCGACGGTGACGGGATCAGTGACGGTCTGGAGTGGCAGGGCTCGGCCTCAGACCCGTCGTCGACCGACACCGATGGCGACGGTCTCAGCGACTACCAGGAGTTCATCGTCTACAAGAGCCTGCCCGCCAACGTCGACTCCGACGGAGACGCCGTGATCCCGGGGTCCAACCCGCGTAGCGCCGACCCTCGCCTGCTCGACGGCAGCGAGGTGAACGGCTACGCCTTCGCGGGGTCGACGATCTCGACCTCACCGGTGCTCGCCGACACCGACGGCGACAGCCTGTCCGACTACACCGAGATCAACAGCGGCGGCTTCAACCCGCTGGTGGCCGACATGCCGAAGCTCCAGGTGGGCGTGCCCGACAACGCCGAGACCAACATCCAGATCTTCACCACGCACAAGGACGGCACGGCCAGCACGACCTACAAGGGCACCACGACGGCCAGCGACGACACGACCAAGACGCACACCGTCGACCTGACCAACGTCAAGACGCTCCACACCAACAGCACGACCCTCGACGCGGGCGCCAAGGGCGGCCAGAAGGCGGGGAAGCCCTTCGGTGAGGCGCATCTCAACGTCAAGTCCACCTGGCAGTCCGGGACGGTCACCGACCAGCAGACCGGCTCGACGACCGACACCGAGCACACGTCCCAGCAGACCTACGAGCAGTACCAGAGCGATGTGTCGTCCACCGACAATGAGACGGCGTCAACGGGGACGCTCTCCACCGCGATCACCCTGCAGAACACGGGCACCGTGAGCTACACGGTGAAGAACCTCACCGTCACGGCGTTCCGTGCCGACCCGGACAACCCGGGGAGCATCCAGCCGATCGCGACGCTGGCACCGGCCAGCTCGGTCGGCGACATCACCCTGGCACCCAACGACACCGAGGGCCCCATCCAGGTCAGTGCGACCGACGTCTCCTCGGACCTGCTCGTCGACCTGCTGGCCAACCCCAACGGCATCATCTACTCGATCCCGTCACCTCAGCTGGTCAACCCTGCGAACGGCGTGAACTACGCCACCATCGGACAGAACGTCGAGGCCCAGACCGCCGGCGTGACCATCGACGACGGGACCGACCAGCCGAAGACGTATCTCGTCGCCACCAACGTCGCACGCACCCCCAAGGGCGCGTCCGCCGGCGTCGACATGGGCACGGTGATGAGCTCGATCCTGCACCAGGACTACCAGACCTGCACGCAGAAGAACCCCGACGCTCCCGACGACCAGACCCAGTGGAGGCAGGTGCTCTGCCAGGTCGGAGACGTCGCGACCACCGATGTCGACCACTTCTGGAGCCTCCTGACCTCCACCGACCTGCCGCTCGGCACCGGTGACTTCGACAAGCTCCAGCTGCAGGTCGGGTCCGCCGCCCGCCTGGTCTACCTCGTGGACAGCGACGGTGACGGCCTGTTCGACGCGCAGGAGGGTCTGTACGGCACCGACATCGACAAAGCCGACACCGACGGTGACGGGATCAGCGACTTCGACGAGACCGAGACCGGGTGGACCGTCCCGGCTATCGGCCCGAACAAGGCCTACCAGGTGTTCAGCAGCCCGGTGGCGACAGACCTCGACGGCGACGGCGCCTGGGACGGCTGCCCCACGGGACAGTCCACCTGCGGCGGTGCCGGCATCACACCGGAGATCGTCCGACTGACCGACCCGAACCTGCCCGACACCAACGGTGACGGCCTCAGCGACGGCCAGCAGAGCGCTGCCGACGCACTCGCCTACTGCCCTGGGTGCTTCCGCGTTCCGGGCCTCGAGGCCAGCCTCGGCAACGGACCGGGTGTCGGTGACGGTCAGTTCGGGACCGATGGTCCCGGCGCGCTCGGGGTCAACCCCACCACCGAGGAGGTGTACGTCGCCGACGCGAGCAACAGCCGGATCGAGAAGTTCGGCGCCGACGGCAAGTTCGACCTGGCGTTCGGAAGTGCCGGGTCCGGCGCCGGGCAGTTCCAGAACATCACCGGTGTGGCGGTCGACCGCCAGGGCAACGTCTACGTCACCGACCAGGACGGCGCCGCCGACAGCGGGCGGCTCCAGAAGTTCACGTCGAGCGGTGCCCACGTCGCCACGGTCTCGGTGATCGGCTACAGCGTGGCGGTCGACTCGGCAGGGCTGGTCTACGTCCATGCCAAGGGGGCCGGTCCGGCCTCCCGCTACCTGCAGAAGTACGGCCCGACCCTGAACCTCCTCTCCACCACCGACGAGGCACCCCCGTTCCCGTTGGCCAACCCCGACCGCAAGGGGCCGGTCCTCTCGGCGATCGCGGTCGATCCTGGCGGCAGCGGAGTCCTCGTCGCCTCGGGAATCTCGGTCTTCGGCTCCGTGAGCTCCTTCCTGCAGCTGATGGTGGAGGGCAAGACACCGGTACACGATCCCGACTACGTCACGAACGGGCCCCTGTACGAAGGGGTGGCCATCGACCGCGTCGGACATGTCTACCTGTCCAACACCACCGACGACACGGTGCGCAAGGCTGCCCTCGGCGACCCCTATCGGACGACGTACGCCACGCTGGGTGGGACGGGCTCTGGCCCCACCGACTTCTCGACACCGGTCGGGGTCGCGGTGGACGACGACTGCAGCGTGTACGTGAGCGACTCGGGGAACGACCGGGTACAGAAGCTCACCTACGCCACTGGGTGTGGCTGAGCATGCGCGCTCTGCCGGGTCCGGCGGTGGTCTTCACGGTGGTCGTCACGGCGGGTCTCCTGCTCGCCGTGCCGGCCCCGTCGGAGGCGACCCAGGACGCCGGAGCTCCGTCCTTCCAGAGTCCGGTCTCCTCCCCCGCCGGCCACGGACCCGCCTCGCTGGCGACGGCGGACCTCGACGGCGACGGTCAGACCGACCTCGTCGTCCCGGGCGCCGACGGCACGCTGAACGTCCTGCTCGGCAACGGATCCGGGTTCTTCCCCAGCCTCATCTCCTACAGCGTGGGTGGCACTCCCACCTCCGTCCTGGTGGCAGCGCTGCGGACCGGCGGGCCCCCCGACCTCGTGGTGACCACGAGCGACTCGGTGGTGACGTTGCTCAACACCGGCAGCGGCAGCTTCGTCGCGGGCCAGACGGAGCCGGTCGGCACCGCACCCAGCTCGGTCGCCTCGGGCGACCTGGACGGCAACGGCACCACCGACCTGCTCACCACCAACGCCGGGGACGACGACGTCAGTGTGCTGCTGGGTGACGGGACCGGTGGGTTCACGTCCCAGTCCCCGATGTCCGTCGGCGAGAGCCCGACCGGTCTGGACGTCGGGGACTTCGACGGCGACGGACATCTCGACACAGCCGTCAGCAACAGCGGCTCGAACAAC
>DATBBE010000060.1:0-24629 GCA_036271155.1 Nocardioides sp. | reverse complement strand
CGAGCTCGGCGGCGAGGTCGGCGTGGTCCTCGTCGGTGGCCCCGTGGCGCAGGTTGACGTCGGCCTGCACGCGCAGGGAGGCGAGCGGACTCCGCAGCTCGTGGGCGACGTTCGCGACGAAGCTGCGCTCCCGGTCACGGGCCTGGCTGAGCCGATCCAGCATCGAGTTGAGGGTGACCGCGAGGTCGTGCACCTCGTCCTGGGACACCGGCACCGGGAGCCTCTCGTCGTGGCCCTGTCCGGAGACCCGCTCGGCGGCTGCCCGAAGCTCCTCGACCGGTCGCAGCGTGGCCCCGATCACGCGGTAGGCGATCGCCCCCAGGACGACGAGGAGGAGCGGGTAGGAGACGAGGAGGGTGACGACCAGCAGGTGCTGGCTGCGGGCGAGGTCGGCGACGGGCTCGGCGACGACGACCGTCGGAGCCCCCGCTTCGGACGATGCGGGGCTGGCCGTCACCCGCAGCGACGAGCTCAGCCCGAGCCGGGACCCCGGAACCGTGACCGGCGAGGTCTCGGCGCGACGCAGCTCGTCCGGAGAGAGCAGCGGAGTGAGGCGGTCGCCGTTCGCCGAGGCGCTGAGCACCCGGTTGCGCGAGTCGACCACCTGCACCGACTCCGACCCGGTGACCGGGATCGGGTCCGGCAGCCGCCCCGAGGTCACCAGCGCCGCGACCTGGTCGGCCGTGGCGCCGGCGCGACGGTCGAGATCGTGCGTGCTCGCGACCGACAGTGCGACGTAGAGGGCGACGCTGCCGACCGCCTGTGCGATCGCGAGCCCCAGGAGGCCGATGGTCATCAGCCGCCAGCGCAGCGACCGACGGCGCCACCAGCCGAGCGAGCCGCTCACCGGAGAAGAGCCAGCCGGTACCCGGATCCACGCACCGTCTCGATGAGCCCGGCCCCGAGCTTGCGACGCAGGTAGCCGACGTACACCTCGACCGTGTTCGGGTCGTAGGCGCCCCGCGCGTCCCAGACCCGGTCGAGCAGCTCGGACTTGGTGATGACGCGGTCGGGATGCCGCAGGAAGAACTCCAGCAGCTCGTGCTCGCGACGGCTCAGCGAGACCCCGTGCCCGTCCAAGGTGACCTCACGGGTCGCCGGGTCGAGGGACACGCCTCCGTGGCTGAGCACCGGGGGTCGCGGGTCGCTCTGGCGCCGGAGGAGCGCTCGCAACCGCGCCAGCAGGACGACGTAGTCGAACGGCTTGGTCAGGTAGTCGTCGGCCCCGTAGTCCAGCCCGTCGGCCTGGTCGTAGGGGCCGTCCTTGGCCGACACCATCATCACCGGCACCCAGCTGTCCTCGGCCCGAAGCCGCTTGACGACCTCGTAGCCCGACATCCCGGGAAGCATCACGTCGAGCAGGACCGCGTCGTACTGGCCGGTGAGAGCTCGGTCGAGCCCGGAGACACCGTCACCGGCCACGTCGACGGTGAACCCGTCAGCGGTCAGGCCTCGCCGCAGCGCACGGGCCAGCCGAGCCTCGTCCTCGACCACCAGCAGCCGCATGCGCCCACGATGTCACGCCGGCTCACGCCGCAGGGGCGGGTCGAGGCTGACGGCGGTCACAGGTTCTCAGCGGACTCACAGCACCCCCGAGCCATGATGGGGCCATGCCGTCCATGCACCTGGCCCTGCCTCGCTCACGTCGTCTCCGGTACGGCGCGCCCGCTCTCGTCGCGGTCGTCGCCCTGGGCGCCGGTCCGTTCGTCAACGCCGTGACCGCCGATGCCCACGGGTCGCTGCCGCCCCGCACGGCCGCTCAGCTGCTCGTCGACGTGCAGAAGGCTCGGATCACGGGGGTCTCCGGCACGGTCGTCGAAACCACCGACCTCGGCCTCCCCGCCATTCCCAGCATCGGTGGGGCCGGCGGCGGCAGCGCCGAGTTCTCCTCGCTCGTCTCGGGGTCGCACACGATGCGGGTCTGGTACGCCGGACCCGACCGGGTGCGCTTGGCGCTCCTGGGCCAGCTCGGTGAGTCCGACCTGCTGCGGCATGGCTCCGACGTCTGGGCCTGGTCCAGCCACACCAACACCGCGACCCACTGGACGGTGCCGGCTGATGCGACCGCGGGGCCCGGGCAAGGCCTCGCCGGCGAGGGGCCGGCCGCTGCGGCGATGACTCCCCAGCAGGCCGCCGCCGCAGTGCTCGAGGCGATCGGACCGACCACGCAGGTCTCCACCGACTCGACCGCCGAGGTCGCCGGCCGGCCGGCGTACCAGCTCGAGCTGGTGCCGCGTGACTCCCGCTCCCTGGTGGGCTCGGTGCGGATCGCGATCGACGGCTCCTCCCACATCCCCACGCGAGTCCAGGTGTTCGCCCGTGGGGCGACGCATCCCGCTTTCCAGGTCGGCTTCACGTCGTTCTCCACCCAGACACCCGCCGACTCCGTGTTCGGGTTCACGCCTCCTCCGGGCGCGACCGTCAAGCAGGGCACGACGGGGCCGGAGGGTCACCAGGCTCGCCACCACGCGTCGGGCGGCGCGGCTCCCCGGGTCGTCGGCAAGGGTTGGACGAGCGTCCTGGTCGCCCAGCTGCCAGCGGACATCGTGCCGGGTACGAAGAGTGGCTCGGGCGGAGCCACCGCTGCCTTGCTGAAGTCGCTTCCGCGCGTGTCCGGCTCGTGGGGCTCGGGGACGCTGCTGCGCAGTGCGTTGTTCTCGGTCGTGCTGACCGACGACGGCCGGGTCGCGATCGGCGCCGTGCCGCCGTCCGTGCTGTACGACGCCCTCTCGCGGGCGTGACCGATCTCGCCGTCCGCAGCCGCGGACTGACCAAGAGGTTCGGCAGCCAGACGGTGGTCGACGCGATCGACCTCGCCGTCCCGACGGGCGCGGTCTACGGCTTCCTGGGACCCAACGGGTCGGGCAAGACGACGACCATCCGGATGCTGCTAGGCCTGGTCGTGCCGAGCGGCGGCGGGGTCGAGCTGTTCGGCGCAGCGATGCCGGCAGGCGCGGCATCCGTGCTGCCGGCGGTCGGGTCGCTGGTCGAGGGCCCGGCGTTCCACCCCTACCTCTCGGGTCGGCGCAACCTGCTCCGGCTCGATGCCGCCGACCGCACGGCCGACCCACGCTCCGCCGGCACCCGCGTCGCCGCCGCGCTCGACCGGGTCGGTCTGCTCGCCGCGGCCGACAAGCGCTACCGCGCCTACTCGCTCGGCATGCGTCAGCGCCTCGCCATCGCCGCGGCCCTGCTCACGCCCAAGGACCTCCTGGTCCTCGACGAGCCCACCAACGGGCTCGATCCCCAGGGCACCCGCGAGGTGAGACAGCTGGTGGGCTCGCTCGCCGACGACGGCACCACCGTGCTGGTCTCCAGCCACCTGCTGTCGGAGGTCGACCAGATGTGCACCCACGTGGGCATCATGCACGTCGGCCGACTGGTCGCTCAGGGCTCGAGCGCGGAGCTCCGCGACCAGGGCACGGTCGAGGCGACCGTCGAGACCGAGGAGCCCGCGCAGGCCGCTCGGGTGATGGCCGAGCTCGGCCTCACCGAGATCCATACGACGCGGACCGCCGCGACCGGCGTGATCGGCGGCATCGCCGCCGAGAAGGTCGTCGCCGCCTGTGTCCACGCCGGCGTACCCGTCGTGGGGTTCCGGGTGGCGCGACCGACTCTGGAGGACGTCTTCGTCTCTCTCACCGGGGAGGGTTTCGATGTCAGCGGCTGAGCCGGTCTCGAGGACCGGCGTCGAGGGCGTGGCCCGGCGCCCACGGGCGCGGGTCTCGCCACGCTTCCTGCTCTCCGAGCTCCGCCTGATGGTCGGTCGCCGCCGCAACCAGGCGGGGCTGCTGGTGCTCGCGGCAGTGCCGGCGTTCATCGCGATCTCGGTCAAGACCACGCTCTCGCAGCCGGGCGCCGACGCACCAGACTTCTTCCGCTCGATCACCCAGAACGGCCTCTTCGTCTCCCTGGCCGCGCTCACGATCGAGCTCGCCCTCTTCCTGCCGCTGGCCGTGGCGGTGGTGGCCGGCGACAGCGTCGCCGGCGAGGCCAACATCGGCACGCTGCGCTACCTGCTCACGGTGCCGGTCACCCGCGGACGCCTGCTCGTGGTCAAGTTCGCCGGCATCGTGGTCGGCGCGTTCGTCGCGACGTTCGTGGTGGCCACCACCGGTGTCGTGATGGGACTGGTCCTGTTCGGTGGCGGCGCGATGACCACGCTCTCGGGCACTCAGATCTCCTTCACCGCCGGGCTCCTGCGCGTGCTCGCGGCCGTCGTCTACCTCTCCTGCGGGCTGGCCGCACTCGGCGCGGTCGGCTTGTTCTTCTCGACCCTGACCGAGCAGCCGATCGGGGCGATGGTGACCACCGTGGTGTTCAGCACCACGTCGTACATCCTCGACTCGATCCCGCAGGTGTCGTGGCTGCACCCCTACCTGATCACCCACCACTGGCTCGACTTCGGCGACCTGCTGCGCGACCCGGTCGCCTGGAACAACATCGTCGCGGGGCTCGGTCTCGCCCTCGGGTACGCCGCGGTGTTCCTCGCCGCCGCGTGGTCCCGGTTCTCGGTGAAGGACGTCACCAGCTGACTCAGCGCACGAAGGTGAACGCGACCTTGTGGGTGCGGTACTGCCAGCCGCTGCCCGGGTCGTCGAGCAGCCCGACCTGGGCGCGGAAGTGCACGCCGGCCAGCTTGCTGGTGTGCGGGAAGTAGATCCGCACCCGCCCGCTCGTCGGGACCTTCACGCAGTCGGTGCCGCCGGCCTCGTACCACCGGCCGCGCACCCGGCGTTCCAGGGCCATCTCCACGCAGTTGTCCGCCGTGGCCGGCAGCGCGCGGATCGCGAAGTTCGCCCGCTTCCCGGCTCGGAAGCGGAACTCGCCGTGCGCCTTGCCGAGAGAGTGCATGGCTTTGAAGGAGAGGACGCTCCTGACATAGATCTCGTGCTCGGTGGTGGCCGGCGTGTGGTCGCCGTCTCCGGCGTACGTCGCGACGAGGGTCAGCGGCTCGGTGTCGACCTTGTACTTGAAATGGGCGCGGCCGTCTGACCCGACCTTGGTATGGCCGAGATGCCGCTCCGGGAAGTCCGGGGTCTTGACGTAGAGGTCGATGCGCGCCCCGACGGGGACACCGGCCCTGGTCTTCACGGTCAGCTCGACGACGCGGCCGTACCTCACCGTGCGTGGGCCGGACATCGTCAGCCAGTCGCGCCGACGCAGCGACGTGCGGGTGATGCCGTAGCCGGACGCGTCGTGGGTGACGACGTACAGGTCGTGGTCGCCGTACCCGAGCCCGGAGGACACCACAGAGGGGCCCTTGACCGGGATCGTCGCCAACGCCGTGCTCGAGGTCGCAGACGGCGCACCACCGACCAGGTGAGGCGCCGCGACGGCGAGCTGTCCGTCGTGGCGCAGCGCGACCGACGTGACACTGGGCACCCCCGAGTACTGGCCCCGACCCTGCAACGTGGTGGCGTCGTAGACCCGACCGAACGAGTCCACCACCCAGCGCCCGTCGGAGGATGCCTCGATCGCCGCCGGCACCGCGGTGTCGGGCTCAGGGGCTGACGTCTCCGCCGTCGACGTCACGGGCTGACCCGGGAAGCCGCTGACGTCGTCGGCGTCCAGGCGGACATCGACGTAGCCGGGCGCGCTGGTCGGCTCGGGGTCCATGACGAACAGCGTGTCGGTGGCACCGGGCGACGCCGCGATCACCGCACCGGCGTCGAGCGCACCCGCGTCGTGCACTTGACTGGTGGTCGGATCGAGCCGCCTAAGGTGGCCGGCCGACGAGCCGCACTGGTCGACGAACCAGACGGTGTCGCCGACGAGGGCCACCTGGGCCGGGCACGTCCCGACGCCGGTCGGGTACGGGGTCACGGCCAGGGTGGCGGTGTCGATCGCGGCGATCTCGGCACCGCCGGAGACGGCGACCCAGACCCGCGAGCCGGACGTGTCGAGCGCCAGGTCGGTCGAGCCCGGAAGCGAGCCGAGAGTCGTGGCCGGGCTCCCGGCAAGGTCGGTCACGACCACACTCGACGTCCCCTGGCTGAGAAACAGGTGCTGGTGGGCGTCATCGACCACGAGATGGGAGAACCCCGTCAGGGCGAGGCGGTGCCCCGGGGTGAAGGCCGCCCCGGCGGGCGCGGCCGCGACGAGGGTCAGAGCGGCCATGAGAGCAGTGGCAAGGGCGATGCGCACCGGCAGACAGTAACCGGTCGAGGCTCAGGACTGGTGCGGATCCGCGAGCGGCCAGCCACCGGAGGCCAGGCGAGCCGAGACGCGCGCGACGTCGGAGTCGCTGGCGTGCTGGTAGACCGTCTCGGTGATGATCCGCTCGATGTCCGCCCGGCTGATCGGCTCGTCGGATCCGGCGGACTGCTCGGCGAGCCCGTCGGCGATGGACTCGATCTCCTCGGTCGTCAGCCGGCGTTGGAGCACACCGAGGATCGGCAGGTAGTCACTGTTCGGGATCCCCTCCGGGTAGCCCGCGCGCAGCCAGCCCAGCACACTCTGGGCCAGCGAGGTGTTCTGCTGCTGGTCGGTCATGTCTGCCTCAGCTCTTGGGGACGATCGTCGGGTAGACGTGGGAGAAGCTCAGCTGCTCACCCTTGCCGGCGGCGATGACGTAGGTCAGCCCGACGACGACCCCGGCGATCACGACCAGGAAGCAGATCGCGGCCAGGACGGTGCCCAGCGGGTGCTGGGCCGGCCGGACCGCGGTGTCGCCGTCTGCCGACCCACCGGGTACGCCGGAGCCGAGCGCGAGCGACCGGACGCCCAGCGCGAACACGATCGGCAGTCCGGCGCCGAGCACGAGGCTGTAGAGCAGCACCTTCCAGGCGTCCTGCACGAACAGTGAGAACATCAGTGCCTCCTCTAGGCGGCGACCGGCTGGCGGGTGCCACCGGCCGAGGGTGCGCCCTGCCACTCGTCGTTGACGTTGTCGGAGGTGACCGGCTGGTGGTGGGCACGGAAGAAGATGAACGAGGCGGCGGCGACCAGGATCACCACGATCAGGACCGCGCCGGGCAGACCGCCGCCGACGACGTCGCCGATCCACCACGTCAGAGCGCCCACGAGTCCGGCCATCGGCAGGGTGATCACCCACGCGACGACCATCCGCCCGGCGATGCCCCAGCGGACCGACGCCCCGGGCTTGCCGATCCCCGAGCCGAGGATCGAGCCGGTCGCCACGTGGGTCGTGGAGAGGGCGAAGCCGAGCTGGCTCGAGGCCAGGATCACCGCGGCTGAGGCGCCTTCGGCGGCCATGCCCTGACGGGCCTCGATCTCGACCAGGCCTTTGCCGAGGGTGCGGATCACGCGCCAGCCTCCGACGTAGGTGCCGGTCGCGATCGCCAGCGCGCACGCGAGCTTGACCCACAGCGGGATCGACGTGGTGTGGTGCCAGCTGCCGTAGCCGATCAGCGCCAGGGTGATCACCCCCATGGTCTTCTGGGCGTCGTTCGTGCCGTGGGCCAACGAGACCAGCGACGCCGTCCCGATCTGGCCGAGCCGGAAGCCACGGTCGTTGAGCCCCGAGCTCACGCGGCGCGTGACCCGGAAGATGAGGAAGGTGCCGACCGCCGAGACCAGGGCCGCGATGACCGGCGACACGACGGCCGGCAGGACGACCTTGCCGAGCACGCCGTCCAGCTTGGTGCTGTCCCCGGTCCAGTGGACGCCGCCCCAGCCGATGCCGGCGACCGTCGCCCCGATCAGTCCGCCGAAGAGGGCGTGGGACGAGCTCGACGGCAGACCGAGCAGCCAGGTCGAGAGGTTCCACAGGATCCCGCCGACCAGGCCGGCCAGGATGATCATCAGGAGGGCCTGGCCGTGGTCGGCGGTGTACGCCGGCAGCGGATCGCCGTTGCTGTCCTGGATGTTGACCACCGCGTTGGTCACGGTCACCGCGACGGTGACCGACAGGAACGCACCCACCAGGTTCAGCACCGCCGACAGGGCCACCGCGATCTTGGGGGGCAGGGCACCCGTCGCGATGGACGTCGCCATCGCGTTGCCCGTGTCATGGAAGCCGTTGGTGAAGTCGAACCCCAGGGCCACGACGGTGACCAGGATGACGATGATGAGTTGCTCGCTCACGGCCACGAGTCTTCAATGGCAGAGCGCTGTCTGGGAATGGCCCTGGGCCCGAGTTCACGGACTGTTCACGGAGGCGCTCAGAACCCGCGGCTCAACGGTCAGAACCCGCGGCTCAACGGTCAGAACCCGCGGGTCAACGGTCAGAACCCGCGGGTCAACTACTCGAACCAGTCGCCGAACCCGGCGGGACCGCGTGACCCGAGGTAGGAGCCGACCACCGCCGCCCCCAGGTCGTCGAGCTCGGGAGCGACGACCCGGCCGTCGACCCGCCGCGCCATCGAGTCGACGAACCTCGCCAGCCCCGGGTCGGTGCCGAGCCGGAAGAACGTCGTCTGCGCGCCGAGGCGCCCGGAGCCGTCCAGCTCGCGGACGGAGTAGGCGACCGTCAGCGGGTGTGGCGGGTACTCGAAGTAGACCTCGCCGTTCGGCTCGAGGTGGGACGTCGGCTCGCCGTCGGTCACGATCAGCAGCACCGGCTGGGCGTTCGGGTGCTTGCGAAAGAACCGGTTGGCCAGGAGCAGGGCGTGATGCAGGTTGGTGCCCTTGTCCCACATCGCATCGAGCCCGGTGAGCTCCTCGATGTCCATCACCTGAGCGTGCCGGCCGAAGCCGATGAGCTGCAGCGCGTCACCCCGGAAGCGCGAGCGGATCAGTGTGTGCAGCGCGAGCGCCGTCCGCTTCATCGGCACCCAGCGGCCGTCCATCGCCATCGAGAACGACGTGTCGACGAGCAGCGCCACCGCGGCCTGGGTGCGGGCCTCGGTCTCGGAGACCTCGACATCTGCGACCTGGAGGCGGAGCCCCTCGCGGGCGGATCCGCCCTCGCCGACCGTCCGGCGAACGGCGTTGTTGATCGTGCGGGTGACGTCCCACGGCTCGGTGTCGCCGAACTGCCACTCCCTGGTGGCACCGGACAGCTCGCCGGCGGCACCCGCCTGGCGTAGGTCGCGCTGACCCTGGCGCCCGCTCATGCGGGTGGCGACGTCCTTGAGCAGAGCCTTGCCGAGCTGTCGCATCGCCTTGGGAGAGAGCTTCAGCCGGCCGTCGCTGGTGCGCTTGAGGTAGCCGGAGTCACGCAGCGCCTGCTCCAGCCGCTGGAGCGTGCGAGCGTCGACGGCCGCGTCGTCACCGAGCTGTTGGGCCAGCTTGTCGAGGTCGACGTCGTCGAGCCGGGCGCCGTCGTAGGACTGGGCGAGCTGCTCGGCCAGGTCGTCGAGGTCCGCGACGTCCTGGAGTACACCGGTGCCGTCACCGAGCCCCAGCCCCTGCTCGCCGTCGAACCGCTCCGAGCCGCGCCAGTCCTCGCCGGGTCGCAGAGCCTGCAGGTTGGTGTCGAGCTGGGCCAGCTGCTGCATGAGCGCGGGCGAGCCGAACGCCTGCTCCGAGAGCGCCATCAGCTCGGCCCGCTGCTCGGCCGTCATCGAGTTCATCATCCGCTGGGCCGCTGCCGCACGCTGTGCCAGCGCGTCGATGAGCTCGTCGACGTTCTGCGGGTTCTCCGGGAAGAAGTCGCCGTGCTTGTCCATGAAGTCCGCGAAGTCCTGCTCGGTGTCCGCACCGCTTGCGTGCTTGGCGAGCAGGTCGTTGAGGTCGGTGAGCATCTCGTTGATGGCCGCGCGGTCCTCGTCGGTGGCGCTCTCGAGGGCCTGCTTCATGCCGGCGAACCGCTGGTCGAGCATCTCCCGGCCGAGCAGGTCCTTGATCTTCTCGTAGTCCTCGCGGGCCTCGCGGCTCTGCCAGTCGTACGACGCGAGCTCGCTGACCGCGGCAGCGGTCGAGGAGGGCAGGTTGTCGAGGGTGAGCTCGCGCAGGGCGCGGTCGCCGTCGTCCAGGGAGATGTCGCGGGCGAGCTGCCCGCGCTCGCTGACGACGGCGTGCTCGAGAAGCTCGCGGACCTCTTGGAGCGTGCCGTCGAGGTTGTGACGCTGGGTCAGCTCGCGGCGCTTCTCGGCGATCCGGCGGGCCAGGTCGTCCAGGCCCTGCTGGTCTCGCCCACCCCGGCGCAGGAACTCGCGCATCGCCCGCTCCGGGCTGTAGCCGGCCATCACGTCCTCGCCGATCGCGTCCAGCGCCGCGGCGATGTCGACCGGGGCGGCCAGCGGGTCGGGGCCCCCGTCGTACGCCGTGTAGCGCGAGCGCGGCTGGTGCTGCCTAGGCATCCGCCCGCTCCACGGTCATCCCGGCCCGCAGGGCACGAGGGATCTCGGCGACGGCGTCGACGTGTGCGAGGAGATCTGCGACGGACCCGGCGTCGTCGGAGGAGTCGACCTCGACCGCATACGTGACGCCGGTCGAGGCCCAGGTCTCCTCGTCGAACTCACCGCGCGCGGCCACGCGTACGCCGGCGACGCTCAGCCCGCGATCTCGGGCCTCACGGAAGGTGTCGTTGAGGACGCAGAGCGCCACCGCCACGTGGAGCACACCCGCGCCGTTCGGAGCGGCCTCGACGACCACGCCGCCGTCGCTCCAGGCATGGGGGACCACCCATCCCGCACGTGGGTCGGCACGCAACGAGCCGGCCGTGAGGGTCACCGGGAAGGCGTCGGTCTCGGACTCGGTCTCGGTCACCTCAGCCATAGACGGTCTCGCCGCCCCCGGACTCCTTGCTGATCTTCCGGGCGAGGTACAGGCCCTCGAGAGCCAGCTCGATGGCGCCGGCCCGCTCCCCGTCGTTGCCGGCGCCGAGCCGCTCGCAGACCTGGTCGTAGAGGTCGGACTCCCCCAGCACGGGCAGCCCCATCAAGAAGTCTCGGGCGGCCACCTGGTCGCCCGTCGTCACCATCTGCCCGGCCTCGATCCGGTCGACCAGCAGGGCGAAGTCGATGCCACGGAAGTGGTGGCGGACCGCCTCGGCCGTGGCGGTGCGCAGGAGGTGGGTGAGGATCTCGCTCTCGCGGCCCTCCTCACCGGTCTCGAACTCGATCTTGCCGCCGAGGACGTCGACCGCCGTCTCGAGGTCGACGACCCGCGCGACCGGCTGCTCCTCACCCTGGCGGGTCGCGCGATGCAGGGCGGACGCCGCGATGGTCTCGGCCCCGGCGATGGCGAACCTCGCGCTCACTCCCGAGCGCTGGTCGACGGAGTTGGACTCACGCAGGTTGCGGGTGAAGCGCGCCAGGATCTCCACCAGATGGTCCGGGACCTCGGCCACCAGGTGCGCCTCCTGCCTGACCACCGCGATCTCGTCCTCGAGCTCGGTCGGGTAGTGGGTGCGGATCTCGGCACCGAAGCGGTCCTTGAGCGGGCTGATGATGCGGCCGCGGTTGGTGTAGTCCTCGGGGTTGGCGCTGGCCACGACCAGCGTGTCGAGGGGCAGCCGCAGCACGTAGCCGCGGATCTGGATGTCTCGTTCCTCCATCACGTTCAGCATCGCGACCTGGATCCGCTCGGCCAGGTCGGGCAGCTCGTTGATCGCGACGATTCCGCGGTGGCTGCGTGGGATCAGCCCGAAGTGGATGGTCTCGGGGTCGCCGAGGTGACGCCCCTCCGCCACCTTCATCGGGTCGACGTCGCCGATGAGGTCGGCGACGGAGGTGTCCGGGGTGGCGAGCTTCTCGGCGTACCGCTCGTCACGGTGGCGCCAGTCGACGGGCAGCTCGTCGCCGAGCTCGTCGGCACGCCGTCGTGACTCGGGCGTGATCGGGTCGAAGGGGTGCTCGCCGAGCTCCGCCCCTGCGATGACCGGTGTCCACTCGTCGAGCAGCGCGACCAGGGAGCGCAGCAGGCGGGTCTTGCCCTGACCGCGCTCGCCGAGGAGCACGACGTCGTGCCCGGCGAGCAGGGCCCGCTCGAGCTGGGGGATCACGGTGTCGTCGAAGCCGTGCAGGCCCGGCCAGACGTCCTCGCCGGCAGCAAGCTTGGCCAGCAGGTTGTCGCGCAGCTCGCTGCGCAGGGGCTTCTGGACGTGACCGGACTCGCGGAGCTGTCCGACGGTGCGTGGCTGAGGTGCGTCTGTCACGTCTTCCACGCTAGTCCGGCACGCAACGTGCGCCGTCGCCCGGTTCGTCGCCGCCTGAAAGGGAGAAGACCCCGACCCCGACCGCCGAGGGTCGGGGCCCGGGTCTCCGGGGGGCATGGCCCGGTCGTGGGGGGTACGACCGGCCAGCTCAAGCGTGTTCCCGAGTATCACATGCATCCGAGTGCATGTTCATGCTTTCCTAGATTCGGTGCCCGCGGGTGATCGCTCAGGCCCGGCCGGCCTCGCCCAGCAGCCTCGAGGCGAGCACGGCCGCCTGCGTGCGGCGCTCGAGGCCGAGCTTGGACAGGATGCTCGAGACGTAGTTCTTCACGGTCTTCTCCGCCAGGAACATCCGCTCGCCGATCTGGCGGTTGGTGAGCCCCTCGGCGATCAGGCCCAGCAGCTTCAGCTCCTGCTCGGTGAGGTCGGAGAGCTCCGGCACGGTCGTCGGCCCGTTGCGCACCCGGTCGAGGACGCGCGCGGTCAGGCTCGGGTCGATCAGCGAGTTGCCGGCGGCCACCTGACGAACCGCCCCGACCAGGTCGTGGCCGGCGATCTCCTTGAGGACGTAGCCGGAGGCCCCCGCCATGATCGCCGCGAACAGCGCCTCGTCGTCGTCGTACGACGTGAGGATCAGGGCCCGCACATGGGAGTCGACGCCCCGGATCGTCCGGCAGACCTCGACGCCCGAGCCGTCGGGCAGCCGGGCGTCCAGGATCGCGACGTCCGGGTGGAGCGCCGGGATGCGGGAGATGGCCTCCGTGGCCAGGCCCGACTCGCCGACGACGACGATGTCACCGGCCGACTCCAGGAGGGCGCGCAGGCCCTGCCGGACGACCTCGTGGTCGTCGAGCAGGAAGACACGGATCCCCGAGGCGGGCTCGGTCATGTCCTAGTCCTATCAAGGATGGGCGGACCCGCGCGCGACGCGCCCGGCGCCGGAGCGGGCGCTACGCTCCGGCTCATGACGTTCCCGGCCCCCGCGGCCCACGTCGACGCCACTCGGGACTCGTCGTGGTGACCGCCTCAGATCGCCCACACGGACTCATCCACGTGATCGGCGCGGGCCCTGTCGGACTCTTCCTGACGGCCCTCCTGCAGACCGTGCCCGACCAGAAGGTGCGGCTCTACGAGCACCGCTCGACGTACTCCCGCACCCGGATGGTCTCGTTGTCGGAGTACCTCGTCGCCGACTCCGTGGAGAGCTACGGCGCCGACGAGATCGACGGCCAGGACGTGCAGGCCATCTTCGACCCGAGGGAGCTCGAGCTGCGGCTGGCCTACCGACAGACGGTGGCCCCCGACCTCCGGGCCCTCCTCGACGAGTGGACGCGGGGCTTCGTCCCGCTCAACACGATCGAGACCGGCCTGAGCGAGCTGATCGAGTCGCGCGACACCGGCAACGTCGAGCGGGTCTCGGTCCGCCTCGGCGCCGACGAGGTGTTCGACGGCATCGGACCCGACGACATCGTGGTGGACTGCACCGGGTGCAAGTCGCTGCTGCGCGACCGCCTGGTCCCGGGCGACGAGCTGGACGTGCGCGACCGGAACACGCGGTGGTTCCACCTCGAGAACGCCCTGGTCATCACGTTCCTCTACAGCCAGCACTACGAGTGCAACGAGTTCTGCAAGTACTACAAGAACCTCGAGAACACCGGGTACAAGTTCATCCCCGCCGTGCACCGCACGAGCTACGACGGCGCGGTCACCCACGTGACGGGCATCGTCACCATCAGCCAGTCGGAGTTCGACGCGATGCCACCGCAGTTCGACGGCGCTTGGCTCCGCGAGCACTTCCCGGACATCGCCACCTCGATGGACGGCTTCATCAACCGGATCAAAGGGGAGACGCACGGCGAGCTGGTCGGCGACCTGGCGATCACCCGGATCCCGCTCGACGTCTACCGTGCCTGGAACTTCACCAGCCGCCACTGGCAGGAGTCAGATCTCGACCATCCCCTCGCCCGGACGCCGGTCCTGCTGCTCGGCGACTCGGCGATCGGCTCGCCGTACTTCCAGTCGGTCTCGCTCGGGCTGGAGTGCGCCTTCTTCGTCGCCGGGCACCTCGCGAACCATGCCCTGCCGATGACCGAGATCTTCGACCGCTACGAGCGGTTCATGTATCAGCAGTGGCTCCGCGTCTACATGCGCACCCAGATGATCAAGCACAACAAAGACGTCCTCGAGGTGGTCGAGGATCCCGACGCGGTGCTCTCCAAGCTGCACGTCTACTGAGGTGTGAGTGCTCAGGCGGTCGTGAGCACGCTGCGCCCGGAGTACGCCGCCAGTCGGTCCAGCGCGGAGTCGGCGTCGGAAGGGGCGACCTCGTCACCGAAGGCCCAGCCCCGGCCACCCTCGATGACCTGGCCGGCGAGCTCGGAGACGTAGGCCACGACCTCGTCCGAGACCTCGATCGTCTGCCCGCTCCCCTGGGCGAGATCCCATCCGTGCAGGAGGATCTCGACGTCGATCACGATCGGGCCGAAGGCCGCCGGGACCTCCTGCCCGGCCGGGTCGACGACCGTGCCTTCGAGCCCGCGATCGCGCCAGCCGGTCAGCGCGCCGTCGGCGAGCATCGAGACCTTGGTCTCCAGCGAGCCCTCCTCGGGGATCGACAGTGAGACACCGGCCATGCCACCGAGCCCGACCAACGACTCCATCAGGTGGACGGCGACCTCGTGGCAGGTCTGGCCGCCACAGGGCGTCGCCCGGGGCTTGTCCTCGGCGGTGAGGCTGCGCAGCATCGGCTGGATCGCGGCGAGCACGGCGTACCCGGCGACGACCGGGTCGAGGCGCTCCGGCGCCCAGGACCACGGGTCGCGGCCGGCGTCCCCCTTGACGGCGAGCTGCTCGAGCCGCCCGAGGTGGTGGCCCCAGCCCTCGGCGTGCCCGGCGACCTGCTCCTCGGTGAGCAGGCCCTCATGGGTCAGGGTGACCCGGCTCCCGTCCGCCGTCGGCTCGATGGTCACCGTGACCGTCGACGCGTCGGGAGGCAGCGTGTCATCCCCGAGCCAGCCCCAGCCGAGGACGACCCGGCGACCCGGGTCGACCTCGCGGACGGTGCCTGCGGCGGTGTGGGTGGGGCTGACCTGCCACCGCCAGGCGCCCCCTGCTCGAAGGTCGACCGTGGCGCACACGGTGGCCCAGCGACGGAGCCGCTCCGGATCGGTGACCAGCGCGAAGGCCTCCTCGGGGCCGACGGGCAGGTCGACGCTGGAGGTGTAGACGACGTCGGTGTTCATGGCTTCTCCTGTGGATGGTGTGGGGACGGGTGACGAGGTGGGCCGGCCACGAGGCCGGCGTCGTGGACGAGCGCGTCGAGCTCGTGGGTCCAGAAGGACGCGATCTCGGCCTGGAGACGGGCGATCCCCGAAGGCTCGATGCGGTAGAGCCGCTGACGCCCCTGCTGCTCGGCGCTGACCAGCCCCACGTCGGCGAGGACGCCGAGGTGCTGGCTGATCGCCGACCGGGTGACGTCGAAGCGGGCCGAGACGTCACCGGCGTACATCGGACCGCCCGCCAGCAGCTGCAGGATGCGGCGCCGGGTCGGCTCCGCTGCCGCTGCGAACGCGTCGGTCACGCTACAATACGTTAGCCGTCACTAAACTATTGGGCAAGAGGCAGGGGCCTACGACGACCGGTTGGTGATCAGGCGCCGGCGAGGAAGGCGAGCAGGTCCTGGCGGGTCAGGACGCCGACCGGCTTGCCGTCCTCGTGGACCAGCACCGCGTCGGCGTTCTCCAGCATCGCGACCGCCGCCTGGGCCGACTCCGACGAGCCGATGGTCGGCAGCGGCGGGGACATGTGGTCCTCGACCCGGTCGGTCAGGTGCGCGGCACCGGTGAACAGCGCGTCGAGCAGGGTGCGCTCCGAGACAGAGCCAGCGACCTCGGCCGCGACGATCGGTGGCTCGGCGCGGACGACGGGCATCTGGGAGACGCTGTACTCCTGCAGGATCGCGACCGCCTCGGCGATCGTCTCACCTGGGTGGGTGTGCACCAGGTCGGGCAGCCGGCCCGACTTGCCCCGGAGCACCTCACCGGCGCTCTGCTCGGCGGCCGCGGAGTCGGTGGCGAAGCCGTACTGAGCCAGCCACTCGTCGTTGAAGACCTTGGTGAGGTAGCCGCGCCCGGAGTCGGGCAGCAGGACCACGATCACGGCATCCTCGCCCTCGGGGGTGCCGGCGAGCTCGAGCGCGACCTGCCGCGCGGCGTACGCCGCCATGCCGGCCGAGCCGCCGACGAGCATCGCCTCCTCGCGAGCGAGCCGCCGGGTGAACGCGAAGGAGTCGGCGTCGGAGACCTCGATGACGCGGTCGGCCACGTCTCGGTCGTAGGTCTCAGGCCAGAAGTCCTCACCGACGCCCTCGACGAGATACGGGCGTCCGGTGCCACCGGAGTAGACCGACCCGGCGGGATCGGCACCGATCACCTGGACCGCCGCCCCACCTCGCTCGGCACCGCGCTCCTTGAGGTAGCGCCCGGCGCCGCTGATCGTGCCGCCGGTGCCCATGCCGCACACGAAGTGGGTGATCCGACCCTCGGTCTGCCGCCAGATCTCGGGCCCGGTGGTCTCGTAGTGGGAGCGGGGGTTGTGCGGGTTGGAGTACTGGTCGGGCTTCCAGGCACCCGGCTCCCGGGAGAGCCGGTCGCTGACGTTGTAGTAGGAGTCGGGGTGCTCCGGCGCCACCGCGGTCGGGCACACGACCACCTCCGCGCCGTACGCCTTCAGCACGTTGCGCTTGTCCTCGCTGACCTTGTCGGGGCAGACGAAGACACAGCGGTAGCCCTTGGCCTGGGCCACCATGGCCAGGCCGACGCCGGTGTTGCCCGAGGTCGGCTCGACGATCGTGCCGCCGGGCTGGAGCTCACCGGACGCCTCGGCCGCCTCGATCATCCGCGCGGCGATGCGGTCCTTCACCGAGCCACCGGGGTTGAGGTACTCGACCTTCGCCAGGACCAGCGGCGAGCCGGCACCTCCGGGCAGGTCGAGGGTCCTGCTCAGGCGCACCAGAGGGGTGTTCCCGACCAGCTCGAGCAACGAGTCGACGTACTCCATGCCGGCCAAGATAGTCACCGAGCCCGAGCTTGCCCCTATCGGCGACGATGGGGATGTGGACGCCTCCAGCCCCGCCAGCCGCACCGCCTTCGGCGCTGCTCGACACCGGGCCGTGCACCAGGTGGCCGAGGATGGGGTGATCCTCCACGACCCGCTGGCGGTGCCGGTCCTGGGCGAGGCCCGCGCCGCCCTGCTGGCACGAGCCGACGGCGGCGACCGGCGGATGCGATGGTTCGTCTGCGCGCGGGCACGGTACGCCGAGGCGGTGCTCGCTGCCGCGGTGCCGGCAGGGCTCGACCAGCTGGTCGTGCTCGGCGCCGGCCTGGACACGTTCGGCTACCGCAACCCCTACCCGAGCCTGAGGGTCGTCGAGCTCGACCACCCGGCGACGCAGGCCTGGAAGCTCGATCGACTGGGCGAGGCAGGCATCGCCGTGCCCGCGACAGTGACGCACCAGGCCATCGACTTCGAGAGCGACCTCCTCGGCGACGTGGTCGCCGCCTGCGTCGACACCCGGCGTCCGGTGCTGTTCTGGTGGCTCGGCGTCACGCCGTACCTCACGCTCGAGGCGATCACCCAGACCCTGTCGACCCTGGGCAGGCTTCCGCACGCGGCGGTCGTCCTCGACCATGCGAGCCCTCCCGCCGGCGACGAGTCACCCGAGGTGCTCGCGTGGGCCGCCGCCCGTCGAGAGCGAGTGGCCGCGCTCGGTGAGCCCTGGCTCTCGGACTTCGAGCCGTCCGCGATAGCCGCGCTGCTCGCGTCCTGCGGCTTCGACGACGTCCACCTCGAGGATGCAGCAGCGACCATCCGTCGGCAGCTCCGGCTGCCTCCGTCACCGGCCTCGCCGCGGACCCGGCTTGCGCTCGGGGCCCGCGGCTGGCCGGTCGCTGCTCAGGCCGCCCGGTCGTAGCGGCTGGTCAGCTCGCGCTGGGGGTTGAGAGCCCACAGCGTGTAGGCGTTCGCTCGCTGTCGCAGGGTCCGTCGGGCGACGGGCCGGCCGGCTCGACGCGGAGCACGGGCCTGGCTGGCAGCGATAGTGGCAAGGGCGCTCGGGTTGACGATGCGCATGGATATCTCCTCTCGTGTGGGTGTTCACCCGGTTCAATGCCGACGAGCCTTGGATCGTTCCAAGAACAGCGGTGACCCGAGTCACGTGTGCTGGGTCACCCTCGATAAGTTGGCGTCATGGGCAAGGCCGCTGCCGCACGCAAGCTGGCCTCCGCCGCCGCGTTCGGGGGCGGGGGCCTCTCCGTGCTCGGAGCCGGGCTGTACGGCGTGCTGCGCGGCGAGGCGGCCCTCGCCCGGCGGATGATCGGCAACGCCGACGACCCCACGTTCCCGGACTCCACCGGGTGGTACGGGCGCGGACGCCCCGGGCCCGCGATCAAGGTGGCGCTCCTCGGAGACTCCAGCGCCGCCGGATACGGCGTCGACCGGATCGTGGAGACCATGGGCGCCTTCTTCGCCAGCGGGCTGGCCGCGGAGGCCGACCGCCGCGTCCATCTGCGCACCTACGCCAAGGTAGGTGCACAGTCCTCCGACCTGGGTGGCCAGATCGACCTGGCCCTGCCGGGCAGCCCCGCGCTCGCGGTCATCCTGATCGGCGCCAACGACGTCACCCACCAGGTGCGGCCGTCACAGTCGGTGCGCTACCTCGCCGAGTCCGTGCACCGGCTCGTCGAGGCCGGCACGCTGGTGCTCGTCGGCACCTGCCCCGATCTCGGCACCGTCAAGCCGATCCCGCCACCGCTCAAGCAGGTCGCTCGCTCCTGGTCGCGGCGCCTGGCCGCCGCGCAGGCGATCGCGGTGGTCGAGGCCGGTGGCGTCGCGGTGTCACTGGGCTCCATCATCGGCCCGGACTTCGCCGCCGCGCCGGCCCTGTTCTTCGGGCCCGACCAGTTCCACCCCTCGGCCGAGGGCTACCGCGCACTCGCCGAGGTGCTCGTGCCGAGTGCCTTGAGCGCGCTCGGCTTCGGCGCCGACGAGCCCGAGCGGCGTACGCCGGGCGAGGGCACCATGCCCGTCGCGGCGGCTGCCGTGCGCGCCGCGCGCACGCCGGGCACCGAGCTGGGAGACAAGAAAGGCCTCTGGGTGGAGCTGCGCCGGCGCGCCCGGCTGCACTCCGACCCCGAGGCCCCTCAGGACGCCGAAGAAGAGGCGGTCAGCGACGTATGATCGCCAGGATCCGCAGCAGGTTGGTGTAGATCCAGACCAGGCTCACGGTCAGCGCGAACGCCGCCCGCCACGACTCACGCTCGGGCAGGCCCGCCTTGATGCCGTTCTCGACGAAGTCGAAGTCGAGGATGAGCATGAAGATGCCGAGCACCAGGCCGACCAGCGAGAACACGAACCCGAGCGGGGTCAGGCCGTAGAACCCGAGGTCGCCGCCGAAGACGCCGACGACGAGCTGCAGCAGCGACAGGCCGACCATGCCGAACACGGCGGCCATCACGCCCATCCGGAACTTGTTGCTGACCTTGATGTCGAAGAACTTGTAGGCGGCCAGGGTGCCGGCGAAGGCGGCGAAGGTGCCGATCACCGCCTGGATGACGATGCCGCCGCCGTACTGGTAGTCGAAGAACTTGCTGAAGGCACCCAGCGCGACGCCCTCGAGTGCGCAGAACGCCAGCACCAGGGCGGGGCTGATCACGCGCTTGAAGGAGTTCACCATCGACAGGCCGAAGGCGCCCAGACCACCGATGGCCATGGCCGCGGAGAGCTGGGAGATCGCGGTCGACGACAGCGTGCTGTTCGCGTTGCCGAGGGACGGCGTCAGGATCCAGGTCGCGAACGCGGTGGCGAGCACCACGAGCAGCGAGAGGCCCGTCTTCTGTACGACGCTGTCGATCGTCATCGGTCCGGAGGAGGCCCGGGTGTCTCCCGGCGTCCCGACGCTCCACGTGGAGGGGTCGGAAGTGCCGTAGCCGGTGTGGGCCGCGCCGCTGCCGCCGTAGACCTGGTTGCCGTAGGCGTTGGTCGCACGTCCGTTGAACTCGTCGGAGTTGCGGAAGACGGGGTTGTTGCTCTGCATGGTCTCCTCCTTGGAGGCCGGTGGCGTCCGTCCACCTGACGGAACACCTGATGGAACTCTGTCTAGATCGTAGCCAGTCGACACGCCGAAGCGGAGCCGGAACGGCGGAAGCACAGCCTTCGTTCAGGTCCGTCAGGACCGTCCGCGGCCCCTGTTAGCGTCACGGCATGCGCTACTGCCTGAGTGTGCCGCCGTTCACCGACCCGGCGGTCGTTCTCGGCTGGGCCCGCGCTGCGGAGGCCAACGGCTGGGACGGCTTCTTCCTGTGGGACCACCTCAGCTGGGACGGCCGGGTCGAGGTCCATGACCCGTGGACCTTGCTCGGCGCCATCGCGGTGCAGACCTCGCGGGTCCGGATCGGCACCATGGTCACGCCGGTCTCGCGGCGTCGACCGCAGGTGCTGGCCAAGCACCTGATGACGCTGGACCACCTCAGCGGCGGCCGCGCCACGTTCGGCGTCGGCCTCGGCGACCCGCCCGACCTCGACTTCTCCGACTTCGGCGACGACCCGTCCTACGTCGTGCGAGGGGCGATCACCGACGAGGCTCTGACCGTGCTCGGCGACCTGCTCGCCGAGGGGCGCTCGACGTTCCATGGCGACCACGTCCAGGTCTCGGGCTCACTGCGGCCAGCGCCGGTGCAGCGTCCCCGGGTGCCGATCTGGATCGCCGGCAGGGCGCCGAACCGCAAGCCGCTCGAGCGGGCGCGCCGGTGGGACGGCTACGTCCCGATCGCCCAGGACTTCCTGACCCCCGAGCAGCTGGCGGACTACGTCGGCCCCCACCCGCACGACGACTGGGACCTCGTGGCCCAGTGGCCCCCCGGCAGCTCGTCGGAGGCCTATGCCGCGGCCGGTGCGACCTGGCTGGTGCGGTCGGTCTGGCCCCACGAGGAGGGCTGGCGCGACGAGCTCGAGGCCCTCGTCTCAGCGCCGCCCACCTGACTCAGCCCGGCTCTCCCTCGTCGGTGAACCTCATCCGCACCTCGTAGACACCGGCGTCGGCGTCCATCCGCAGGGTGTGCCCCGCGGCCCGGCGGAAGACCTTGAGCATCGCGGGGTTGCTCATCAGGACGTCCGCGGTGAAGCCACGCACGCCGTGCGCGCGGGCGTACTCCGTGGTGCGCGCGTGCAGCGCGGTCGCCAGGCCGCTGCCCTGCCAGTCCGGCTCGACCATGTAGGCAACCTCCGCGAAGTGGTCGCGCGGGTCGCGGTAGTAGCTGCTCGTGGCGACGATCCGCTCGTGCTCGGGTGGCCCCACGACGGCGGCGAACGCCATCTCCTCGTCGTAGTCGACGTTGCAGAGGTGGTCGGCGGCCTGGTCGGTCAGGGACGTCAGCCGGTTGAAGAACCTCGTGGTGACGTCCTTCTCCGGGAGACGGTGGAACAGCTCCTGAAGGCTGCCCCGGTCGCCGGCCCGGGTGGGTCGGACGGTCACCCGGCGGCCGTCCCGCAGGGCGAGCTCGCGCTCCTCGTCGACCGGGTAGGCGCGACCGCTGCGCAGCTCCTGGTCGCGGGCGACGACGCCTCGCTCCCGCGCCTGCTCGAGCAGGGTGGCCCGGTCGTCGGGGTGGGCGATGCCGATCATCGCGACGGCCCGTTCGGCCAGGGAGCGGCCGAAGAGATACGCCGTGCCGTACTCCGTGACCACCCACCGCACGTCGGCCCGACCGATCCCCACCGGCTCGTCGGGGCCCAGCGCCGGGCGGACCGCGGGCTCGCCGGCCGGCGTACGCGAGGACAGGCAGATGATGGGAACGCCGCGGGCGGCTGCCAGCGCACCTCGATGGAAGTCGGGGCCGGTGGACACGCCGCCGTAGAGCTCGCCGTCGAGGCGCTCGGTGCAGACCTGGCCGCTGAGGTCGACGGTGAAGGCCTGGGTCACCGAGACCATCCGCTCGTGCCCCGCGATGACGGCGGGGTCGCAGACGTGCTCGATCGGGTGCAGCGAGAACCGGTCGTCGGTGGCGAGGCGTCGATAGAGCCGGTCGGTGCCCATGGCCCAGCTCCCGACGACCGGGCCGGTGATGACGCCGGCATCCACGAGGTCGGCGACCGGGTCGGTGATGACGTCGGAGTGGACGGAGAGGTCACGCCGGTGGTGGAGGTGCCGCAGCATCTCGTTGGGCACCCGGCCGAGGCCGACCTGCAGGGTCGCGTGGTCGTCCACGAGGCGTGCGACGTAGCGCGCGATCTGCTCGGCGACTCCGGTCGCCGGGTCGTGGACGTACTCGATGACCGGGGTGCTGACGTCGACGACGTGGGTGATCCGGTCGAAGGGGATCCTGCTGTTGCCACGCGTGCGCGGCATCGCGGGGTTGACCTCCGCGATCACGACGTCGGCGGCGAGCACGGCGGCCCGGGTGATGTCGACGGAGACACCCAGGCTGCAGGTGCCGTCGCCGTCGGGTGGCGCGACCTGGACGAGCGCGACGTCCAGAGGCAGGTGGCCGTCGGTGAACATCCTCGGCACGTCGGCGAGCGAGATCGGGACGTAGTCGACGAGCCCGCTCGACGCCAGGTCGCGGATGTCGCGGCCGGCGTAGAAGACGCGATGCAGGTACGCCGTGCGGGGTGGTTCGCCGAGGCCGACCCGGTCGGTCAGGGCGTGGACGAGGGTGACGCCGGGGATGGGGACGGGCAGCTCCTCGAGAGCACGCAGGAGGGCCCGTGGCGTCGCGCACGCCGAGCCGACGAAGACACGCTGCCCCGGCCGGATCTTCCGGACGGCTTCGACGGCCGACAGCGCACCCGCCGTCATCGGCACCGATCCCGAGTCATCCCACCGGTCACCGCCACACCCTAGTCGCGGGCGACGCCCAGGGCAGTCAGCCGCCGACAGTGCCGTCCGTGGTCTCCCGCAGCAGGTCCAGGTGACCGCAGTGCCGTGCCGTCTCCTGGATCAGGTGGATCATCGCGTAGCGCAGGGTGAAGTCCATGTCGTCGCCGCGGGCGGCGTCGTCGAGGTCGAAAGGTGCCACCGCGGCTCGAGATCGCGCGCACTCCTCGACGTAGTCCGCGACGATCGTGGCGAGTGTGTCCTCAGGCTCGAGCCGGAAGTTGCCGTGCAGGTCGTCGTCGGTCCACGGCCAGGTCACGTCGAGACCCGCGAAGTCGATGCTGAACCAGAACCGCTCCGTCCCGGTCAGGTGCTTGACCACGGTGGCCGGCGTCAGGGTCGAGGGCGGGACCGCCGCGGCGAACGCCTGGGCGTCCGTCAGCCCGGCCACCTTGTTGACCACCGTGGCGCGGTAGAAGCCGAGCATGCTCTCCAGCATCGACCGCTCGGAGCCCTGCTGGATCGGATGTGCGCGCGGCACCGGCGTCACCTGGGACATGGCGACAGCCTAGGCAGGTCGGCTCGTGCCCCCGCTGGGGATCGAACCCAGACTTGGACCGCTTTTAAGGCGGCTTCCTCTACCGGTTGGGATACAGGGGCGCTGTCCGGACGTCATACGAGACGTGGGCTATAGCCCCTACACCGTATGACGTCGCGGGGCTCAGGGGGCCGGGATGCCGGCGAGGTCGCGGGCGGCGGCGAGCACCTCGTCGAGCATCGCGGGGGTCAGGCGGCCGGTGAAGGTGTTGTGCTGCGACGGGTGGTAGCAGCCGAGCAGGCGTACGCCGCCCGCCTCGTGCGCCAGTGTCACCTCGGCCCCGTGACCGAACCGGGGCTTCGGCCTGGGTACGACGTAGCCGGCGCCGGCCAGCGCCCGGAGCGCGCCGTCCCAGCCGTAGGCGCCCAGCGCCACGACGACCCGCAGCGTCGGCGCGAGCAGGGCGAGCTCACGGTTGATCCAGGGCGCGCAGGTGTCGCGCTCGGACACCGTGGGCTTGTTCGCGGGTGGCGCGCAGCGCACGGTGGCGACCATCCGCGCGCCGACGAGACGTTGACCGTCGCCCGCATGATCGCTGCGCTCCTGCGTCGCCAGGCCGACACGGTGCAGGCTCGCGAACAGCCAGTCCCCCGACGAGTCACCGGTGAAGACGCGACCGGTGCGGTTGCCGCCGTTCGCCGCCGGGGCGAGTCCGACGATCACGAGCCGGGGCGCCGCCTCGCCCCAGCCGGCGATCGGACGACCCCAGTACGGCTGGTCGGCGAACGACGCGCGCTTGTCGCGCGCGACGTCCTCGCGCCAGCCCACCAGCCGCGGGCAGGCCGAGCAGACGCTGACCCGGGCGTCGATCTGACCCAGGTCGTCGACCGCCGAGAGGCGGCGTACGTCGTCGGGGGTGCGGGCGACCGGTGTGTCCGCCGACGCCGGATCGTCGGGCCAGCCGGTGCCCGGCGGCACCGGGCTGGGGTACGCCGTGCCGGTGATGGGGTGTGGCAGATCAGCGGGGTGCGTCATGGCACGACCAGAGACGCGGCGATGCCGTAGAGGATGTCGGCCTCGGAGACGCGGTAGTCGGCGACGCCGGCGCGTGACAGCACACGAGCCCAGATGAGGGCCCCGGCCCCGATCACGTCGGCGCGACCGGGATGCATCGACGGGATGGCCCGCCGGTCGGTGACGGTCATCGCCACGAG